>NZ_JADBEC010000002.1:2053790-2396089 GCF_014873945.1 Rhizobium viscosum | reverse complement strand
CGGCCGATATGGAAGTCTGGGCCGATCTGGTGAATGTGCATTCCCTGCGCCATCTCGACATCCATTTCGATGTCGAGACCATCAGCCGAAGGCTCGGCGATGATCTCGATCCGCAGCGCCTCGCCAATGCGCAGCTCTTGTTTTCCGATGAGCGCCTGTTGTCGCTCGCCCAGCTGATTGCCGCCGAATGCGTCAATCCGCTGCCGCTGCATGATCTCTATGGCGACGGCCTGGCGCTCTCCCTCATCATCGATGTGCTAAAGCTCACCAAGGTGCAGCCGCGCAAGCGCAGCAAGCTTGCCGCCTGGCAATTGCGCCGCGCCACGGAATTCATCGAGGAGAATTGCCTGCGCAATATCCGCCTCGAGGAACTGGCTGTCCTGACCGGCCTGTCGCAATCGCATTTCAGCCATGCCTTCAAGGCTTCGACAGGCGTGGCGCCGCATCAATATCAGACCAATACGCGCCTTGAGCGCGCAAAACACCTGCTGGTCCGGAGTGAATTCCCGCTAACGACCATTGCCGTGGAAACCGGCTTTGCCGATCAGGCGCATTTTACCCGAGTCTTCCGCAAGCATCTCGGAACCACGCCGGCGAACTGGAAGAAGGCGCAGATTGCGTAATTGTAACACGTCCGAGCAATTGCGCGCACTGCGGAAAATTGCCCAAGAACGTTCAATTTCCACCCGATCGCGACAATCCGCCTGATTAAAATTGAGTTAAACACTCGACTTATTCAAGGCCATACCGTGGCAAGGCAGGCCACGGCACGAGTGGGGTATTCTATGCGAGCGCAGACCAGGGGTCTCATCATCAAGGCACATCTTCTAGCGGGAACGGCCGTCATTGGCATCATGGCGGCTCTGCCTGCCCTGGCCCAAGACGCCAATCCGACGCAACTGGCGCCGATCGTCGTCCAGAGTGCCAGCGATGATACCGCCACCGGACCGGTCAAAGGCTATGTCGCGAAGAATTCGTCCGCCGGTTCCAAGAGCGATACGCCGATCAACGAAATCCCGCAGTCGGTGTCTGTCATCGGCAAGCAGGAAATGGATGACCGCGGTATCACCAACAAGGTCGATGAAGCACTTCTCTATACACCTGGCGTCATAGCCCAGCCCTATGGCAACGACCCGGATACCGACTGGTTCTACATCCGCGGCTTCAACGCCACACAGACCGGGGTCTTCTTCGACAACCTCACCCTCTTCAGCTACGGCTTCGGCGGCTTCCAGATTGATCCCTTCATGCTGGAGCGTATCGATGTTCTGAAAGGCCCTGCCTCGGTTCTCTATGGCGGCGCCAACCCGGGCGGCATCATCAATCTCGTGCGCAAGCGCCCGCTCGACGAGCCGCTTTACTACACCGATATCGGCATCAACAGTAACGGCAACGCCTTTACCGGCTTTGATATCTCCGACAAGGTCGGCTCCAGCGACACAATGACCTATCGCATCACCGGCAAGATTGCCGGCGGCGATAATTATTCGGATTTCTCACATGATTTCCGTGGCTTCATCATGCCGCAGCTGGAAATCGCGCCTGACGACGCAACACGCTTCACGGTCTGGGGCTATCTCGGCGGCCTCGACCAGGTTCATACTGGCAACGGTTTCTTCCCCTATGTCGGCACGGTCAAGGATGCACCGTTCGGCAAGATTCCGCGCGACGCCTTCTACGGTGAGCCTGACATCGATGACGGCAGCTATGTCCAGAAGATGATCGGCTACGAATTCGAGCACGAGTTCGACAACGGCATCAAATTCTCCCAGAATCTACGTTACGGCCGCCTCGACAAGCATGAGATCGGTCCCTACCTCAACGGATGGGTCGGCGGCGTGCCCACCGGCCCCGACTACCTGCTTGGCCGCATCGGTTTCGAGGGCCGTTCCGGCGTCGATTCCTTCGGTATCGACAACCGACTGGAAGGCGAAGCCGAGTTTGGCGGTGCCACCCACAACATGCTCGTCGGCCTCGACTACAAATACTACAATCTCGACAATCTGCAGAAATGGCCGACGTGGCCGATTTCTGCAACGCCGATCAGCGCCACAGACCCGATCTACGGTCTGCCACAGCCGGCAAACAGCACACAGATCGATCAGGTCGTCACGCAGAGGCAGCTCGGCATCTATGGGCAAGACCAAATCCATTTCGGCAACGGCTGGCTGCTAACGCTCAACGGCCGTTACGACTATGTGGATACCGATTCCGACGCGGTCGTCGGGACGACCTACAATTCCGACGACAGCGCCGTCAGCGGACGTGTCGGCCTGGCTTACGAATTCGACAACGGCTTGACCCCCTACGTCAGCGCTGCGACCTTCTTCAATCCGCTGATCGGCACTGGCGTCTCCGGCGCCCTGAAGCCGGAAGAGGGCCAGCAATTCGAAGGTGGCATCAAATATGATCCGACCTTCATCGACGGCACACTGACGGCTTCCGTCTTCCACATCACCAAGCGCAACAATACGGTGACCAACCCTGCAACTTTCGCCCAGAGCCAGCTTGGCGAGGTCGTGTCGCGCGGTGCCGAACTTGAAGGCAAGGTCAACCTCACCGACAACTGGAAGGTCCTCGCTTCGCTTGCCTATACGGATATGGAAGTGACGGAAAACGACGCCAATCCCGCTCTTGTCGGTAAGTCGCCCTATATCGTGCCGAAGGTGACGGCCTCGCTCTGGGTCGACTACACGGTCACGACAGGCGTCATGGAAGGCCTGAGCTTCGGCGCCGGCGTACGCCATCAGGGAACGTCCTGGGCTGATGAAGCCAATACCGCAAAGGTGCCGGCTGCCACCCTCGTCGATGCGGCGATCCGCTATGAGAAGGAAAACTGGGGCGCTTCGCTCAACGTCGCGAACCTCTTCGACAAGGAATATGTCGAAAGCTGCGGCGGCCTGACTGTCTGCGGTTATGGCGATGCGCGCACGGTCACTTTCAAACTCAGCAAGAAATGGTAAGTTGACAAATCGAGTTCAGTTTTTCAGGAAGCTGCATGAAAGGGAGGGCTCGACCCTCCCGACCCCTTTGCAGCAAAGCCGGAGTTTCCTTGTGTCCACGCCCTTCCTGAACCTTACCGGGATCGACTATGCCATCGGCAACAGACCCATTCTTGATGGTATCGATCTGACGCTTGAGGCCGGCCGCATCTATGGCCTTGTCGGCCCGAACGGCTCCGGCAAGAGCACGCTGCTGAAAATCATTGCCCGGCAGATCGGCCCGAAGAGTGGCTCGATCTCCTTCGACGGCAAGGCGGACGCCGACTGGGGCAGCCGCGCCTTCGCCCGCCATGTCGCTTATATGCCGCAATTCACGCCTGCGACCGATGGCATGACGGTGCGAGAACTGGTGGCGCTCGGCCGTTTCCCCTGGCACGGCACGCTCGGCCGTTTCAGTGCCACCGACCACGACATGGTCGAGGAAGCGATCGTTCGCACAGAACTCGAGGATTTTGCCGATCGTCTCGTTGCCAGCATGTCCGGCGGCGAGCGCCAGCGCGCCTGGATCGCGATGATGCTTGCCCAGAACGCCCGCTGCCTGCTGCTCGACGAGCCGACATCGGCGCTCGATCTCGCGCATCAGGCAAGCGTGCTGTCACTCGTGCAGGAGCTCAGCCATGAACGCGGCCTGACCGTTGTCATCGTGCTGCACGACATCAATCTCGCAGCGCGCTATTGCGACGCAATCATCGCGCTCAACCGTGGTCGCATCACTGCCGAAGGCGCACCGGCCGAAATCATGCAGGCCGACATGCTGCAGTCGATCTTCGGCGTCGGCATGGGCGTCTTCCCGCATCCGGTTCGCAACGAGCCGGTCAGCTATCTGTTGTAGGCCATGGCATTTTTCTCCCGCAGGCAGTTTCTGACCGGTGCGGCGGCCGCGCTGTCGGCCCCCGCGCTCCTGCGGGCGGGCGACAGCCTGCGCGTCGCGACCCTCGATTGGGCCCTGCTCGAAACCCTGCTGGCGATCGGCGCCAATGTGGTTGCCGGAACGGAACTCCGCCAGTTCCGCGAGGTGGCGGTAACGCCTGTCGTTCCCGGTGGCGTCGCCGACCTTGGCCTGCGTGGTACGCCGAATTTCGAGGTGCTGCGGTTTGCCCGCCCGGAGCTGATCTTCAACTCGAATTTCTACGCCTGGGCGGATGCCCGAATGCAGCCGATCACGCCTGTAGAAAGCCACGCCATCTACAGGCCGGACGAAAGCCCTTACGCGCTTGCCGAACAGGCAACGATCGCGATCGGCGAACGGCTGCAGCTCGCCGCCGCAAGGCAGCTCACCGAAGAGATTTCCGCCAAGCTCGACCGTTACAAGACGGGTTTTGCAGCAGGCGACGGCCGGCCCGTAATCCCGATCAATCTCGGTGATGCCCGGCATTTCCGCGTCTTCGGCTCCGACAGCATGTTCGGCGAGGTGTTGAAGCGTGTCGGGCTCACCAACGCTTGGCGGGACGCAACCAGCTATTCGGCCGCCGCGCCCATCGGCATCGAAACGCTCGCGTCGATGCCGGATGCCTGGATCGTCATGATCCCGCCTCACCCGGCAGAGGCGATCGAGGCACTTTCGACCAGCGCCTTCTGGAATGCGCTGCCGGCGGTGCGGGAAAAGCGCGTGTTGATTCTTGGCTCCATCAATCCCTATGGCGGGCTGCCGGCTGCCATGCGTTTTGCCGATCTTCTGCAGGAGGGGCTTGGTCATGCATGGAATGGTTAGTGTCGCTCGGCCTGCCCGCGGTCCGAGTATTCCATTTGCAGCGATCGTGCTTCCGGCCCTTTGCATCGCTGCCTTCACGCTTCTGATCGCAACGCGCCCGCAGGTACCCGGCGATACCGCTCAAGCCGCCATGCTCGACGGCGTGTTGCTCTGGAACAGCATCCTGCCTCGCGCCGTGCTGGCGCTGATCGCTGGTGCGGCACTCGGCCTTTCCGGTACGCTGCTGCAGCGCGTGCTGCGCAATCCAATTGCCGACGCCTCGACGCTCGGTATTGCCTCCGGTGCGGAACTGGCGATGACGGCAGCCCTCAGCTTCTCGCCGCTGCTATCAGGGTTTTCGCGTGAGATTGTCGCCTTCGGCGGCGGGCTCGGGGCCGTCGCGATCGTGCTGGCGCTCAGCTGGCGACACGGGCTCGATCCGGTCACTGTCGCGCTCTCAGGCATGATCGTCAGCATGATCGCCGCCGCGTTGAGTGTTACGCTCATCCTGGCGCGCGGCGAATATGCCATGTCGATCTATATCTGGGGCGCCGGTTCGCTCAGCCAGCAGGACTGGAATGGCGTGCTTTCGCTCGGGCCACGCCTCATCCTCGGTTTCGCTGCTGCCATGCTACTCGTACGGCCGCTCCGCATTCTGACGCTCGATGATAACAGCGCCAGGAGCCTCGGCCTCGCGCTGCATTCCGCGCGGTTTGCCATTCTCGCTCTTGCCGTCTGGCTCGCAGCCTCGGTCACCGCCGAAGTCGGCGTCATCGGCTTTCTCGGCCTCGCTGCCCCTGCAATCGCAAGGCTCTTAGGCGCGCGCAGCGCTGGAAGCCTGATGATCGCAGCACCGCTGACGGGTGCCGGACTGTTATTCCTCACCGATTGCCTGACACAAATCCTCAGCCCCGGCTTTACCGATCTCGCTCCAACGGGGGCTGCCACCGCTCTGCTCGGTGGGCCGCTACTGCTTTTCCTGCTGCCGCGCGTGCATTCCGTCTCGGCGGTCGCCGCGCAATCGACAGCGACTTTCAAGAGGCTTTCCAAACCTCTGGTCACTCTCGCCGGACTCTCTGCTGCGATCATTTTGCTCTTTGTCGTCTTCCTCACCCTAGGCCCAGCTGAGGACGGCTGGCATTTTGCCACCGACATGCCGTTCAGCGATCTCCTGCCCTTCCGCCTGCCGCGCACCATCGTTGCGGCGGGCGCCGGCGGCATGCTCGCGGCAGCCGGGTTCATCATGCAGCGGGTGACCGGTAATCCGATTGCAAGCCCGGAAGTGCTCGGGATCAGCAGTGGTGCCGGCGCAGGGCTGACGGTGGCGCTGTTCGTCTTCGGCTTCCCTTCGCCCGTCATCATGCTGATCGCCATGGCGCTCGGCGCGCTGGCCGCCTTCAGCGCCATGATCGCCATTTCAGCACGCACGCAGTTCTCACCGGAGCGCATGCTGCTCGCCGGCGTCGGCATCGGCGCCTTCGCCATGGCGATCGTCACCATGGTGCTCGCACAGGGCGATATGCGCGGTTATGTCCTGCTCACCTGGCTCTCCGGCTCAACCAATCGCGCCAGCGCCTTTGAGGCCTGGACGGCTGTGATCTCGCTCGTCGTGCTGGTCGCGCCACTGCCCTTCCTTCGCCGCTGGCTGACGATGCTGCCGCTTGGCGGCAATTCCAGCCGCGCGCTCGGTCTTCGCGTCGGCGCCAGCCGTCTGGTGCTTGCCGTCCTCGCCGCATTGATGACCGCGATCGCCTCCTTCCTCGTCGGTCCGCTCAGTCTCACCGGGCTCATAGCACCGCATCTTGCGCGGCTCGCCGGCTTCCATCGGCCTGGCCAACAGCTTGCGGCGAGCGTGCTCTTCGGCGCCTGCGTACTGATGACGGCGGACTGGCTTTCACGCGTCGTCATCTATCCCTATCAGGTGCCAGTCGGCCTCTTCGCGGCGCTGATCGGCGGCCCCTATCTCATCTGGCTGCTTTCGCGAAAGGACATCAAGCAATGATGGCTGCACCTTTTACCGCATCCGGCGTTGCAATCGCCGTCGACCCCGGCAGGATGCTCGATGAGCTTTGCTCGCATTTCGTCGAACACAGCACCGTCAAACGCGACGGCGATCTGGTGACGCTGGAGATGACCATCGGCAAGGCGGATATCCGCCACGAAGGCCCGAAGCTTGCGATCGAACTCTCCTGCAAGAGTGCGCGGGCGCTGCAGAATGTCCGTTCGGTGCTGGCCGAGCATCTCTTCCATTTCGCCGGTGAAGACACGCTGGAGCTGACGTGGTCGGATGCGCCGAAGGCTGACCGCCTGCCGGACCTGCGCGAAATCCGGATGATCGGCGCCCGCAACATTAGCCCGCATATGCGCCGGGTAACCGTTGCCTGCGATGATACCGAACATTTCGCCCACGGCGGCCTGCATTTCCGTCTGTTGATTCCGCCGAAAGGCCGAACGCCGGTCTGGCCGAAGCTGCGCGCGGACGGTCGCATCGAATGGGCAAAGGACGAGGACGCACTGACCGTGCGTATCTATACATTCCGTAGCATCGATCTGGAACGCGGCGAGATCGATATCGATTTCGTGCTGCACGAGGGTGAAAACATGCCCGGCGCTGAATGGGCCGT
Organism: Rhizobium viscosum; assembly: GCF_014873945.1. Lineage (NCBI taxonomy): Bacteria > Pseudomonadati > Pseudomonadota > Alphaproteobacteria > Hyphomicrobiales > Rhizobiaceae > Rhizobium > Rhizobium viscosum. The sequence goes on along the minus strand of NZ_JADBEC010000002.1, from coordinate 2,388,773 downwards.
GAATGCGCAGCCCGGTGACATTGCCGGCGCGCTCGGTCCCGGTGGCGGTGGTGTCCCCGAAGCCACGTCGATGATCCTTGCGGGGGACGAGACGGCACTGCCCGCGATCTCGCGCATCGCCGCAGAAGTTCCCGTGGGAACACAGTTGCGTATCTTCCTCGAAGTTGATGGTCCTTCGGAAGAATTGCCGTTGCCGTCCGCCGGCACAGTCGAGCTTACCTGGATGCATCGCAACGGCGCACCCGCCGGCACAATGGGTCTTATCGAAAGCGCCATCAAAGGCGCCCTGGCCGACGCCGAAGCCGACACTTTCGTCTGGGCCGGTTGCGAACGGTCCGAGGCCAAGCGCATCCGCGATTTCCTCAAGACCGAGCAGGGCCACGACCGTCACAAGATGAGCATCGGCGCTTACTGGGAGCGGTAAATCCGTCTCACGTCTTTTCGCGGAACATCTCGATGATGGCGGAGAAATCCCTGCCGCCGTTGCCGAGCTTCTCGAAGAGCGCATAAAGCTGCGCGGCCTCTGCGCCAAGCGGCGTGGAGGCGCCGCTTGCAAGTGCGGCCTCCTGCGAGAGCCTGAGATCCTTCAGCATCAAAGCTGCGGCGAAGCCCGGCTTGTAATCATTGTTGGCCGGCGATGTCGGCACCGGTCCCGGTACTGGGCAATAGGTGTTGATCGACCAGCACTGGCCGGATGAGGTCGAGGCGACATCGAAGAGCGCCTGATGCGAGAGGCCGAGTTTTTCGGCAAGCACGAAAGCTTCGCAGACGCCGACCATGGAGATACCGAGGATCATGTTATTGCAGATCTTCGCCGCCTGTCCGGCACCCGCCTCGCCACAATGGACGATCTTCTTACCCATGGCCTCGAGGATCGGCTTCGCCTTGGCGAAAGCCTCTTCGGAGCCGCCAGCCATAAAGGTCAGCGTGCCGGCGCTCGCTCCGCCGGTGCCACCGGAAACCGGTGCATCGAGCGACAGGCAGCTTGCGGCTTTTGCCATCTCATGCGCCCTGCGGCTGCTTTCGACATCGATGGTCGAGCAATCGATGACGAGCATGCCCTGCGCGACCGATTGCAGGATATCGGTCCAGGCCGTCAGCACATGTTTGCCCTGCGGCAGCATGGTGATGACGATCTCCGCCTCCTTGACCGCCTGGCTGGCATGGCTTGCAGGCTTCACGCCGCTTTCCTCAGCCGCCTTCAGCACGGGTGCGGCCAGATCGAAGCCGAGAACCTCGTGGCCGGCCTTGACGAGATTGGCCGCCATCGGCCCGCCCATATTACCGAGCCCGATAAATCCAATCCTTGCCATGCTCTCCTCCTATCTGTTGTCTTCGAGGATCATGGCCGCCGCCTTTTCGGCGATCATGATCGTCGGCGAATTGGTGTTACCCGAGGTGATGGCTGGCATCACCGAGGCATCCGCTATCCTGAGCTTGCCGAGCGCCCGCAATCTCAGCCGCGGGTCGACGACGCTCTCCTTGTCGACGCCCATGCGACAGGTGCCGACTGGGTGAAAAATCGTTGTGCCGATATCGCCCGCCACCTTCTCGAGCTCCGCTTCGCTCTGGTAGCTCGGTCCCGGCTTGAACTCCTCCGGATGGAAGCGGGCGAAAGAAGGCTGCGCAACGATCCGGCGTGTGAGCTTTATCGAACGAACAGCTATGTCGCGATCGCGCTGCGTCGAGAGGTATTTTGGAGCAATGACGGGCTGGGCAGCAAAATCGGGGCTGGAGACATGCACGGAACCGCGGCTTTCCGGCCGGAGATTGCAGACACTTGCCGTAATCGCCGGGAAGGTGTGAACGGGATCGCCGAACTTGTCCAGTGACACCGGCTGCACGTGATATTGCAGGTCGGGCGTTTCCTTGTCCGGACCGGAGCGGGTGAAGATGCCAAGCTGGCTCGGCGCCATCGCCATCGGGCCGGAGCGGTGCATGAGATATTCGAGCCCGATCGCCGCCTTGCCGATCAGCTTCGACGCCTTTTCGTTCAGCGTCGGAACGCCGGTGACCTTATAGGCAAGCCGAAGCTGCAGATGGTCCTGCAGGTTCTCGCCAATGCCCTTCACCTCTGTCAGCACATCGATGCCAGCCTGACGCAGAACCTCACCGCGGCCGACGCCTGACAGTTCCAGGATATGTGGCGAGCCGATGGAGCCAGCCGAAAGCACCGTTTCCTTTGCGGCATAGGCCCGTTTCGCCCTGCCGCCATGCTGGAACTCGACGCCGGTGACGGAACCTTCCTCAACCAGCAGCCGCCGCACCTGCGCCTTGGTCATGACAGTGAGATTGCCGCGCTTCATGGCGGGGCGCAGAAAGGCCTTCGTCGCGTTCCAGCGGATGCCGGCGCGCTGGTTGACGTCGAAATAGCCGGAGCCTTCGTTGCTGCCCCGATTGAAATCCGTCGTTTCGGGAATGCCGGCCTCCCTGGCCGCCTGCTGGAAGGCGTCGAGCACGTCCCAACGCACGCGCGCCTTTTCCACGCGCCATTCACCGCCGGCGCCGTGCATCTCGTCCTCGCCCTTGTAGTGATCCTCTGACCTGCGGAAATAGGGCAGCACGTCGTCCCATCCCCAGCCGGTGCAGCCCATCTGCCGCCAAAGATCGTAGTCGCGGGCCTGGCCGCGCATATAGATCATGCCGTTGATCGAGGAACAGCCGCCGAGCACCTTACCGCGCGGATAATTCAGCGCCCGCCCATTCAGCCCGTCCTCGGGCGCGGTCGTAAAACACCAATCGGTGCGTGGATTGTTGATGCAGTAGAGGTAACCGACGGGAATGTGGATCCAGTGGTAATTGTCGTTGCCACCCGCCTCCAGCAGCAGAACCCTGGAGTTGCGATCGGCCGATAGCCGGTTTGCGAGCACGCAGCCGGCGCTGCCTGCGCCGATGATGATATAGTCGTAGCGATCCATGGATCATGCACTCCGAAAAGGCTGCGTCCCGCCTCCCCGGGTCGGGGAAGCGGGATTTCGCGGCGCCGCTGCACGTCTTTTCCCATTGCAGGAAAAGAGGTCCGCCCGTTCAGCGGCGGTAGACAAAGCCCAGTTTACGCCCGAGCCGCGAGGCGTAGAATTCGCCGATGATGCCGCGGCGGAAGATCAGCACGCAAATCATGAAGACGACGCCGGTGATGATGGTCACCGGAAATTCCGAGGTCGCGAGATAATTCTGCAGCGTCACGACGAGGCCAGCGCCGAAGACCGGGCCGATCAGCGTACCGATGCCGCCGAGCAGCGTCATCAGAATCACTTCGCCAGACATCTGCCAGGCGACATCCGTCAGCGTCGCAAACTGGAAGACCAGCGCCTTGACCGATCCGGCAAGCCCGGCAAGAGCTGCAGACATGACGAAAGCGCCGAGCTTGTAGCGCGCCACGGAATAGCCGAGCGAGATAGCCCGCTGCTCGTTCTCGCGGATCGATTTCAGGATCATGCCGAAGGGCGAATTGATGAAGCGCCAGATGATCAGCAACCCGATCAGGAACACCGCCAGCACGAAATAGTACATGTTGGTGGAACTGTTGAGATCGATGAAGCCGAAGAGGTGACCGCGCGGCACGGACTGGATGCCGTCCTCGCCTTCGGTAAATTTGGCCTGCAGGCAGAAGAAGAAGAACATCTGCGACAGCGCCAGCGTGATCATGGCGAAATAGATGCCTTGCCGGCGGATCGCGAAGAAACCCATGACGAGGCCGAGAAGGGCCGCCCCCACAACGCCGACGAGAATGCCGAGTTCCGGCGGGAAGCCCCAGGATTTGACCGTATAAGCGGTGAAATAAGCAGCCCCGCCGAAAAAGGTGGCATGGCCGAAGGAAAGCAGGCCGGTATAGCCGAGCAGCAGGTTGAAGGCGCAGGCAAAGAGCGCGAAGCAGAGCAGCTTCATCAAGAAGATCGGATAGAAGAAGAAGGGCGCCAGCAACAGAAGAAGCAGCCCGATAATCAGGAAGCCGGTCTGCACCGAGAGCGCGGTGCGGCTCTTTTCCGTTCGGATGGTTTCGGTGATGTCAGCCATGTCACGCATCCCGGCCGAAGAGGCCCGCGGGCCTGATGAGAAGCACGATCGCCATGATGACGAAGATGACGATATTGGAGGCTTCCGGATAGAAAACCTTGGTCAGGCCCTCCGCGATGCCAAGCACATAGCCGGTGATGATGGCGCCCATGATCGAACCCATGCCGCCGACCACGACCACGGCAAAGACGACGATGATCATGTTCGAGCCCATCAGCGGCGAGACCTGATAGATGGGTGCTGCGAGCACACCGGCAAAAGCGGCAAGGCCGGCGCCGAGCGCATAGGTGAAGGTCAAGAGAACAGGCACGTTGACGCCGAAGACCTGCACGAGCGTGGCATTTTCCGTTGCCGAGCGCAGATAGGCGCCGAGCTTGGTCTTTTCGATCAGCAGCCAGGTGCCAATGCAGACGACAAGCGAAACGACCACCACCCAACCGCGATAGATCGGCAGGAACATGAAGCCGAGGTTCATGCCGCCGGCTAGCGCTGGCGGCGTTGCATAGGGCTGGCCCGAAGAGCCATAGAGATAGCGGAACGTGCCCTCGACGGCGAGCGCCAGACCGAAGGTGAAGAGCAGGCCGTAGAGCGGATCGAGATCATAGAGCCGGCGCAAGAAGAGCCGCTCGATGACAGCGCCGGCAACTCCGACGATGACGGGCGCCAGGATCAGCGAAGGCCAGTAACCGATCCCGAGATAATTCAGCAGCAGATAGGCGACGAAAGCGCCGAGCATATATTGGGCGCCGTGCGCGAAGTTGATGACGCGCAGAAGGCCGAAAATGATCGCAAGACCAAGGCTCAGCAGCGCATAGAAGGACCCGTTGATCAGGCCGATCAGCAGCTGGCCGAGCAGCGCCTGCAAGGGAATGCCGAAGATCATCGTCATCGCATCACACTCCCAGAACCTTGTGCAGCATATCCATGCGCTGCGGCAGTTCGCTCACCGGGAATTCCGAGACCATCTGCCCATGATCCATCAGATAGAAGCGATCGGCAATACGGCTTGCGAAACGGAAATTCTGTTCGACGAGCACGATGGTCATGCCACGCTCCTTCAGCGTCCTCAGAACCTCGCCAATACGTTGGACGATAACAGGCGCCAGCCCTTCGGTCGGCTCATCGAGCAACAAGAGGCGCACGCCGGTGCGCAGGATACGGGCGATCGCCAGCATCTGCTGCTCGCCGCCGGAAAGCTTGGTGCCGGAGCTCGTGCGCCGCTCATAAAGATTTGGAAAAAGCTCGTAGATTTCATCGAGGGTCATGCCGCCGGGCGCCACGACGGGCGGCAACATCAGATTTTCCGAAACCGTCAGCGTCGCGAAGATGCCGCGTTCCTCCGGCACGAAACCGATGCCCTTGTGGGCCGTCTTGTGAAGCGGCACATGCATCATATCGGTGCCGGCAAAACTGATCTTTCCCTTTCGGGCACGCACGATACCGGTGATGGTGCGCAAGGTCGTCGTCTTGCCGACACCATTGCGGCCGAGAATGGTGATCATCTCGCCCTCGCCGACCGTCATGTCGATGCCGTGCAGGATATGGCTTTCGCCGTACCAGGCATTCAGCCCCTGAACTTCGAGAAGCGGCGCCATCAGTGATGCTCCTCCGTGCCCATATAGGCCTGGCGCACGCGCTCGTCCTGGCTGACGGTCGCATAGTCGCCCTCGGCGAGGATCTCACCACGCTGCAACACGGTGACATGCTGGCAGATATTGGCGACAACGGAGAGATTGTGCTCGACCATCAGAACCGCCCGGTCGCGGGCGACATCGCGGATGATGGCGGAAACGACGCTGACATCCTCCTGCCCCATGCCGGCCATCGGCTCGTCGAGCAGCAGTACTTTCGGATCTAGCGCCAGCGTGGTGGCAATCTCCAGCACGCGCTTGCGGCCATAGGAGAGATCGGCGGCGATATGATCGCGCTCCTTGGAAAGCCCCACGCTCGCAAGCAATTGCTCGGCCCGGTCGTTCAGGCTGTCGAGCGCCGAAAGCGGTCGCCAGAATTGCGTGGAAAGATTGTTCGGACGCTGCAGGGCAACTCGAACATTGTCGAGCACGGAAAGGTGGGGGAAGACGGCTGATATCTGGAAGGAGCGGACGAGGCCCATGCGCGCCACCCGGTCGGGCGGCGTCCTGGTGATGTCAGTGCCCATCAGCGTGATGGTGCCTGATGTCGGCTGCAGGAACTTGGTGAGCAGGTTGAACACCGTCGTCTTGCCGGCACCATTTGGCCCAATCAGCGCATGCACGCTCGCATCATGCACATCGAGATCGACATTCTTGACGGCCGTGAAGCCGCCGAAATCGCGCTGCAGGCCGCGGGCGGAAAGCACCACCCGCGGCTTGGCCTGAGTTTCAATTGCGGAAACCGCCATCGTTCACTTCACCAGATCGCAGCCGCTCTTGGCGGGGTCGATATAGGCTTCCTTGCCTGGGATGGTGGCGAGAACGTTGAAGTAGTCCCACGGCTCCTTGCTTTCCGATGGTTTCTTGACCTGCAGCAGGTACATGTCGTGGATCATACGGCCGTTCGGGCCAACTGTGCCGCCACGGCCGAAGACATCGTCGACGGGCATTTCATGAAGCTGCTTGGCGACGGCTTCCGTCTCATCCGTACCGGCCTTCTGGATTGCCTTCAGATATTGCAGGACGGCCGAATAGGTGCCGGTGTGGACCATGTTCGGCATTTTACCGGTACGGGCGAAGAACTTCTTGGCGAATTCGCGGCTCTGGTCATCGCGGTTCCAGTAATAACCTTCCGTCAGCGTAAGGCCCTGCGCGGCCTCCATGCCCAAGCCATGAACTTCGGCAAGCGTGAAGAGCAGCGCCGCCAGATGCTGGCCGCCCTGGGTGATGCCGAATTCAGCGGCCTGCTTGATGGCATTCGACGTATCGAGACCGGCATTGGCAAGGCCGATCACTTTGGCGCCGGATGATTGCGCCTGCAGCAGGAAGGACGAGAAGTCCTGGGTCGACAAGGGATGGCGCACCGAACCGACGACCGTGCCGCCGCTCGCCTTCACGTAATCGGTAGTCTGCTGTTCCAGCGAATAGCCGAAGGCATAGTCCGCTGTCAGAAAGAACCAGCTGTCGCCGCCCTGTTTGACCAGCGCACCGCCGGTGCCGACGGCCAGAGCATGGGTGTCATAGGCCCAATGGAAGCCGTAGGGCGAGCAGGCCTTGCCGGTGAGATCCGTCGTCGCAGCACCGGTGACGATATCGATCTTCTTCTTTTCCTTGCCGATGGCCTGAACGGCAAGCGCCACGGAAGAGGTCGTCAGCTCCATGATGGCATCGACCTGTTCGGTGTCATACCACTGGCGGGCAATGTTGGAGGCGATATCAGGCTTGTTCTGGTGATCGGCATCGACGATCTCGACGGGCATGTCGAGTACCTTGCCGCCGAAGTCCTCGACGGCCATCTTCGCGGCCTCGACAGAGGACTTACCACCGAAGTCGGCATAGACGCCCGACTGGTCGTTCAGAATGCCGATCTTGACCTTGCCGTCGGAAATGGCTGCGCTTTGCGCAAACACAGCCGTGCTGCTTGCAAGCAAAAATGCAATGGATGCAATGAAATTCTTTCGCATAGTCTCTCCTCCCAGAGATTGGCCAGATTGCGAATCTGTTCAAATTTGGCGACCCGCTCTCCTCAAAGCAGCCACTCCGCCCCTACGATCACGGAATTTCCTCCATGAGGCAACTGGCGGTTTACATCTAATTCCAAACAGTATCTGTTCGTTTTTGAACAGAACCCGTCACAACGCCGCTCCGGCGACAGTCACAGCATGCTCCTTGACGGGCGGCATTAGACCAAAGACGTAGACGGATAGGCGACGCCGATGAGCCATGCTTCGCAATTTACCTGGGACGATCTGCAGTTTTTTCTAGCCGTCGCCCGCACTGGGCAGCTTTCGACGGCGGCCCGACAGTTGCGCTCAAGCCACGCGACCGTGTCACGGCGCATCGATCGGCTGGAATTCGCACTGAAGGTGAAGCTCTTCGAGCGCAATCCGCGCGGTTACGTGCTGACTGCCATGGGCACACGCTTTGTGGAAACCGCCGAGAAGATGGAACAGGAAACAGAGCGGCTGCGAGCCGATCTCGCCGATGGCTCGCTCAGCCAGCGCGGTCTCGTGCGCCTCAGCGCACCCGAGGGCTTTGCCAATTTCTTCTTTGCAACCGTCCTGCCGCAATTTGCTGCCCGCCATCCGCATCTGGCGCTGGAACTCGTCACCATCCAGCAGATCATGTCGCTCTCCCGCAAGGAGGCGGATATTTCCGTCGTCCTCGACGAGCCCAAAGGCGGCCCCTACTTTGCGGAAAAGCTGACGGACTATCATCTGCAGGTCTACGCCTCGCGCGACTATCTTGCCCGCGCAGCACCCATCACCACGCGTGACGACCTGCTGAACCATCCCTTCATCAGCTATATCGAGGAAATGATCTTCGCACCGGGGCTCGATTATCTTGGCGACGTGCATCCGCGCATCAAGCCGCAATTCCAGAGTTCCAGCATCTTCGCGCAACTGACGGCCACCAGAAACGGTCTGGGCCTCGGCATACTGCCCTATTTCTTCGCCTGCCGTTATCCCGAACTGGTGCGAGTGCTGCCCGACGAGATCGATCTTAAGCGACACTACTGGATCACATGCCACCGCGACTTGAAGCAAGCGCCGCGCGTGCGCGCCGTCATCGACTTCCTGAGGGAAACCGCACGCAGCGAAGACGCCTGTTTCATCCCGCCCTATATCGGCACGGCGCGAAAGGCGAAGGCAGAGATGTGACTATTTCAGAAATTCGGCGCGATGCGGCGTGAAAGTGTCGATCAGGCGCCCTTTTTCCAGCGCCTTGACGCCGTGGACCAGATTGGGCGGCACGATGAAGCTGCCGCCCTGGTTCAAGACTTCAGTGCGGCCATCAATCGTCACTTCGAAGCTTCCTTCGGCAACATAGCTCGCCTGTATATGGGGGTGGAAATGCGCAGCACCCACGGCACCAGCCTCGAAAGCCACTTCCACCATCATCATCTCAGGCAGATAGGTCATGATGCGGCGAGTCACACCCGGTTCGGGGTTTACCCAGTCGGCACCTTCGGCCGATACGAAAAGATCGCTCGATGACATGTCTGCCTCCTCATTCCAGAATCCGTTGCGCGCAAACTGGCGCAACGATCAGCGTTTGAAAAGGTGACTTCTACATTTTGGCGCGATAGCTGCCTTGTTGACGCCGCAAACGGGCAGGTCTATGCGACCTTAAATCAGCATGCGTAAATACAGGTGAGGAGACTGGACATGCAGCATACGCGCGAGGTTTTCGACTGGGCGGATCCCTTCCGGCTCGTGGAGCAACTGACCGACGAGGAGCGCATGGTGCAGGAGACCGCCCATGCCTATGCGCAAGAAAAGCTCGGCCCCCGTGTCCTTGAAGCCTTCCGCAATGAGAAGACCGATCCGGAAATATTCCGGGAAATGGGTGAACTCGGTCTTCTCGGCCCGACCATCGATCCTGAATATGGTGGTGCTGGCCTCGGCTATGTCGCTTACGGCCTGATCGCCCGCGAAGTGGAGCGGGTCGACAGTGGTTACCGCTCGATGATGAGCGTGCAGTCCTCGCTCGTCATGGTGCCGATCAACGCCTTTGGCTCCGAAGAGCAGAAGAAGAAATATCTGCCGAAGCTTGCGACCGGCGAATGGATCGGGTGTTTTGGCCTGACCGAGCCCAATCACGGCTCTGATCCGGGCTCCATGGCGACACGGGCAAAGAAGGTCGATGGCGGTTATAGCCTGACGGGTTCCAAGACCTGGATCTCAAACGCACCGATTGCCGATGTCTTCGTCGTCTGGGCAAAGACCGAGGATGGGCTCATCCGCGGCTTCATCCTGGAAAAAGGCTCGAAGGGCCTGTCGGCTCCAAAGATCCAGGGCAAGGTCGGACTTCGCGCCTCGATCACAGGCGAAGTCGTCATGGACAATGTCTTCGTGCCGGAAGAGAACCTACTGCCCCACGTCAGCGGCCTCAAGGGTCCGTTTACCTGCCTCAACTCCGCTCGCTTCGGCATCGCCTGGGGCGCGCTTGGTGCGGCCGAAGCCTGCTATGCGACGGCCCGGCAATATACGCTGGACCGCCAGCAGTTTGGCCGGCCGCTCGCCGCCAACCAACTCATCCAGAAGAAGCTTGCCGATATGGCAACCGAAATCTCGCTCGGCCTCCAGGGATGTTTGCGTCTCGGCCGCATGAAGGAAGAGGGCCATCCGCCTGTCGAACTAACCTCGATCCTCAAGCGCAATTCCTGTGGCAAGGCACTGGAGATTGCCCGGGCAGCCCGCGACATGCTGGGCGGCAACGGCATTTCCGACGAGTTCGGCGTCGCCCGCCACCTCGTCAATCTCGAAGTGGTCAACACCTACGAGGGAACGCATGACATTCATGCGCTTATTCTCGGTCGCGCGATCACAGGCATTGCCGCCTTCTCCAACTGATTGAGGGGCGTGCAAGGCGAATTGCAACCTGGATGACAATGTGCAAACCTCCCCCTGCCGCGGCAGAGAGGCCGGCGGTGCAAGGGGGATTTGCATATGTTTCTGCTGCTCGCACTTCTGATCGGCGTCGTTGCCGGTCTTCGCGCCATGACCGCACCTGCCGCCATCGCCTGGGGCGCCGCGCTCGGCTGGTTCGACATCTCTCAAACACCGCTCGCCTTCATGGGCTACCAGTGGACGCCGTGGATCTTCACGGCGCTTGCCGTCATTGAACTCATCACGGACCAGTTGCCCTCCACCCCCTCGCGCAAGGTGCCGATCCAGTTCGCCACCCGCATCATCGTCGGCGCGCTGTGCGGTGCCGTCATCGGTGCCGCGAGCAGCCTGCTCTTCGGCGGCCTGATCGCCGGCGTCATCGGCGCGGTCATCGGCACGCTCGGCGGTGCAGCCGCCCGCGGCAAGCTCGCAGCCTCCTTCGGCCAGGATCGCCCGGCGGCCCTGATCGAAGATGCGGTCGCCGTCATCGGCGCCTTTATCATCGCGTGGGCAGTCTGATGAAGAGCTTCGACGCAATCTTCATCGGCGCCGGCCAGGCCGGCCCATTCCTCGCCGCCCGCATGGCGGAAGCGGGCATGAAGGTGGCGCTGATCGAACGCAAGTTCCTCGGCGGCACCTGCGTCAACGCAGGCTGCATGCCAACAAAGACGCTGGTCGCAAGTGCGCGCGCCGCCTATGTGGCGCGGCGCGGCGCCGATTACGGTGTGCAGATACCGGGTGAAATCGGCATCGACATGAAGACCGTGCGCAATCGCGCAGAAACGATCATCATGAATGCCCGCAACGGTTTGAGCGACTGGTTCGGCGGTATGAAAACCATGACCGTTATCCACGGTCATGCCCGCTTCACAGGCCCGAAGGAGGTCGTCGTCAACGGCGAGAAGCTGACGGCACCGAAGATCTTCCTCAATGTCGGCGCCCGCCCTGTCATCCCCGACATGCCGGGCCTTGCCGATGTCGATTACCTGACCAGCACCGGCATCATCCATCTCGACAGCCTGCCGAAGCATCTCGCCATTATCGGCGGCAGCTATATCGGCCTGGAATTCGCACAGATGTACCGGCGTTTCGGCGCGGAAGTGACGGTGATCGAGCGGGGCCTGAAACTCGCCTCCCGAGAGGACGAGGACATTTCCGATGCGATCGCCGATATCCTGAGATCCGAAGGCATAACGATCCACACCGACATCAAGGACATCCGCTTCGCCAAGAGCGCCGATGGTGCGACCGTCACAGTCGACTCCGAAACTTTCGAGGCAAGCCACGTGCTTGTCGCCACCGGCCGGACGCCGAATACCGACGATCTCGGTCTCGATGCCGCGGGCGTGGCCACCGACAAGCGCGGCTTCATCACCGTCGACGACCGGCTGGCCACCAATGTCGAGGGCATATGGGCGCTCGGGGACTGCAACGGCCACGGCGCCTTCACCCATACGTCCTACAATGACTTCGAGATCGCCGCCGCCAATCTGCTCGACGGTGGCGACCGCAAAGTGTCGAGCCGCATTCTCGCCTACGCCCTCTATATCGATCCGCCGCTCGGCCGCGTCGGCATGACGGAAAAGCAGGCACGCGCCTCCGGCCGCAAGATCATGGTCTCGACGCGCCCGATGAGCCGGGTCGGCCGTGCCAACGAGCGCGGCGAAACCAAGGGCTTCATGAAGGTGGTCGCCGATGCCGAGACCAAGGAAATCCTGGGCGCGGCTATCCTCGGCATCGAGGGCGACGAGGTGATCCACGGCCTCATCGATGCCATGAATGCCGGCACGACCTATCCGGTGCTGCAATGGTCCGTGCCGATACACCCGACCGTTTCGGAGTTGATCCCGACGCTGCTGGGTGATTTGAAGGCGAGCTGATCCCAGAAGACCGCAATCAGCCGGAGACCGGCCATTGAATATCGAATTGCTGATCGAAAATTACGGCCTCCCGGCGATCTTTCTCGGCACCGCCTTTGAGGGTGAAACCGCCGCCTTTCTCGGCGGCGTCATTGCCCATCGCGGTCTCCTGACCTATTGGGCCGCGTCTCTGGCGGCCTCGGCGGGATCATTCGCCGGAGATCAGATGTGGTTCTTTGCCGGCCGCTATGCCGCCCAATGGAGCTTCGTTCGCCGCCTGATGGAGACGCCGGCGCTTGCGCGGGTTACGCAGCTTCTCGAAAAATACCCGACGGGTTTCATCTTTGTATTCCGCTTTCTGGTGGGATTGCGAACGATCAGCCCCATCGTCATCGGTACGACGCGTATATCAACGCAGAAATTCCTGGTCATCAACCTGGTAGCGGCGCTGGTATGGGGCCAGCTTTTTACCGCACTCGGCTATGCCTTCGGGCATGGAATAGAACAGATGCTCGGACGCCTTCCGCTACACAACCATCTGCTGATTGCGTTCGCCGCAGCGGCCATCATTGCTGGCGCGGCGCTGCTGCTTCACCGAATGAAACCCGGCATAAGGCACCCATAAGGGTGCCCTACATGACGATCTGCAGTTTGACGTCCGTTGGACGCGCCTCGACCGCACGATCGAAAGCCTTGATCGAATCCTCGAACGTGAAGGTCTCTGATATCAGCGGCTTCAGATCGACACGGCCCGACCCGAGAAGGGCGATCGAACGCTCATACTGATGGGCGTAGCGGAACACCGTCTCGATGCGGATTTCCTTGGTCGAAGCCGTCGAGACGTCGAAACCAACAGGGTTGACCGGCAGGCCAACGGCGACGATGACACCACCTGGACGCGGCAGGTCCATGATCGTCTCCCAGGCTTTCGACGAGCCCGAGCATTCGAAGACCACATCCGCACCCCAGCCATCGGTCAGCCGGCTGACTTCCTCGGCGAGGTTCTTTTCGCGGATATTGACCGGAATGACACCCTGGTACCGCGCCGCAATATCGAGCTTCGGCTGGGCGAGATCGGCAACAATCGCGCGGGCACAGCCGCCGGCAAGGGCGGCAATCGCAACCATGGTGCCGATCGGGCCGGCGCCGAGGACGACCGCTGTGTCGCCGGGCGCAATCTTCGCCTTGGTGGCTGCCTGCATGCCGACCGCGAAAGGCTCGACCATCGCGCCTTCGGCGAAGCTGACATTGTCGGGCAGCTTGAATGTATAATTGGCCGGATGCACGACCTCAGGCGTCAGCACGCCATGGATCGGCGGCGTCGCCCAGAAGGCAACGGCCGGATCGACATTGTACATGCCAAGCCGGCTTGCCTTGGAATTGGGATCGGGAATGCCGGGTTCCATGCAGACGCGATCGCCGACCTTCAGATGCGTAACACCGGCGCCGACCTCAATCACAGTGCCTGCCGCCTCATGGCCGAGCACCATCGGCTCGTTGACGATGAAGGGGCCGATCTTGCCGTGCGTATAATAGTGCACATCGGAGCCGCAGACACCGACGGTATGGATCTTGATCTTCACCTGCCCGGGGCCGGTCTCCAGAGGCAGATCGATATCGCGAAGCGCAAGCTCATGCTGGCGCTCGAGTACCAGCGCGCGGACTTTGGTCATGATCGGTTTCCTTCCCTATGGCTCCCGCGATTCATGGGGTGCCGTTGCGGCGACTATAAGACCGCAAGGCCCAGCAGTTCAATCGCATCCGGCAGGCTTTTGCTCACTATGTGGCGAAATGCTCGGGTGATTATCACCCGAAAGATAAGCCGGCCCTAGACGTCCGTATGATTCCGGAAAAGCCCGGCGAGGACTACATTTGTCCTCAACGACCACGACAACGTGGGAAGGAGAAAAACGATGAAGCACGACAACGATAACGTCGGCAGAACCCCGCCTTCCAACACGCGGATCACAAGACAGCTCCGCGACTTCTGGCTCAACCTGTTGGATGAAACTGTTGCGGTGCTCCAGCAAGATCGCCAGCCGCAGCCGCTGCTTCAGCCGGTGCGGGTTATTGCACGGGCTCGGGATCGAAATCGCCCTCCACAGCGTTATTAAGCATGCGCCGGCATGGCGTGGCAGGGGTATGACGCTCCCGACACCATGCGGATCGGCAATGTAAGGAAGACCGTCATGAAATCGATTGTGTCATTCTGCCTGTTCGCATCTCTTCTCTTTGCCGCAAACGAGGCGTCCGCGGCGATCGAGGAAGCATCCCTTCCGCCACCGCAGCAGGAAGAAAAGCTGGTGCCGGCCAATCTGGAGCTCACCTTCACCGGCCCTGTCGATCTCGCCCGCTCGACCGCCACCCTTCTCGATGCCCAGGGCCTGACATTACCGACCGGCAAGCCGTTTCTTTCGGGACCGGAAGGCTCCGTCTTCAAGGTTCCGCTCGATCCAGCCATGGCGCCCGGCATCTATACGCTCAACTGGCGTGTACTCTCGATGGACGGCCACAGCGCTGAGGGCCAATACCAATTCCGGGTCGACCCCTGAACCTTCCGATATCAAGCTGTTCGAAATTGCGCCGTGCCGTTCGGGTACGGCGTTTTTTGTCCATGAGGGCGCCCTAGTCGCGCCTTTGACCGCATAAAGGCATTTATAAGATTTTTATATTGATGCCCCCGATGCAATCTCGAACCTTTATGCGCTTCGGCCGCATATTAATGTCCGAGAGATCGCAAGATCATCTCCACGCCAGAAAGCATAAAAGGTGCCGCTTCCACCGAACCGGCGCCCTTTGTCTTGTCTGACTCCAAGAATAACAAACCGGAGTCAAGATCGATGATGGATATAATTCTACTCGGCACTGCAATCGTATTCTTCGGACTTTGCTTTGCCTATACGCGCGCCTGTGACAGGCTTTGATTGGAGAGAACCGATGACCCTCGATTACATCTTGAGCGGTGCCGTGACCGTGTTTCTCACCGTCTACCTCACCTACGCTCTCATCCGCCCAGAACGTTTCTGAAAGAGCCGGCGCTTCTCATCCAGAAGCAGCCGGATACTGAAAGTTTCCTCCCATGACCCTCAACGGATGGCTTCAGATCCTGCTTTACTGCGGGATCGTCCTCGTGCTCGTCAAACCGCTCGGCAGTTACATGACGCGTGTCTTCAGCGGCGAGCGCACATTTCTTTCACCGGTCCTCGTTCCGATCGAACGGGGGCTTTACGCCGTTGCCGGCACCAGCGAGCGCGAAGACCAGCACTGGACCTCCTATGCCTTCGCCATGCTGATGTTCAATCTACTCGGCGTCATCGTTCTCTACCTCTTGATGCGGTTCCAGGACGTGCTGCCCTATAACCCAGCCGGCATGGCCGCAGTCGGGCCGGAACTCTCCTTCAATACCGCCACCAGTTTCGTCTCCAACACCAACTGGCAGAACTATGGTGGCGAAAGCACCATGTCCTACCTGACGCAGATGATGGGCCTGACGGTTCAGAACTTCGTGTCGGCCGCGACCGGTATGGCAATCGCCGTTGCCTTCATCCGCGCCTTCGCGCGCGCATCGGGCAAGGCGATCGGCAATTTCTGGGTCGATATGATCCGCGCCACGCTCTACATCCTGCTGCCGATCTGCATCGTGCTGACGCTCGCCTATGTCTGGCTCGGCGTGCCGCAGACGCTCGGCCCCTATGTCGATGCCACGACACTCGAAGGCGCCAAGCAGACGATCGCGGTCGGTCCTGTTGCCTCGCAGCTTGCCATCAAGATGCTCGGCACCAATGGCGGCGGTTTCTTCAATACCAACTCGGCCCATCCCTTCGAAAACCCGGACGCGATCTCAAACCTCATTCAAATGGTTTCGATCTTTGCGATCGGCGCAGCACTGACCAACGTCTTCGGGCGCATGGTCGGCAACCAGCGCCAGGGCTGGGCGATCCTCGCAACAATGGGCATTCTTTTCATCGTCGGCGTCGGCATCACCTACTGGGCCGAAGCTGCCGGCAACCCGCTGATGCACGCCTTCGGCCTGCAGGGCGGCAACATGGAAGGCAAGGAAGTCCGCTTCGGTGTCGCCCTGTCCTCTCTGTTTGCAGTCATCACCACGGCTGCTTCCTGCGGCGCGGTCAACGCCATGCACGGCTCGTTCACGGCGCTTGGCGGCCTGATCCCGCTCATCAACATGCAGCTCGGCGAAGTCATCGTCGGCGGTGTCGGTGCGGGCTTCTACGGCATCCTGCTCTTCATCATCGTCGCCGTCTTCGTAGCCGGCCTCATGGTCGGCCGCACGCCAGAATATCTCGGCAAGAAGATCGAGGCGAAGGAAATGAAGATGGCCGTTCTCGCCATTCTCTGCCTGCCGCTCGCCATGCTGGTCTTCACCGCGATCGCCAGCGTGCTGCCCTCGGCAGTCGCCTCGATCGGCACGGCCGGTCCGCACGGTTTCTCCGAAATCCTCTATGCCTATACGTCGGCTGCGGCCAACAACGGCTCGGCTTTCGGCGGCCTGACCGGCAATACGCCCTGGTACAACATCACGCTCGGCATCGGCATGCTGATGGGCCGCTTCCTCGTCATCATTCCGGCTCTTGCGATTGCCGGCTCTCTGGTCACGAAGAAGACGGTTCCGGCCTCGGCAGGCACATTCCCGACGGATGGCCCGCTCTTCGTCGGCCTGCTCATCGGCACGATCCTCATCGTCGGTGGTCTCACCTTCTTCCCGGCACTGGCCCTCGGCCCCGTCGTCGAGCACTTGGTCACGATCGCCGGCCAGACCTTCTGAGGTGGTGTCATGATCATCCGTCACAGGCTCCGAAAAGCCTTTCATCCACGTCCCGGTCTGCCGGGGCGTGGAGCCCAGCGGATGCCGCGCGCCTCCGACATCATCCTGGTGATGATGGCAGGCCTGCTCGTCGTCGTCTGCGCAATCAGAATTTTACAGGGCTGACCGGCAATCCGGTTCGCCATCCTCGTTTCAAAGCTGGAGTCTCTTATGAGCCAGGCAAAATCCGCGAGCATCCTGGATTCTCGCATCCTCATTCCGGCCGTGGGTGCTGCTTTCACCAAGCTCAACCCGCGCACCCTCGCCAAGAACCCGGTCATGTTCGTCGTGGCCACGGTCTCGGCGCTCACCACCGTCCTGTTCCTGCGCGACCTCGTTTCAGGCAACGGCAATCTCGCCTTCTCCTTCCAGATCAACCTCTGGCTCTGGTTCACGGTGCTCTTTGCCAACTTCGCCGAAGCCGTCGCCGAAGGCCGCGGCAAGGCGCAGGCAGATTCGCTGCGCAAGGCGCGCACCGAAACTCAGGCCAAGCTTCTGACCGCCAACAACGGCACCGGCTACCGCATGGTACCCGGCACCAGCCTGAAGGTCGGCGATCTCGTTCTCGTCGAAGCCGGCGATATCATCCCCTCCGACGGCGAAGTCGTTGAAGGTGTTGCCTCCGTCAATGAAGCGGCGATCACGGGCGAATCCGCCCCTGTCATCCGTGAATCCGGCGGCGACCGCTCGGCCGTAACGGGCGGTACCCAGGTTCTCTCGGACTGGATCCGCGTGCGCATCACCGCCGCTGCCGGTTCGACCTTCCTCGACCGCATGATCTCGCTCGTCGAAGGCGCCGAACGCCAGAAGACGCCGAACGAAATCGCACTTAACATCCTCCTTGCCGGCATGACGCTGATCTTCGTTCTCGCCACGGCGACGATCCCGAGCTTTGCCGCCTATGCCGGCGGCTCGATCCCGATCATCGTGCTTGTTGCCCTCTTCGTCACGCTGATCCCGACCACAATCGGAGCTTTGCTTTCGGCAATCGGTATTGCTGGCATGGACCGCCTCGTCCGCTTCAACGTGCTCGCCATGTCCGGCCGCGCCGTCGAAGCTGCCGGTGACGTCGATACGCTGCTGCTCGACAAGACCGGCACGATCACGCTCGGCAACCGCCAGGCGACCAGCTTTCGCCCGGTCCGCGGCGTCTCCGAACAGGACCTCGCCGATGCGGCCCAGCTTGCCTCGCTCGCCGATGAAACGCCTGAGGGACGCTCCATCGTCGTGCTCGCCAAGGAGAAATATGCGATCCGCGGCCGCGACATGGCAGGCCTGAAGGCCACTTTCGTGCCCTTCACCGCCCAGACGCGCATGAGCGGTGTCGACCTCGAAGGTTCTGCGATCCGCAAAGGTGCGGTCGATGCGGTGCTGACCTATGTCAATGGCGATGCCTCCTCGAAGAACGGCGCCGAAATCGTCCGTGAACTGCAATCGATATCGGACGAGATCGCCAAGGCCGGCGGCACGCCGCTCGCTGTTGCCCGCGACGGCAAGCTGCTCGGCGTCATCCAGCTCAAGGACATCGTCAAGGGCGGTATCCGCGAGCGCTTCAACGAACTGCGTCGTATGGGTATCCGCACCGTCATGATCACCGGCGACAACCCGATGACGGCAGCAGCCATCGCAGCCGAAGCCGGCGTGGACGACTTCCTTGCCCAGGCAACGCCTGAGAACAAGCTGCAGTTGATCCGCGAGGAACAGGCCAAGGGCAAGCTGGTCGCCATGTGCGGCGACGGCACGAACGACGCCCCGGCGCTGGCGCAGGCCGACGTGGGTGTGGCCATGAACACCGGCACGGTCGCTGCGCGCGAGGCCGGCAACATGGTCGATCTCGACAGCGACCCGACCAAGCTCATCGAAATCGTCGAAATCGGCAAGCAGCTGCTGATGACACGCGGTGCGCTGACGACCTTCTCGATCGCCAACGACATCGCCAAGTACTTCGCCATCATCCCGGCGATGTTCCTGACCTTCTACCCGCAGCTTGGCGTGCTCAATGTCATGGGCCTCGCCACGCCGCAGAGCGCCATCCTGTCGGCGATCATCTTCAACGCGCTGATCATCATCGCGCTGATCCCGCTGTCACTGAAGGGTGTGCGCTATCGTCCGATCGGCGCCGGCGCGCTGCTCTCCCGCAACCTGCTGATCTACGGTCTCGGCGGCATCATCGTCCCCTTCATCGGCATCAAGGCGATCGACATCGTCATCACGGCCGTCGGCCTCGCCTAAGGAGTCTAGACAATGTTGAAAGAAATTCGTCCGGCAATCGTCATGATCGTTGCCACCACAGCCATCACCGGCCTTCTCTACCCGCTTGCCATGACGGGTGCTGCCCAGGCCATCTTCCCCTTTCAGGCAAGTGGCAGCCTTATTGAAAAGGACGGAAAGGTCATCGGTTCCACGTTGATCGGCCAAGCCTTTACCAGCGACAAGTACTTCCACGGCCGCCCGTCCGCCGCGGGCGACGGTTATAATGCTGCCGCCTCCTCTGGCTCCAACCTCGGTCCGACCAGCCAGAAGCTGATCGATCGTGTGAAAGGCGACTATGAGGCTGCCAAGGCGACCAACCCGAATGCCGAGGTTCCCGCCGACCTCGTCACTGCTTCGGGCAGCGGCCTCGATCCGCATATTTCGCCGGATGCTGCCTACTTCCAGGTGCCGCGCGTCGCCAAGGCGCGCGGTGTCGACGAAGCCAAGGTCAAGGCACTGGTCGACGCCGCCGTCACCGGCCGCGAACTCGGCCTGCTCGGCGAACCGACCGTCAATGTTCTGGCGTTGAACCAGAGCCTTGATGCTTCTATGACTCAGTAAAGGTTGAGAGCCCCGGAGCGCTGCAGGCGGGCCGGGGCTTGCTCGTGAAGAAAGACCGAACCGCATGCCAGACGACAATCGCGACCAGGCCGGCAGGCCCTCGCCCGATGCGCTCCTCGAAAAGGCTCGGGCGGAGTCGCGCGGGCGCCTGAAGATCTTCCTGGGCGCGGCACCCGGCGTCGGCAAGACCTATGAAATGCTGGTCTCCGGTCGCGCCAAGATGGCCGACGGCCTAGATGTGGTGATCGGCGTGGTCGAAACTCATGGCCGCAAAGAGACCGAGGCGCTGCTTGCCGGTTTCGAGATCATTCCGCGTGTGAAGATCGCCTATCGCGGCCAGTCGCTCGAAGAGATGGATCTCGACGCCATTCTCGCCCGCAGGCCTGATCTCGTTCTCGTTGACGAGCTCGCCCATACCAATGCCGAGGGCAGCCGCCACCCGAAGCGTTATCTCGATGTCAAGGAACTGCTCGACCGCGGCATCGATGTCTATTCGACACTGAATATCCAGCATGTAGAGAGCCTGAACGACGTCGTTTCACAGATTACTCGCATCCGCGTGCGCGAAACCGTGCCGGACTCTGTGATCGACGTGGCTGATGATATCGAGATCATCGACCTGACACCTGACGACCTCATCAAGCGTCTTCACGATGGTAAGGTCTATGTGGCAAAGACCGCCGAACGGGCGCTGACCAATTATTTCACGCCCGGCAACCTGACGGCGCTGCGCGAACTCGCCCTGCGCAAGACCGCCCAGCGTGTCGACGACCAGTTGCTGACGCATATGCAGGCACATGCGATTTCCGGCCCGTGGGCCGCCGGCGAGCGCGTGCTGGTGTCGATCGATGAGCATCCCCGCTCTGCCTCGCTCGTCCGCTATGCCTCGCGCATGGCCTCGCGCCTGCGTGGCCCCTGGGCTGCCGTCTATATCGAGACCAACCGCTCCATCAATCTGTCGGAAACGCAGCGAGATACGATCGCAGCCACCTTGCGGCTTGCTGAACAGCTCGGCGGTGAAGCAATCACCATTCCCGGTCGCGAAGTGACGGAAGAGTTGGTGCGCCACGCCACTGCCAACAACGTCACCCACATCGTCATCGGTGCCCCGAAAAAGCCGACCTGGCGCGAATGGTGGTGGAGCCGTTCTACCCCCGACGAGCTGATCCGGCGGGCAGGCGATATCAGCGTCCACGTCATCTCCGGAAACGAAAAAGACTCGGCTTCGCAGCGCGGCGTCAAGGCCGCGCCGAGCGCACCTGCGCTGGACTTCAGGGCCTATATGCTCTCGACGGTTTATGTCGCCATTGCGCTTGTCGCCGGTGTGGTGCTCGATCAGGTCCTTGACGTACGCAACCTGGCGCTCGTCTTCCTGATGGCAGTGCTGACATCGGCGGTCATCCACGGGCTGAGACCGGCGCTCTATACCTGCATTGTCAGTGCACTTTCCTTCAACTTCTTCTTTCTGCCGCCACGCTACACGCTGACGATCAGCGATCCCGAAAGCGTGCTGGCGCTTTTCTTCTTCCTGGGTGTCGCCATCATCGCCTCAAATCTGACGGCGACGGTGCAGCGACAGGCGGCAGCTGCCCGGCAAAGGGCGCGAACGACCGAGGACCTCTACCTCTTTTCCAAGAAACTTGCCGGCACCGGCACTCTGGACGATGTTCTCTGGGCGACCGCCTTCCAGATCGCTTCCATGCTCAAGGTGCGCGTCGTTCTGCTGTTGCCGGAGGACAATTCCATCGCCGTCAAGGCAGGCTATCCGCCTGATGATACGCTCGACGATGCCGATATTGCCGCTGCCCGCTGGGCCTGGGAGCATAATCACGCCGCCGGTCGTGGCGCCGATACTCTGCCCGGCGCCAAGCGTTTATATGTGCCGCTGCGTACTGGCCGCACTGCCGTCGGCGTCATCGGGCTCGACAGCGACCGCCGCGACGGACCGTTGCTGACGCCGGAACAGCAGCGGCTTCTCGATGCCCTTGCCGACCAGGCAGCTCTTGCGATCGAACGCGTGCAACTCGTTGCCGACGTCGACCGGGCCAAGCTTGCGGCCGAAGCAGACCGCCTGCGCTCTGCTCTGCTGACCTCGATCTCCCACGATCTCAAGACGCCACTTGCGGCGATCCTCGGCGCGTCAGGCACACTGCGCGATTATTTTGATTCCATGTCGACGGATGACCGGACGGATCTTCTGTCGACTGTTGTCGATGAATCCGAGCGTCTCAACCGCTTCATCGCCAACCTGCTCGACATGACGAAGATCGAATCCGGTGCCATGGAGCCGAACTATGCACTGCACTATGCCGGCGACATCGCCGGTAGCGCCTTGCGCAGGGCCGCCAAGATCCTTGACCATCACAGGACG
Organism: Rhizobium viscosum; assembly: GCF_014873945.1. Lineage (NCBI taxonomy): Bacteria > Pseudomonadati > Pseudomonadota > Alphaproteobacteria > Hyphomicrobiales > Rhizobiaceae > Rhizobium > Rhizobium viscosum. The sequence continues at coordinate 2,366,367 of NZ_JADBEC010000002.1, read as the reverse complement.
GAGATGACGATCCCCTCCGACCTGCCGATGGTGCGTGTCGATCCCGTTCTCTTCGAGCAGGTTCTCTTCAACCTGCTCGACAATGCCGCGAAATATGCACCCGAAGGCTCGGTCATCCGCATCGAGGGCTGGGCGGATGCCGATAATGTCGTGGTACAGGTCTCCGACGAAGGTCCGGGCATTCCTCCTGCAGACCTCACACGTGTCTTCGACACCTTCTACCGCGTGCGCAAGGGTGATCAGGTGCGCGCCGGCACTGGTCTCGGCCTCTCGATATGCCGCGGCTTCATCGAGGCGATGGGCGGGACGATCACCGCCGGTAACCGGACGAACCGGTCCGGAGCCGTTTTCACCATCCGCCTTCCCAAACCGAATGACATTCCCAAACTGGATGAACTCAAATGACCGGTTCAGCCGTCAAGATTCTCGTCGTTGACGACGAGCCCCCGATCCGCAAGCTTTTACGCGTCGGCCTCACCGCGCAAGGCTATGAAGTGCATGAGGCGCCAAATGCCGGGGCGGCCCGCCAGTCCGTCAAGGACGACCAGCCCGATCTCATCGTGCTCGATCTCGGCCTTCCCGATATGCCGGGTCACGACCTTTTGCAGGAATGGCGCGAGGACGGGCTCACCATGCCTGTCGTCATCCTCTCAAGCCGTACCGACGAGGCTGGCATCGTCAAGGCGCTGGAAAGCGGTGCCGACGACTATGTCACGAAGCCCTTCGGCGTCAACGAACTCGGTGCCCGTATCCGCGTGGCACTTCGTCACCGCCTGCAGCAGCAGGGCGAAAAAGCGATCTTTCAAACGGGCGGGCTGTCGATCGATCTCGTCAAGCGCATCGTCAAGGTCGACGGCAGGGAGATCAAGCTGTCGCCCAAGGAATACGACATCCTGCGCGTACTCGCTCAGCATGCCGGCAAGGTGTTGACACATCAATTTCTTCTGAAGCAGGTATGGGGGCCGGCGGCGGACGTACAGTATCTGCGTGTCTATGTGCGCCAGCTGCGGCAAAAGGTCGAGCAGATTCCCGACCAGCCACACTATATCACCACGGAGACCGGCGTCGGCTATCGGCTCCGCGAGCCTGACTGATACCTGCCGAAAACAGCATCGAGAATGAAATGAACCTCTCCAATATCATCCGGCCGGAGCACACCTTCATCGGCCTGTCGGTGACGACCAAATGGCGCGCGCTGCAGGCGATCTCCGAAAAGGCCGGTAACGCCTTCGGCATTGACGGCCAGACCGTGCTGAAAGCACTCGAATCCCGGGAGAAGCTCGGCTCCACCGGCATCGGCAACGGCATTGCCGTTCCGCATGCGGCGATCGACGGCATGACGAGCCCGCGGGGTCTCTTGATCCGTTTCGCACAGCCGCTGGATTTCGATGCGATCGACGATATCCCGACGGACATCGCCTTCGTACTGCTCTTCGGGGAAAACAATCGCGGGGAATATCTGAACGTGCTTGCCGCTATCGCCCGCAGGCTTCAGTCGGAAGGCGTCTTGGCCGCCATGCGCAAGGCCAAAAACACCGATGAATTCTATTCGGATTTCATCGCGGATTCGCGCGTGTAAGCAAAAAATCACTTTCGACCTTCTCCCCGCCGTAGCGGGGGGAAGGCAAATCGGAACAAAGGGGCCGCTTCGACCCCCTTTTTATTAGAAGTCGCGCTGGAGACGCAGGAAACCGAAGGTTTCGTCGTCGCCGTCGTCTTCGTCGTGATACTGAACGCTGACCTTGCTGCGCAGATTTTCAGCGATCTGGTAGTCGACGGTGACGCCAGTCGTGTAAGCGCTGCCGCCGCTGAAGCTGCCATCATCTTCGAGTTCGATCTTGTCGAAGTACTGGAAGGCCGGGGTAACGGCCCACTTGTCGGTGAGCTTCACCTTGTACTCGGCAGCGACCGTCCATTCGGACTCTTCGTAATAGTAGTTAGCACCGCTGGCCCAGATGCCAGCGAGGCCGAGCGTGCCGGGTCCGATGTCGGCATACAAGATCGCGCGAATAGCGCCTTCTTCGTTGTCGCTATCGTAACCACCGAGCAGGTAGCCGCTGAATGCGCCGCTCTTGAAGGAAACCTGGGCTGCAACGCCGAAGTTGTTCGGACCTTCGTTCGGCTTCTCGTCGTAGACATATTCAAGTTCGTCAACCGAGATACCGGCCGCGAAATTATCGGTCTCATACTGATAACGGATCGAGTTGTGGGTCGTGTCATTGCTCGAGAGCGTGTCCGTCTCGCCGCTCAGATCGTCATCCCACCAGCTGTACTGCTTACCAACGCGGAAGCCGGCGATATCAATGTAGCCTTCGTCGAGCGTGGTCGTCTGGTTGGTGGCGTTGTCAGCGTTGGTACGCAGCGTGATAACGCCGGTGAGCGTGCCATACTCGGTGTCGTTCTTGGTCTGGAAGGTGACCTGACCACGGGTAACGGCATCCCAGTCGGAGTCGTTCGGGTTGGTTGTGGAGGCGCCGACATTCTCGCCGGCGTTAAGCTGGAAACGGATGTAGCCTTCGATCTTCAGGCAGGTTTCCGTGCCCGGGATGTAGAAATAGCCGGTCCCGTAGGCGTCGCAAACGCGAACATATTCTACGGGCTCCGGCTCGGCGGCGACGATAGCGTCGGCTGCATGTGCTCCGGAAACCGCTGCAAGGGCGGCAACAGAGCCAAGAAGGATAGTTTTAATAGACATCAGAAAGACCTTTTACGGTTTGAAAGATGCAAGCAGTGCTTCAAGGGCACCCCTGCCGTCCGGTCGCCGAATCCCAACGACCGGAAGTCCATGTAGGCACTCGAAAACGTCAGTGCTGCAAAAGAGGGCCAAAAATCGCCACACCAATGTCACTTTCGAGGTCGAACTGTGGCAGAAAAATCACGACTGTGGCGTGGTGCCTTAATTGGCCGCGGCCAACTGACAGCATGTCCCGTTCGCAATCACCCACTGAAAATGGGATGGCTTTCTAAGGTTGGTCCCCGGAACCGGAACAATCTTCGTTTCATTATACGACCTAGTTGATAGAGTTTAGCGCATAACCACGGAGGGTTCCCATGCAGACTTCAAGGCTCACCCGGCTCGTCGCGGCCGCGGTCATGGCGGGCAGCTTTGCGATCGGCAGCGTCGCCCCGGCATTCGCTGACCAGACGCTTCTGAACGTATCCTATGATCCGACACGCGAATTGTATAAGGATTTCAACGTTGCCTTTGCCGCCAAGTGGCAGAAGGACACCGGTGAAACCGTGACAATCCAGGCATCGCACGGCGGCTCCGGCGCCCAGGCGCGCTCGGTCATCGACGGCCTTGACGCCGACGTCGTGACCCTCGCTCTCGAAGGCGATATCAACGCGATCGCCAAGGCGACCGGCAAGATCCCGGCCGACTGGAAGACCAAGTTCCCGAACAACTCGACCCCCTACACTTCGACGATCGTCTTCCTCGTGCGCAAGGGCAACCCCAAGGGCATCAAGGATTGGAGCGATCTGATCAAGGACGACGTGCAGGTCATCACGCCGAACCCGAAGACTTCGGGCGGCGCCCGCTGGAACTTCCTTGCCGCCTGGGCATGGGCAAAGCAGGCGAACGGAGGTGACGAAGCCAAGGCGCAAGATTATGTGACCAAGCTCCTGCAGCATGTTCCGGTTCTCGACAGCGGCGCACGTGGCGCTACGACCACCTTCGTCCAGCGCGGCCTCGGCGATGTCCTGCTCGCCTGGGAAAACGAAGCCTATCTCTCGCTCGAGGAACTCGGCCCTGACCAGTTCGAGATCGTGACTCCCGCCTTCTCGATCCGCGCCGATCCGCCAGTCGCAATCGTCGATGGCAACGTCGACAAGAAGGGCACACGCAAGGTCGCGGAAGCCTATCTGAACTACCTTTATTCGGATGAAGGCCAGAAGATCGCGGCAAAGCATTATTACCGCCCGATCAAGCCGGAAGCAGCCGATCCGGCCGATATTGCCCGCTTCCCGAAGCTGACGCTCGCCACGATTGACGACTTCGGCGGCTGGAAGGATGCACAGCCGAAATTCTTCGGCGACGGCGGCGTATTTGACCAGATCTACAAGCCGGCCCAATAATAGGTCTTATGAGCGCACATAACCCCACACGGTGGCGGTTCAAGCGGCCGAGCGTCATTCCGGGTTTCGGACTGGCGCTCGGCCTTACCTTGATCTGGCTTACCCTCATCGTCCTTATCCCACTGTCTGGCCTCGCCTGGCGGTCGAGCGCACTCGGCTGGGAGAAGTTCTTCGGCATTGCATTCGACCAGCGAACGCTGAGCGCCCTGCGCATCAGCTTCGGCTGCGCCTTCATCGCCGCCTGTCTCAATGTCGTCTTTGGCGTCATCCTTGCCTGGGTCCTGGTTCGTTACCGGTTTCCCGGCAAACGCGTTATCGATGCCATGGTTGACCTGCCCTTCGCCCTGCCGACGGCCGTCGCCGGCATCGCATTGACCACCCTCTACGCCCCGAACGGCTGGGTCGGGCAGTTCCTGACGCCACTCGGCATCAAGATCGCCTTCACGCCGGCCGGCATTGTCGTCGCCCTCATCTTCGTCGGCCTGCCCTTCATCGTGCGAACGGTCCAGCCGGTCATGGAAGAGATCGACAAGGAAGTGGAGGAGGCTGCCGCCACACTCGGCGCCAATCGTTTCCAGACAATCGCGCGCGTGCTGCTGCCGGGCCTTGCGCCCGCAGTCCTGACGGGTTTCGCCCTTGCATTCGCGCGCGCCGTCGGCGAATACGGGTCGGTCATCTTCATTGCCGGCAACCTGCCGTTCAAATCGGAAATCGCGCCGCTGCTGATCGTCATCAAGCTCGAAGAATACAACTACGCGGCAGCGACCGGCATTGCGGCGATCATGCTGATCATCTCCTTCACGATGCTGCTTGTCATCAATCTCATCCAGAGCTGGAGCAGGCGGAGGTACGGTTATGGCGTCTAATGCTACCGCAACCGTTTCGACCATCGAACCGCACAAGGTTCATTCGGCTGTCACCGAGAGCAAGGTCGCGCGTATCACGCTGGTCGTCGTCGCACTCGTCTTCCTGCTCTTGATCCTGCTCCTGCCGCTTGCAGCCGTCTTCGTCGAAGCCTTTCGTAAGGGGGCCGGTGCTTTCTTCACGGCCCTTCAGGATGCCGAAACCTTCTCGGCGATCCGTCTGACGCTGATCGTCGCCGGCGTCAGCGTGCCTTTAAACCTTGCCTTCGGCGTAGCCGCGGCCTGGGCCATCGCCAAGTTCGAATTCAAGGGCAAGGCTTTCCTGACCACACTGATCGATCTGCCCTTCTCGGTTTCGCCTGTTATCTCGGGCCTTGTCTTCGTGCTGCTCTTTGGTGCCAACACCTGGCTCGGCCAGTGGCTGAGCGCCAATGACATCAAGATCCTGTTTGCAGCCCCCGGGCTGATCCTTGCCACTATGTTCGTCACCTTCCCCTTCGTTGCACGCGAGCTCATTCCGCTCATGCAGGAACAGGGAACGCAGGATGAGGAGGCGGCTCTTTCGCTCGGAGCGAGCGGCTGGCAAGCCTTCTGGCACGTCACGCTGCCGAACATCAAATGGGGCCTTCTGTACGGGGTGCTGCTCTGCAATGCCCGCGCCATGGGTGAGTTCGGCGCCGTGTCGGTCGTATCGGGCCATATTCGCGGACAGACCAACACGATGCCGTTGCAGGTGGAAATCCTCTACAACGAATATAATTTCACCGGAGCCTTTGCGGTCGCTTCGCTTCTGGCCTTGCTTGCCCTCGTCACGCTTGTTTTGAAGACGCTGCTGGAAATGCGCTATAGCGCCGAAATCGCCGCCAGCCGGCGGCACTGAAGGAATTAGAATGGAAGTACGCGTCCAAAACCTACGCAAGGAATTCGATCGTTTTCCGGCGCTGCACGATGTCTCGCTTGACATCCGCTCAGGCGAACTCATCGCACTGCTCGGCCCATCGGGCTCTGGCAAGACCACGCTGCTGCGTCTCATCGCCGGCCTCGAAAGCCCGACCGACGGCCAGATTTTCTTCGGCGACGAAGATGCATCCAGAAAGACGGTCCAGCAGCGCAATATCGGCTTCGTGTTCCAGCACTATGCGCTTTTCCGCCATATGACAGTGCTCGACAACGTCTCCTTCGGCCTGAAAGTGCGCAATGCATCGCGCCGTCCGCCGAAGGCGGAGATCCGCAAACGAGCGCTGGAACTGCTCGATCTCGTACAGCTTTCTGGTCTTGAAAAGCGCTATCCGGCGCAGCTTTCCGGTGGCCAGCGTCAGCGCGTGGCGCTCGCCCGCGCCATGGCGGTCGAGCCGAACGTCCTGCTGCTTGACGAGCCCTTCGGCGCGCTCGATGCGCAAGTGCGCAAGGACCTGCGCAAATGGCTGCGCGAAATCCATGACCGGACCGGCCATACGACCGTCTTCGTCACCCACGATCAGGATGAAGCGATGGAGCTTGCCGACCGCGTCGTCGTCATGAGCCAGGGTGCGATCGAGCAGGTCGGCACGCCGGACCAGGTCTATGACAGCCCCAACTCGCCCTTCGTCTTCGGCTTCGTCGGCCAGTCCAATTGCCTGCAGGTGGAAGTCGCCGGTGGTGATATCCGTTTCGAAGGCCGCTCGCTGGGCCTCAACGCCGAGAGCGAGGCTGATGGGGCTGCACAGCTCTATTTCCGCCCGCACGATGTCCGGCTCTGCGAATCAGCCGAGAACTGCATTGCCGGCCAACCGGTCGCCAGCCGGCGCGTCGCAGGCACCCGCCATATCGAACTCAACATCGGCAAGGACCGGCCGCATATCGAGATCGAGCTTCCGCCGAGCGAGGCCGACAGGCTCGACCGGTCGCGTGTTGCCTTCAAGCCGACGCGCTGGAAGCTTTTCCGCAACTGACATCAGCGCAATACCGGCTCCCGCCAGAATCGTATTTCGGCGGGAACCCTTTGTTATTTTTGTTATCTCCGGTTGTTTGTATTTTTGTCACATGCCGGGTAAAACGTTTTCGCTAAGATCGAAAAGGGCTGGACTAATTCCAATAGGAGGCACCTGGCGTTGAGGGCGGAGATTTCCTTTGGAAAATCCCTGGTTGGGATTTTATTCGTAGGACTTGCAGCGGCGAGCTGCACGACAACATCGAAGTCGGCGGCATCGCCGGCAAAAACCAAAACAAAACAGGTTCAACCAGCCAAAGTCACTTTTAATTACACCCCCAAGGATCGCGACTGCCTGAAGCGAGCTATGTACTTCGAATCGCAGCATTCGGATGAGGCTGGCTATCTGGCCGTCGGCAGTGTGGTCATGAACAGGCTGACCTCCGGCGCCTACGCCGATTCCATCTGTGGCGTCGTGGCCCAGAAGAGACAGTTTGCGCCTGGCGTCATGACGCGCGAGGTCAAGCCGCAGGCAGAGCCGGAGCTTACGACTGCGGCTGACGCGATCCTGAGCGGCGAGCGTCATCCGGCCGTGAAGGACGCGATGTTCTTCCACACGGCCGGGTTGAAATTCCCCTACAATAACATGCACTATGTGACAGTAGCGGGCGGCAACGCCTTCTACGAGAAGCGCGACGAAGATGGCACGCTCGAAACGCCGCCACCGCTGCCTTCCTACGAAGTCGCTATGAACTATGTACCTGGCGAGAGCATGCTGCCGCCACAGTTCGAGGTGCTGATTCCGTCGGAGGTTCCGGTACCGATCCCGTCTCCCGATCCCGCAGCGACGGCAAGCATCAACCCGTTGCCAACGCCTGCAGTGATGACTGTGATCGAGCCTGAACCCGGCGCGCCGATCGCCATCCCGACACCACGCCCTGCCTATGACAGCGTGATGCTGCGGCCAGGCATGCCGGCAACTGGCGGCTGATTTGAGAAGGATGAAGAGCGCTAAGCGCGCTCTTCCCAGACCCTGGCGAGCTCCACAATCGTCCTGACAGCCTTTTCCATATCCTGACGGCTGACCCATTCGAGCGGCGAATGGAAAGCGTGACCGCCAGCGAAGATATTGGGGCACGGCAGGCCCATGAAGGAAAGACGCGAACCGTCGGTGCCGCCGCGGATGCTGCCACGCACCGGCGTCATGTCCGCCCGGCGCACCGCTTCGATGGCATTCTCGACGATCTCAGGGTGACGGTCGAGCACAACCTTCATGTTGCGGTACTGTTCCTTCACGTCGAAACGATAGGACGAACCCGGATAGGCCTTCATCACATCCTTGACGACCGCTTCGAGCATGGTCTCCTTTTCGGTCAGACCTTCCTCGGTGAAATCGCGAATGATGAGGCTGATCGCAGCCTTTTCCATCGAGCCCGCCACACCCGTCGGATGGATGAAGCCCTGCTTTCCCTCGGTCGCCTCAGGGGCGATCTCCTTCGGCAGCCGGTCGATAATCGCGCCGGCGATCTTGATGGCATTTTCCATCCGGTCCTTGGCAAAACCCGGATGGATTGCCACGCCGGCGATAACGATATCGACACTATCTGCCGAGAAGGTCTCGTCCTCGATATGGCCCACGGTTTCGCCATCCATCGTATAGGCAAATTCCGCGCCGAGCTTCTTCAGATCGACCTTGTTGACGCCGCGGCCGACCTCCTCATCCGGCGTGAAGAGGATCTTGATCGTGCCATGCTTGATTCCGGGATTGTCGACGAGGATCTGAGCGGCAGTCATGATTTCCGCCAGGCCCGCCTTGTCGTCGGCGCCGAGCAAGGTCGTTCCATCGGTCGTAACGATATCGTTGCCGATCTGGTTCTTCAGCTCAGGATGTTCTGAAACGCGGATTACCCGGGTTGGATCGCCGGGAAGCTGGATATCCCCGCCCGCATAGGCCTTCACCATCTGCGGCTTGACGTTCTTGCCGGTGAAGTCAGGCGCGGTGTCCATATGCGAGCAGAAGCAGATGACCGGCACGCTCTTGTCGGTATTGGCCGGGATAGTCGCATAGACATAGCCATATTCATCGAGATGAGCATCCGAAAGGCCGATCTCCAGGAGCTCCCCAACCAGAACCCGGCCGAGATCCTTCTGTTTTTCGGTGGTCGGCTGCGTGGATGAGGCGGGATCGGATTGGGTGTCGATGACGACGTAGCGCAGAAAACGGTCGAGAACAGTATCTGTCATAATATCCATTCCAGCATGATCATCATCTGACCATATAGCCATCGAAGGCCCTGTGATGAAAGCTCTTTTCCGCTCCCAGCGGACTAAGCGCGGGCGAGCGTCTGCATCGATACTACATGCGATAGCAGCCGGCCGCTCCTGACATCGTGCACCAGAAAGGAGGGAGCATCGAGAACGGCAAGATCGGCCCGATCTCCCAAAAGAAGCGGATTGGGCGGGCAAAGCGAGCCGCATGTCTGGAGGGCAATCAAGCCCGCTCTGCTGGAAACTGGCCGGTGAACATGGCCACAGAGAATTCCAAGTGGCGGAGATCTCCCCCCGTTCAAAAGCTCAAGAAGCGCCTCGCCATTTCTGCACCCGACCTGATCGAGCACTTCTATGCCGATGCCGAACGGCGGCTGATGCATGAAGAGGAGAAAAGGCGTCGCAACATCGGCGAGCGTACTCTTCAGCCACGACAGATGCGGCCGGATATCGCCATGGCTTTGGCCGGCTACCGTTACATCGACGCCAATAAGGGTCGCATCATTGAGAGCCGCCTGGAAATGCATCGCCCCCGACGTGCCTCCCCACCTGCCAACTTCGGCAAGCTCGGCTCGCATCACCGATTGATCATCGCCGTTGCCAGGCAGGAGATAGGTGGGAAAATCCAGCGCATGCAGGCTTTCCGCAATCTGGCGATAGCCCTGTTGCCATCCGTCGTCCACCAGGTCGCCGGTCAGGACAAGCACATCCGGCCGGAAAGCCTTTAACCAATCAATTGCTCTTTCGAATGTGAGCAGCGACGGACTATCTGGACTAGCATGGATATCGGATATCTGCGCAACAAGCATATCGCCTCCCTCGATCCCTGAGGAAGGCAGTATGCCAAAAGCGACTATTGCATACTATCGCCTTCCTTCCCTTCAATCGACGCGATTGCCCTCAGCGTTGAACACATGCAGATGCTTGGCCGGAAAGGCGACATGGACTTTGGGCCCCGCAGTCAACGCCTCACGATCGAGCGTGAAGATCTTGAACGGCAGGCCATGCAGAGAAAGATGCAGGATGATGCCGAAGCCGGTCGGCTCGACAAGCTCGACGTCGGCGGTAATCCCGGCCCCATCATTTGTCATGACGACATGTTCAGGCCGGATGCCAAGCGTCACCTTTTCGCCGTTGGACAAGGACAGCGACTTACCGAGCGGCACGATCGTGCCGTCCTTGAGCCTCACACCGCCTGCCTCGTAGCTCGCGTCGAGGAAGTTCATGCCGGGCGAGCCGATAAAACCCGCGACGAAGAGGTTGGCGGGGCGATCGTAAAGCTCCAACGGGCTGCCGACCTGCTGCACAACGCCACCATGCATGGCGACGATCCGGTCCGCCAGCGTCATCGCCTCGATCTGGTCGTGCGTCACGTAGATCGAGGTTGCCTTGAGGTCGCCATGCAGTTTCTTGATTTCGGCACGCATCTGCTCGCGCAGACGCGCATCGAGGTTCGACAGCGGCTCGTCGAACAGGAAGGCTTTCGGCTGGCGCACGATTGCCCGGCCCATGGCGACACGCTGCCGCTGGCCGCCGGAGAGCGCCTTTGGTCGGCGCTCCAGCAGCGGATCGAGGCCGAGCTTGGAGGCGGCACTCGCCACCGCACTGGCGATCTTCTCCTTCGCCGTCTTCCTGAGCTTCAGGCTGTAGCTCATATTGCCGGCGACGTTCATGTGCGGATAGAGCGCGTATGACTGGAAGACCATGGCAATGTCGCGATCCTTCGGATGCAGCTCGTTGACCCGGTTGCCGGCAATGCGGATTTCGCCGCCGGTGACGTCTTCGAGGCCCGCGATCATGCGCAGCAGCGTGGACTTGCCGCAGCCTGAAGGGCCAACCAGCACGACGAATTCGCCGTCTTTGATCTCCAGGTCGACGCCATGCAGCACCGGGAAATGACCATAGGATTTCTTGATATTCTTGATGTCGATCGATGCCATGTGACTAACCCTTGACCGCGCCGGCCGTCAGGCCCTGAACGAGATAACGCTGGATGAGCAGGAAGAAGAGGCCGGCCGGAATGAGCGCCATGATGCCTGCAGCCATCATCTGCCCGAAATCCACGGAGAATTTCGAAACGAAGGTGAGAAGACCGACCGGGAAAGTCGCCGCGTCATTGCCGTTGATCAGCATCAGGGCGAAAAGCAGCTCGCTCCAGGCCGCCGTGAAGACGAAGCCCAGGGTTGCCGCAATGCCGGGCAGCGTCAGCGGCAGGATGATCTGCCGGAAGGCCGTGAACTGGGTGGCGCCATCGATCATCGCCGCCTCCTCCAGATCCTTCGGAATGCCATCGAAGAAGGACTGCATCAGGAAGGTGGCGAAGGGCACGTTGAAGGCGGTGTAGACAATGACGAGACCCGTCAGACTGTTCGTCAAATGCAGCGGTGACAATATCTTGAAGATCGGCGCCACAAGCATGACGAGCGGGAACATCTGGGTCAGCAGCATCAGGCCGACGATCCAATATTTTGCCCGGAAGCTGAAGCGCGACAGCGCATAGCCCGACAGCGAGGCGCAGATCGTCACTGTCACCGCCGTCGAAGCGGAGACGATGACGCTGTTTTTAAAAAAGGTCGGGAAGGCGCTGTGCTCCAGCACGAAGCTGTAATGTTTCCACGTGGTCCGCGACGGCCACATGCGCACGCCCTCCGTATAGAGCAGGTCATTCGGCGTGACCGAGACCTTCAGGAGCCAGAAGAGCGGGAAGAGCGCGAAAACGACATAGACGAGGATCGCCAGGCGATGCGCGACAGTGGGGAGAATGGAACGTCTCATAGCTCAATCCTTGGCCAGCAGACTCTGCCGCAGCAGGATGATCAGCATGGAATAGGCGAGAAGCAGGATCAGCAGCACCAGCGCGATCGCCGAGGCGTAGCCGAAATCGAGCCGCTTGAACGCCTGGGTGAAAATGTAGCTGGCGACGATCTGTGTCCTGTCCGCCGGGCCGCCGCCGGTCATGACGACGATGAGATCGGCGAAGTTCGAAATCCAGACGGTGCGCAGCATGACGGTGATGGCGATGGTCGGCGCCAGGAACGGCAAGGTGATCGACCAGAAACGCTGGAACCAGCCGGCACCGTCGATCGAAGCGGCCTCATAGAGATCGCGCGGGATCGCCTGCAGGGCCGCAAGCAGCGTGATGGCAAAAAAGGGAATGCCCCACCAGACATTGGCGATGATCGGTCCCCACATCGCATATTGCGGATCGGAGAGGATATTGCCCGGCTCGTTCGTCAGCCCAAGCGCAAAGAGCCAGTGCGGGATCGGCCCGATGACCGGATTGAAGAGCCAAGCCCAGTTGAGGCCGGCAAGAAACGACGGCACCGCCCAGGGCAGGAAGACCAAAGCCTGGATGACACCCCTGCCCCAGAATGGTTTATCGAGTAGAAGTGCGAGGATAAGGCCGAAGATGAACTGCAGAATAACGGAAGCGCCGGTCCACCAAAGCGTATTTCTGAGGGCACCATAAAACGCCGCGTCGCGGGACAGCTCGCGGAAATGTTCGACCCCCACAAAGCCGCCGGAGAAGGGGTTGAGCAGCTGTATATCACGGAAGGCATAGGAAATGCCGACCACCAGCGGCACCAGCATGACCGCAATGATCAGGATCAGCGAGGGCGCGCTGTAGAGGTAAGGTTCCGAGGCATCGGCCAGACGGCGCAGCCGTGGCCGGCGGTCGTGGCGCATCTCGAGCGTGTCGGCGGTGATGGTCATTACCCGATACTTCCCCTTGCGGCGCTTCGGCGCGCCGTCTGTCGTTGCATGAGCGGCGGCGGAAGGTTTCCGCCGCCGTTTGCGTGAGGTCGCCTTACTTCTTGGCGAGGAACTTCTGTTGTGCCTTTGTAAGGTAATCGGCCCACTGATCGGCGAGGTCCTTGGCGGAGATGTCACCCAGCAGTGCCTGCTGCGAGGTCTTGATCGCCATGGAATCCTTGAAGAAGGCGAATTCCTCGAGATAGGTCGGCATGACCGTCGGAACGGTGTCCTTGTCGGCGAGCTCCTCGAACCAGCCCTTGAACTGGTCACCTGCGTAGAACGGATCCTTCTCGGCAGCCGTATAGGCCGGCAGAGCACCGATCTTCTTGTTCCACTCGATATTGCCTTCCGGCCCTTCGAGGGTCGCGATCAGCTTCCAGGAGAGATCCTTGTTCTGGCTCGTCGTGAACATCGACCAGCCGCCGTAACCGATGGTCGGATAGGACTTGCCGGCCGGGCCCTTCGGCAGCGGAATAACGCCGAAGTCTTCCTTCTTCATGCGCTCGGCAATCGCGATCAACGCATCCGGATCCTGGTCGAGGAAGGCGCAGGTGCCGGAATAGAAGCCGGCGACGACTTCGTTGAAGCCCCAGTTGACGCTGTCCTTCGGCGCATAGCCCTTCTTGTAGAGATCGACCATCCACTCGATACCCTTTGCCCAGCCTTCGCTGTTCATGGTCGAGGTGCCGTCTTCCTTGAAGTATTTATTGTCGCCGGCCATGGAGGCGGCAAAGATCATCCAGCCGTTCAGGCCGCCAGGCCCGCCACGCATGCAGTATCCGTATTTGCCCGAGAGCTTGGAGACGGCTTCGGACGCCTTGGTGAAGTCCTCCATCGTCTTCGGCGGTTCCTTGACGCCGGCTTCGGCGAGCAGCTTCTTGTTGTAGAACATGGCACGCAGATAGAAGCCGTAGGGCAGCATATAGGCCGTGTTGTTGACATCGCGGCCGAGTTCCAGCGCGCGCGGCGTCAATTCCTTGGTATGCTCCCACTTCGCAAGGTAGGGCTCAAGGCTTTCGAGCATGCCGTTATTGGCATAGAGCGACAGCCAGGTATCGGGCATTTCCATCACGTCGGGCACATCGCCGGCCGAAACCATGGTCGCAAACTTCTGGAAAGCTTCGTTCCAGGGCAGCGAGATGATGTCGACCTTGGTGCCGGGGTTGGCAGCTTCGAACTTGCCGACGATCGACTTCAGCGTTTCGGTGCGCTCGGGGCTGGTGATGACTTCCACGAGCTTCAGCGTGGTATCCGCGAAAGCCGTGCCCGCCATCATCGTGGCGAAGAGCGTTGAGAGAATAAGCTTTTTCATTTTTGGTTCCCCTCCGTAGTTGTTGTGAGGTTTCAATTAAGAAGCGACGGCGATCGCCTCCTCGATATCCCTCCACAGCGCCTCGGTTCCTTCGAGGCCGATATGGAGGCGCACAGATCGCGGGCTGATGCCGAAGGCTTGTGCGGAATTCGGCTGTGCCTTCTGCTGCAGCACAACTTCGCCCGGTACGATCAGGCTTTCATGCCCACCCCAGCTTACGCCCAGTTTGAAAAGCTTGAGGTGATCGGCGAAGGCTCTGATGTCGATGCCTTCGCGGAATATGAATGAGAAGAGACCCGACGTGCCGTTGAGGCCTGCGGGCAGACGGTTGGCGAGGCCCGGATGGCAGACCTGCTCGACCACGTCGAGCGCCTGCAGGCGCTGCGCGATCGTCATGGCCGCCGCCTCGTGCGCCCGCATGCGCAAAGGCAGGGTCCGAAGGCCACGGATCAGCAGCCAGGCATCGAAGGGCGATAGCTTGCCGCCGAGATAAGGATAGGATTCTGCCTTGATGCGGGCGATCATCTCCTTCGAACCGGCAACGACACCGGCAACGACATCGCTGTGGCCGCCGAGATATTTGGAGGCTGAATGGATGACGAGATCGACGCCGAGTGTTATCGGCCGCTGGAAGAATGGGCTCGCCCAGCTATTGTCGATCATGGTGACGACGCCATGCCTCTTGGCGAGTGCCGCCAGCGCGCCGACATCGTGGGCTTCCATCACCCAGCTTGTCGGGCTTTCCATATAGAAAACCTTCGCACCCGGCAGCGCCTTGGCGATGGCCTCTTCGTCACGGCCGTCGACATAGGTCACCTCGACCTTCATGCGCTTCAAGATGATGCCGAACAGGCGGAAGGCGTCGGGATAGACATGCTTGACGGCGACGATACGGTCGCCCGGCTCCACGAAGCTCAACACCGCAGACGAGATCGCCGCCATGCCGCTTGCAAAACCCAGCGCATCTTCGGCACCTTCGAGCTTTGCCAGCATTTCCTCGAACATGCGCACGGTCGGATTGAGCCCGCGCGTATAGATTGGTCGCACCTTTTCGCCGCGATAGGAGGCGATCATGTCGTCGTAATCGGAGAAGGTGAAAAGCGATGTCTGGAAGATCGGCGGAACGACTGCCTCGGCGAAGTTGCCTTCGTCATGGGCGGTGATCAGCGAAGCGAGGTCGAACGGTTCGAGGCCGTCAGTCATCGGGACATTTCCTTGATGTCTTCCTCGACCACGTCGAGGATTTTCAGTGTCTCACGCCGCGCCGCCTCGGTGTCCTGGGCGGCAATGGCGTTGAAAAGGGTGCGGTGAAAGGGAAAGGACCGGCGGGCGAAATCCTGCCGGTCAAAGGGATGCGACCAGAACCGTTCGAAGGTTTCGCGCATCTGCTCGAGCAGCTGCCGAAACAGCGGATTGTGCGTGGCGTCATAGACAGCAAGATGGAAAGCAAGGTCTTCC
This sequence comes from Rhizobium viscosum, assembly GCF_014873945.1. Classification (NCBI taxonomy): domain Bacteria; kingdom Pseudomonadati; phylum Pseudomonadota; class Alphaproteobacteria; order Hyphomicrobiales; family Rhizobiaceae; genus Rhizobium; species Rhizobium viscosum. Next base: position 2,350,724 of record NZ_JADBEC010000002.1, on the reverse strand, counting down.
GGCCCGGACGTACCCTTGGCAATATGCACCCGCTCCATTTCGTCGAGCTTTTCCTCGATGATCGCGAGATCTCTGGCAGTTCGCCGCCGGGCGGCCACCATGCCGGCTTCGCATTCGATACCGCGGCGAACCTCTAGCGTCTGTAAAAGTGCATCACGCTGGTGCGTCGTATCGAGCGACAGCGGCATATGGACCGTATCTCGGGAAACCGGTTTCAGCAGATAAGTTCCGCTGCCCTTGCGCGTCTCGATGACGCCGAGCGCCTGAAAATGGCGGATTGCCTCACGAATGGTAGACCGCCCGACGGCGAGGGCTGCCATCAATTCACGCTCCGCCGGCAGTCGGTCGCCCGCCTGAAGCCGGGCATCCTCGACATAATGCGCCAGCGCTTCCGTCACCTGACGGGCGCGGTCCATCGCCGGAAGCGGCCGGATCACCGGCCTGTCGCGATCATTTGCCTTCATGGTTCCCCAGGTTCTTTCTAAGGCAGTCGACCCAAAAAAATTGGTCTGACATCTTAGCATTTCTCAAAGATGAAGGGGCGTCAAGCCGGTATTTACGATCGTGGCGATGCTGGTCTCAATCTTCCAGGCTGGCCATTGGTTTGCACCATGTTCCCTTAGCTTGGTCCAATGAGTTACTTTCTGATCTCAAGTCCGCATGGCGGCCGCTCCTGCCCGCAAGAGAATCGTTTTCTCTAGGTGGGAGGGCGAACCACCACCAAATGGAGGAATTGGAAGGCGGCTTTCTTAGGCGAACCGGGTCGCTGCTCGTGCCCGCGCTTTCGCGGCCACTTCGTCGCGATCGCGAGGAGGTTGAGAGGTCTCCAGCGAATTAAGTAGCTCCGTGGCGCATTTCGCGATCGACATCACCGCGTGTTCAAAAGCGGCCTCATTGCGTTTTGATGGCCTGGTGGTTCCGCTCAACTTGCGTACGAACTGAAGCGCCGCATCATGGATTTCCTCGTCCGTCGCTGGTGGATCGAAGTTGAATAGCGGCTTGATATTTCGGCACATACCTTGCTTTCCTTTTCGTCACTCCGCCGTTTCAAAGGGCTACGTGGTTTAAAAGCTAGTCCCGTGAGCGCTCATTGCAACGGACTGGGCCTCGATCAGTGGACAGCGGTCTTAACTCGGCTCCCACGATAAGATGATTCAAGCTCGCTTCTCCACAAGGGCGGAACCGCCACGCCTACCGATTACTTGCGAACTCAACCGATGATATTTCGACCGACCAATCCAGCTCCTGTGGTGTCAATTTATCCGGCAAAGTCTGCAAGCCTCGATATTGGTTTAGCGCCCAGCAGTCGTCATAGGTGCCGCCAGGCTCGATAATTTTATAGCTCGTGAGGTGGTCGGAATAATACTCAATGCTGAAGCCGCGACGTTTTGCGATCAGCCGGAAGCGGACGACATCCACCTGCTGCCCGGAACCATTGAAAAGCCGAACGAAAACTGGCCTAGCAGGATCTACGCATCCCTTAGTTCCACTGCTTGTGCCTTCTATCGAGGCGCTCGATCCATCGCGGTTTGTTTGCTGGAAGTAGATGAAGGTCGCAACACCGCCGCCCACGACCACGAGTGCGGCGAGGGTAACCAGCGTCGGCTTTGGAAACAGGAAGAAGAAGACGATAACGATCACCACCGCGACTATCAGTAAAATCATATGGCGGGTCTCGTTTCTTCATTTTTGTGCCGTCCAAAAGGACGACTGATATGAGGCCTTTGTCATCGCGTGGCTCTTGGCCGCTTGGATTAGTCGCGAACGCGATGCTTTGCCATTTCAATATGTAGGTGTTTGTTGGTTGATCTTCCAGCCGATTGAGGGCGATCAAATGTCCGCCGAAGGGCGGGATTACTTAACCTCGGTGTGAACCTCGACGCGTTTGAGGGCGAGATATCTACCGAACTCTTCCCGCTTTCTGGGCCAATTGAAGGATGACACTTAGTTCCGCAGCCAGGCAGCTGGCAACGACTGTGGATCATGGAAGGGGTCTACCGCCAGTTAGCAAACTTGGTTCTCAACCGCGTCACTTTGATCGGGATCGATCTGTCCGAAGAGGCATACATCCCCCAATATCAGGGAAAGAGGCATTCGGGGCGGCGAGCCCCAAACGCAGTTCGATGGGCTCTTAACGTGGGTGGCCGGATATCCGGAGAGACATGATTTTTCCTTTTTCATTGGGATGATAGATATGGGCGGCGCAATGACAACCGACGAAGGGCACAGGCAGACCCCATGGTTTTAATGCGATGGATGACATACGGCTTCGCAACTACGTTTCTTTTTGCCAGCATTGCCGATGTCGTTGCGGCAGCCGAGCCGGATCCCTTTGACCAGTTCAAGGAACGCTGCCTCAATCGCGGAACGGATTTTCAACGGACGGTCGCAGCAGCAAAGGAAAGGGATTGGCCCGCGCTTGCAGAGGATATGACTACAAGTCTGGTGCCGATGGAAAATCCTGTCGCGTTGGAGGGCTGGAATCTGAGTGCTGGCGAAGACGTACCATTCAGGGCGCTGGTGGTGGCGCGGGCGTCCGTAGGCGACAACACCGTCGAAAGCTGTACCATGGCGTTCGCGGAAATCGATGCTGCGGCCTTCGAACGACGCCTGGTCAGCGAGACGCATGCTGAAGCGTCCGGAGAAGGGAATGGACAGGGGCGCGCCAGAAAGTTCTTCAAAGCATCGTCCCCAGAGCGCCGGGAAGCGATTACGCTCGACCTGCCACTTTATCCGAACGGAAGCGACGAGGTCATCGTCAGCGTTGTTTCGGACCAACAGATCGAGAACTGATGCGTGTTCGAGCGCAACAAACGATCAGTAGATCGGTGCTTCCGCTTCTGCACGGCGGGCCGTAACCTTCCTCAAAGTTGATCACACACCCCGCATGTTTCCCCAAAGCAGGACATGGAGCTGCGGGAGAACGCGCGCATTAAACCACCGATCCGCGGCAACCCTGTCGACCAGCCACCGCATGCGGTTGAGAATACCCTCAATATCAATCAAGGCTTCGTCTTCCACCGGCGGCGTGTGGTTGCCTGGCTGCAGGAAGATCGGAAGCTCTTTGAATTCCTTCGCGACGGATTTTGCAAAGGCGTAGTCAGCCTCATCGAAGATAACGATCTTCATCGCAATCGCGGGGCCGTTGCGAGCCGCTCTCACGCAGTCCCTCAATTCGTCCAGCTTGAATTCCATACCACTAGACGGTGGTTTGGGACTGAGGATCAAATGATCCAGCTCTGCAAACCAGTCCTTTGCGATCGATCCCTGCGTTTCCAGAGCAAATTGATAGTCATCGCGCTTTCCCCTGGTTATCAGCGGCCCGAGCGGCTGAATCGCCGGGTTTCCACCGGACAGGGAAATCATCAGCGGATAGCCTTGAGAGAGCGATTTCACTTTCGACCAGATATCGTCGACCGACATTGGCGTCCACTCGTCGCGGAAGGCGCTGTCGACGGCATGGAGGGTATCGCACCATTCGCAGCGATAGTCGCAGCCACCCGTTCTGACGAAGACGGTCGGAAGGCCCATGAGCGGCCCTTCCCCCTGGATCGTCGGTCCGAAAATTTCGCTGATGCGGATCTTTTGTTCCCTGCCTGTCATGGACGATATTCCGCCCATGTCTTTGGCGTCTCGCTCACCCTGACAGCAGACGTCTCGGGCAGGCGTTGCTTGCACCAATCGTAAAAATGCCTGGCGAGCCATTCGGATGTCACCCGGTCGTGGCCGAGTACATCATTGAGGTGCCGGTGATCGAAGCTCTCGTCGATGTAGCGCTTGAGTGGCGAAAGCTCGTGATAATCACGGACAAAGCCATCCTCGTTCAACTCAGAGGCGGCAAGCTCGACCTCGACTATGTAATTGTGGCCATGGAGACGCGCGCACTGATGGCCGTCAGGAAGGTGGGACAACTGATGCGAGGCGGAGAAATGGAATTCCTTGGTAATCCGGTACATTACTTTGCCTCCTCTGCTCTGAATGCACCGGTCGCAGCAATCCAGAAATCCGGATCGTCATAGACGGTCGGATCCTCGACACCGGCGAGATGGAAAGCTTCACGACGCTCGACGCATGTACCGCATCTCCCGCAGTGGAAACGGCCGCCTTTGTAGCAAGACCAGGTCTCTTCAAAAGGCGTCCGATGCTTCGCGCCATCGGTGACAATGTCGGCCTTCGTGGCGTTCACATAGGGAGCGAGCAGGCTGACATCGGCATATCCCTCAAGGGCATGCTGTTGCATGACCTCAAACGACGAAATGAAGCCCGGCCGACAGTCCGGGTAGATGAAGTGATCTCCGCCATGGACTGCAATCGCCACGGCATCTGCGTGACGAGCAGCGGCAAGGCCGAACGCGATCGACAGCATGATGGCGTTACGGTTCGGCACGACCGTTGCCTTCATCGTCTCTTCGGCGTAGTGCCCGTCAGGAACCTTGACATCGTCCGTGAGGGCGGAGCCGGTCAGATGCTTGCCCACGTTCGATATGTCTATGATGTCGTGTGGCACGTCGAGCCTTCGCGCGCAGAGAGCCGCGAATTCCAGCTCTTTGACATGCCGTTGACCGTAGTTGAAGGAGATCAGGCCGATCAGTTGGTGGTTCGCCGCAATCTTGTATGCAAGCGAAACGGAATCAAGTCCGCCTGAGCAGACGACAAGTACTTTCATTTTAGGATCCCTTGTTTTGTTGAACCGGGTGGGCTGCGACCGGTTAGCGTGGCACCTACTAAACTTCTGATGCAGCGATGTCCAGTAACTTTGCCGGCAGGCACTATCGACGCCGACGCGTCCGCACAGAGCGCAGAGCCCCTCCCTTGAAGACGGACTGCCGCGCGGCGTCGGAACGAGACGAGCGGGTGATGTCCTATCTCCCACCCAGGCTTCGAAAGGAAAGCAGCCGGTCTTAATCCAGACGCTTGCCTGGTCTCAATCGCGAAGCCGCTGCGGCGCCAGCGATTGCGTCTGTGCGTAGGCGAGCGGCGAGCGGTTGCCGGGCAGGTTTTCATCAAGGATCAGCGTCTTGATGTCGTCAGAACGGACATCGAGCGCGATCACGCGTTCGAGCTTGTCCAACGACCAGACGGAATAGCCAAGTGCGTTCGAGTAGCCGCAATCGCATCCGCAGTCATCCCCCGGTATTTCCGTGGCCTTGACCGGGAGATACATGATCCGCGGCTTCGGGAGCTTGTAGCAATGGCCCTCATAGGCATAGCCATAGATCACACCGATGCTCTCTATCTCGACCTTGCCGGGATCGATCAGAATGAAGCAGTTGCCGACTTTAAGCTTGATTTTATCCTTGCCTGCTTCAACGTCGCCATCCCGGATCGGTTTTGCCTGGGCCGCTTCAGGCCGCTTCGGGGCATCCCCGGGTAGACAATATTCGTTTCGTCCATAGAGACGAACCTCACTTGGATTGAATGGCAGATCGTCTGTTCCAATGAACGGATTTTCGGAGCAGCAGCTCATTTTCCCCTCCTGTTCCGGCTCACCTCGAGCCGATGATTTCACGCCATACAAAATTCTCCTCCAGTTGCGCGGCAGCCTGTAGATCCGCGGCTGAGGCGATCGCCAGCGCGGCATCCCCAAGATGCATCGTGTCCGGATCCAGCCTGTGAAGCGCAGCACCGATTGCCGCTCCCACTGAATCCCTCGCCTTGATCAAGGCGAGCTTGAAGAAGAGCGGTCTGTCGCGAAAAGCTTCCGCCGTCGTTTGCCGAAACCGGTCAAACTCATCCTGCGTCAGGTCGCGAAGATTGACTGACAGCAGACGGTGATCGGCGCAGCCGCTGGCGACCAGTTCCCGGTGATAGAGTTCGACGATCGTATCGAAGATCGCACCGAGAAGAGGCAGTGAGCGATCATGAGCCTCGCTCGTGACTTCAGACATGCGCCGAAAGTTGGTCGCAAGACGGATTTGTGTCTCCGGGCTCGTCTCCGCAAAGCGATTGAGTTCGTTGTAAAGCAGCAGATTTCCTTTCGTCCTGCGCAGCAGCCGGTCAATGGCGGAATCGAAATGCAGAAACGAAATCAATGATATACTATCCGAGATGGCCTCGGAGAATGGAAAGAAATCCGCGTCACGGGAAAGATTGCCGGGGAGTCCCGTCTGCGAGAGCGTGACGAGATGGCCGATCTCATGAGCAATCGTGTCGAAATTCAGCGCGTAAGGCGACTGTTCGCCCGCAGCTTCCGAACAGCCGAGTTCGATGAAGCCGAAGCCTGCATGTGCGTTGTTCCACCGAACAAAGGGAACGATTTCGAGCCGCGGATAGAAATCGGAGAAGAACCAATGCATCGGCCGGCCAAGATAATTGCGCCAGACATCCAGAACGAAGTGAATGCATGCATAGGCATGGACACCGAGATAATCGCGCGATCTTGGGTCCATGCTATCGAAATGGCGGTCCGGGCCTGACGGGACCGACCGTCGCTGAGGGCCGCGATAAGGGGGCAGACCGCTGAAACCATAGGGTTCCTTGTCGAACAGCGGATCAGCGACATACATCGATATGTCGCTCGGACCATCACCAATCTCGTCAGGCAATATCGACAGCCAGACACGATCCGGCTGCTCATAACCAAGGATAAAAGGCGGCTGGGGAAATATCCAGCATCGCGTCCCAAGAGCCGGCTCGGACTTTTCAAGTGATATGTCAGGATACAATTCCATAGCTCAACTACTCGATGAGATGAGTTATATGGCAATTTATTAAATTAGTAATTTCTAATTAAATTGATGTCAATAGATCCGGCTTCCAGATCACGAAGGAAAGTATTGGTTATCGTATAGGGCAACTTTTCCAATTTTAACTTCGACAGCGCAGGGGCCAGCTGCAGTGCCAATCTGGCATCGGTTTTCTTCTGCATAATCAGGTGGCTGCGAAGCAAGGGCGCCTTCTCCGGCAGCCATTGCGCTGCAATCAGCACCTTTCGGAGGGAGCGTTGCCGAAAATTAAGCCGCTGGGCCGCCGCGATCCCGGAATCCATCTCGGCCTTCGAGATCAGGCCGCGACGAAAGAGCGCCTTAAAACTGCGCTGAAGATCGACCAATGCCTCCGTTAGAGGCGTGAAGCCGAGTTCGGAAGGTCCACATTGGACCGCGACCGCATCTTCCGCCGTCAGTGGCCACCGTCTGTACCAACGATAGATGAGGCCGACACCAATCATTCCGAACGGGTGTAATTCTGCGGCCCGGAGCGCGCCCATGCTTGCCGCACCGATCACCACAATGCCCTGCGACAGCGCCCAGAGAATTTCCTTGTGGCGCACGGCGGGTCTGTCTTCGAAAGAACCGTCGATCAAGACCATCGCTTTCGGGCGAAATGCGTGCGCAGCAAGGATGATGTCCCCCTGCGAAACGGGCTGCAGGTATATGGCGTCAAGAATGCGTTGCGCCTCCGGCAAGCGCAAGGTCGGGCCAAGAAAGACAAGTATCGGGCCGTCCGCTTTCTGATCCATCCCGGATCCTCACCGCTCGACTGCAAAAGGTCGCATGCCTGCAAGGATAGTGCGTACGCAATGAACGTTTGGATCGTTCTGCGAAGCGATTGGAACAGCGAGAACCGGCCCCAGTCCAGCGACGATGATGCGCCCCAGGAGATCGGCAAAGTCGGTAACCGGCGGCAATACACTCGGAAAATCAGTCGTTGAAGCGTTCTTGCCAAGTATGAGATCGCGTGCGTCGAGAAGCATTGCCTTCCTCGGCCGCGAATAATGTCTCCGCGTCTGATCGTCACGCGCACCGGATATCGCGCCGGCGCGGGCCGCCAGTGCCTCAAGCAAGGCGCCGAACGCCGCCTGATGAATATCAAGACCGGCACAATAACCTTCCGTCGGCAGAGTGAGCGTGGGTTCGCCTTCGCCAGCTTCAATCGTCTGGCACCAGGCGACCGGGATCCGTGCCGGCGACGGCGCATACCAGAAGGCGGCCGATATTCCATGCCCGGCGAGGCGTGACAGAAGATCTTGAACTGCCGCGCTCAGTCCTGACGACGGCAGCCTCATCCGGTCCATAAGGCCGTGGGTTTCGAAAGCGCGCGCCATCGCATCCCGTTCTACGCATTCCAGCAACCCGTGCAGCAAGGCGGCAAGGTCCGTCCGGTGGCATGCAAGGCCTGTCGTGGTGCGCAGAAACACGCCATCGTGCGGTGGTGGCGGATCGGTGTAGACCGTATGAACAAGTTCAAACGGCGCGGGCGTGAGAGCACCGGTCGTAACATCAACGCCCATGATCCAGGCGATCTCGCGCTCACGCCAATTTTCGCGAGAAGCACCGGGGATGAAACCATCGAAGAATCCGGCGCCAATCTCCAGTCTTTCTGCGGTCGACAGAAAGACACGAGGAGCAGGGATTGCCTCGGCGTAGAATCGCTCGAGCGATTCCATGATCGCTCCGATTGCAGCAGACACTTTGGACATCCCACGACCGAGCGAGGTGACTTCCGATAATGCCGCCGGTCGTATGGCCTGGATGATTGGAAGCCCGATCCGGTCGAGGCCGGTCAGATCGGCAATGCGTGTGATCCGGGCGCGACGGCAGAGCGGCAACAGGGAACGGAAATAAGCCTCCGCATCTTCGGGGTCCGATTCCGGAGATGTAAGAGAGGCGCTTCCGTCCTTGATCCCGGCATAAAATGCCGAGAGCATTTCACCCACGCCTGTCGGGCAAACGTCAGAATTCGCCAGCAAAGCCAAGCTCCTTCACGGACCGTTGCGCCCGGTGCAACAGGGCAGTCGCGCCCTGTTCTTCCGCTATGGCAATCGCGGTCTTCAGATCCGAGAGGAGAGCCGGCGTCTCCGCCTTGGCGCTCGATAGCAGTAGTGCGCGACGGCGGTGGAGTTCGGCAAGCCAGTAACCATGGCCTGTTGCCCTCGCTTCACGAATAGCATCGGTGGCGACCTCGATGGCTGCTTCATACTTACGGGCATGACCGAGCATGGTCGCATGCATGTAGAGATAGATCGGCAGATCGGCGACGGTTCCTAGCTCCTTCAGAAGCGCTAGGCCCGCGCGAAACATCTCATGACCGCGAGACAGGTTCTCGACATGCGCTGTCGCCCATCCCCGAAAGAGCATTGCGAGTGCCGACAGGGATTGCAGTTCATGCTTTTTCGCAAAATCACCCATCCTGCCGGAAATCTCGATCAGACGAGCATGGTCGTTACGATAGAATGCCGATACTGCCTCGGTGTCCAGCGAGTGCGCCTTGCTCGGCATATGGGCGATGCTGTCCACAAAGGCGACCATGTCGGCAAGCGCCTTGCTCGAAGCCTCGGTCTGACCCGTCAGCCAGAGGGATAGCGCCAGTTGTCCGAGACCACAAACCTTCGCGTCATGGCCGCCGAACACATTGCGGCTGGCCTTGGCCGCCTCATCGTCATAAAGCGCAAGCCCCGCCCGTATCGCATTTTGGGCATCCTCCTGCCGTCCGACATTGAACTCGATCGCCCAGATCGAATGATTGACCTGTAGTTCGATCTCGCGATCGGCAATTCCTGACAGCATGACCTGAACCTCACGGGCACGGCTGCGCATCTCCATGAAGTTCTGTCCGGTCAGCCACCAGCCCCAATAGACCGGAAACCACTTGGGCTGGTCTTCTTTCGCTTGGCGGCGCGCAACTTCGACGCCTTTTTCGTATAGAATCCGCGCCGGTGCCGAATTGGGACCCACCGTTGCCGTCAGGAGCGGTCCGAGTTCAGTTAGTACCGAGAGATACAAGCCATCGGCGGCACCTCCGGGCATGGTCTCACACAGCGCCAGGGCGCGCTCAAAATGGTGGCGCGCCTCCACCATTGCCGAGCGGCTGGCGTGTTCCTTTCCGGCCGTTATGAACAACGAAATCGCGTGCTCCCGAAGGCCCGCGGACTCTGCGTGCTGGGCAAGTGCGCCTGCATCCAACCAGTTCGCGATCGGACGGTTGCTGTTTGCGGCCGTAAACAGGCGGCGATGGAGAAGCTGACGTTGCGTTTTGAGCAGACCGTTATAGATCGTCTCCTGGATGAGCGCATGGCGGAAACCATATGCGACACCGCCATGAGCACGCACTCGGGTCAAAAATCCGGTCTCGCAAAGCGTTTCGGCGGCATGCAGGAGAGATTTCCTGCTCGCGTCCGGCAGCAATGCGCGAAGCAGCGAGATGGTGAAACGATCACCTGCCACTGCCCCGGCGCGCGCCACGTCTCTGGCCGAACCCAGATGTTCAAGCCGAGAATCCAGGATTCCTTCGAAAGCCGAGACATGATTGCGGGACGGATTTGGCGGCACGCGCATCACGTCTTCGGACGCTATCTCAGACGCCCATTGGCATATCTCCTCGATGAACAGCGGCACGCCACCGGATATGCGTTCGGTTAGGTCGAGCAGTTGCGGTAGCGCGTCCTGACGATCCCTCGGCCAGCGCGCGGCAATCGCCAGCCGCGTTTCATCGTGATCGAGCGGGCCGAGCGAAATATGTTCCAACTCGTCCCCGTCGAACATGCCTGCATGGGAACCCGGCCGGCAGGTGACGATCAGCAGTATGGGAAGCGTGGGTACAATCCGGGCCGCTTCGCGCAGCAAATGCTCGGAGGTCGGATCGATCCAGTGAATGTCCTCGACCGCAATGACCAGCGGCGTTTGCGCGCAGATGACGCTCAATGCTTTTGACAGCGCCTGTCGTGCGCGTTGCTGTATCGCCTTGGGCGAACTGTCGGAGAAAGCTTCATTGCGCCCATCCGCACCGAGCAGATGAGAAAAAATGTCGATAACTTCGGGATCGTGAATGCCTTGACGCGCAAACTGGGCGGCAACCATATCTGCCGTCAGCCGCTCGCCACCGGCGGTGTCGGACTGGCGCTGGGGAAAACTGTTGAGAAGCGGGTGAAGCGTTGAGCGAGCCCCGCCCGGCAGGCATTGGAAGAGCAGCGACCTTGCGGGCTCTGTATGGATCATTCGCCTGACCTGTCGAAGCATCCTCGACTTGCCGATACCGGCCTCGCCGGTGATGACAAGGATCTTGCCCTTACCGCCAACGGCTGATTTCCACGCCTTCCTGATCCGCTCAAGCTCCCCGACGCGGCCAATGAACGTGCTGTCCAGCCTTCCGAAAGCGTGGAACCTATCGACCTCCCGTTTGTGGCCGATTGCTCTCCAGACATTTTCAGGCTCCGAGAAGCCTTTCAACAAGCGGGTGCCTTCCGATACGAAGGCGTGCGAGCGGCCGGCGAGGTTTCGGGTCTCATCCGAGACCAAGACGGTATTTGGCTGGGCAGCAGCCTCTAGCCGCGTCGCAAGAGCGAGTGCTGCACCCGTGACCGGCTCATGTATCCAATTCTGCAGCTGTGCCTCTCGGATCAGAGCAATCGAAGTCGCGACGCCCACGCGCACCTGCATATCGTCGCGCCGGAGATCGCGGGCGAGGCGCTGGCACGCTTCGACGATTCCAAGCCCGGCGCGGATCGCCGCCGATGCGGCATCCCTCGGTCCGAGCTCGATCGGGAAAAGCGCTACTCCACCATCCCCGGCTTCGATCCGGATGACGCCGGAATGCGCATTGATGGATTGGCGCGCCGCCTGCAGGAAGGCAGCCAACAGATCCTGATAGTCTTCGATATCCATCAGATTGAAGAGATTCGTAGAGCCGACCAGATCATAGCAAAGCGCCGTCACGACCCGCCGCTCGCCGTGATTTTCAGAAGAGCGGCTATCGCCTGTGGAGATGCTTGCAGACCGCCCTTGCTTATCGATTGGCGCGTCGCGAGTCATACGCGGCTCCTGCCCTCAGAACATCGATAATCACTTCTATTCAAGCAAACGATAACATACGTTATCCGCATTGTCGGCGGACAAAATGCAGGATCTTCAGTGGCTTCAATTACGATGTAAAAAGCGCCAGCGAAGCGTGCAATTTCCTCGCATCGACCTCGCCGAAGCAGTGGATATCTTGCGGGACAACAGGCCGAAACATGCCTACGCAGTCGGGATAATGGGTTCCGAAGATCGGCATATCCGGACAGATGCGGCCCTCGTCAAATGGCGCGATGGCCGGCACGCAAGCGAGATGATCAAACAAGAGTTTGATCATGTTGCGGAAGCCATAGGACGGATTGAAACGACCTCATGAATCAAAACGGCGGCCCGAAAGGCCGCCGCTCGTTAGATCCGTTCAATTTTCCTGGTCGACGACGCTTAGGCGACGTTCGACTGCCGCTTCGGCAGTTTCCAGCCCGGACGTGCGAAGTGGCATGTATAGCCATTCGGAATACGTTCGAGATAGTCCTGGTGTTCCGGCTCGGCTTCCCAGAAATCGCTGACGGGAACGACTTCGGTCACCACCTTCCCCGGCCACAGGCCCGAAGCATCCACATCGGCGATCGTGTCCTCGGCGATGCGACGCTGGCCCTCATCAGCATAGAAAATTGCTGACCGATAGCTTGCTCCGATGTCATTGCCCTGACGATTGCGGGTCGATGGATCATGGATCTGGAAGAAGAATTCCAGGATATCCCGATAGCTGGTCTTTTGCGGATCGAAGATAATCTCTATCGCTTCGGCATGGTTGCCGTGATTGCGGTAGGTTGCGTTGGGGACTTCTCCACCCGTGTAACCGACACGCGTTGAAACAACGCCGGGCAGTCGTCGAATAAGGTCCTGCATTCCCCAGAAGCAGCCGCCAGCAAGTACTGCACGTTCCGTTGTCATGGACATGTCCTTTCCAAATGCGCGAGATGGACGGGAATCGTCGGGTGCGCTCCGCTGACGCCTATATGGGTATTCGGCTCAATGATCGCCAGTCCAGTGCAGCGGCGTCGAGATCTTCCCTGAAACACATTCCGACTTCCAGCAGTTCGTCCAGCTTCAAAGCATAATTTCCGCCGACCGAGATTGACCAACAAGACAAGTCAAAGCACTCTGAATCAATCGTTGCGCCATCCGACCGACCGTGTGGCGATTCCCGGCACCGCCTCTCAAAATCAGCCACGGGCATCGCGCAGAGGCCCTCAGACATGGCACCAGAAAGACGGATAACCCTGGAGCTTGATAGGCAAACCGTTCAGCGGATCGTCCAAAGCCTCGATCCCAGCTTTATCGCCGGCGGCTTTTCCCGTCTGCACGGCGGCAGCACGGAAGTCTACAGGATCGAACTTGCCGGAGCGAACCGCGAACCGCTAGTGCTCAAGATCTATCCTGACGAACCCGAATGGGCGCCGGCGAAGGAGAAGCTTGTGGCGGGCTGGTTCGCGGAGATGACAGCGCTCGTTCCAAAGTGGCTTGAGATCGACGAGTCGCGAAGCCTCCTGCCGCTGCGCTACGCCTTGCTGCCGCTGCTGCCCGGCCGCTCGCTGCGCGACTGGATGGCTGAGCCGGATATTGAAAATGCTTACTGCCAGATGGGGGAGTTGCTGAGACGCATCCATGCAATGCCGATGCCTGCCTATGGCTACGTACTCGGCGAAGGGATTTATAAACCTATGTCGACGAATGCGGAGTATATGACGTCAGCGTTCGAAAACGTGTTCCGGCGCTTCCGCGATTTGGGCGGCGATGCCGATCTCGGGCGGCGTCTGCAGCAACTAGCAGAAGGAAGCTTCGGCCTTCTGGGGGAAAGCAGCGGTGCCGTGCTCTGCCACGACGATTTCCACCAAGGCAATGTGCTGGCCCTGCGTGACGACATAGGCCGGCTTCAGCTCAGCGGGCTTATCGATTTCGGCAATGCACGGGCAGCAGACAGGCTCTTTGATCTTACCAAGGTCCTCTTCTGTTCGGCACACGAAGACCCGCGCAGCTATAGACCCATTCTTGAAGGCTATGGTCCCGTCGATCATCCCGATATCAAGCGGGCGCTTTGGCTCTACACGCTTTTCCATCGCGTCAGCATGTGGTGCTGGCTGACGCATCTGGGCGTTGATCCAGCCACCGAGAATGGCCCCGGCGGATTGACCCGGGACCTCCACACGATGGTCACAGGGCCTGACCCTTGGTATGATAGGGCATGACGGCTCGCGCAGCTACCAAACAGGATGCTGACTGGATTGCGAAACTCCTCGTGCAACGATGGGGTGGCACGACGATCATCGCTCACGGCGAAGCCTTCGACTTGCTGGCGCTTCCAGCGCTGGTGGCCGACCCCGAGCGCGGGCTGGCGACGTATCGGCTACAGGGCAACGATGCAGAATTGATGTCGCTGGACGCGGTCTCTCCCGGCCAGGGGGTCGGTACCCTGTTGATCGAAGCCTTGGCCGATGTTTTGCGAGAACAGGGTATTGCGTCCCTTTGGGTCATGACGACCAACGACAACCTCGCCGCGCTGCGCTTCTATCAACGACGCGGCTTCGAGCTGCGGCGAGTGCGGCCTGGTGCAGTTCATGAGGCGCGATTACTGAAGCCCGCCATTCCCGACATTGGCGATCACGGGATTCCGATCCGGGATGAAATCGATTTGTGCCGCCCGCTTCTCTGAGCGGGGTAGACCGCACACTGCCAAAGTCTTGGGCTCCTCTGCGTTCAACGCTCTGCTATCGATCGGGAGATGCTGACGGCCTCGATGCCGATTTGACGCAACAGGCCTGTGGAGGCCGCGTTGAACCCGCAGAAATACAGGCCGTCATTCCCGGGCTGGATTTCTCCTCTCTATGCAGATGCAGCCGGTCATAGTGCCTTGGCCCCGAGCGCTGCCGCACAAGTGAGCCCGGCGAGGCCTGCGCCGGCAATTTGCCCGCAACGGTCATAAGCCCCTCCCTGCCCATTTAACGTGGCAGGAAGGGTACATCATAATCACAGTGCCAGGCAGCAGCTTGGACGATCACGCAGATAGCGTTTTCCTCGCGCGCCTTCTTATTTTGCAAACAGGCTTTTGAGCTGCGACGGCTGACAACGGAGATACTGATTGGCCGCTTTCACCTGCCCGCCGAGCTCGGCGGCGGCGTGCCACGGCCATCGCGGATCGTAGAGGATGGCGCGAGCAAGCGCGATGAGGTCTGCATCGCCGGTCGCAACGATTGCCTCGGCCTGCGTCGGCTCGGTGATCAGGCCGACGGCAATGACCGGCATTTTAACGGCGCTTTTGATTGCCCGGGCGAGCGGCACCTGGTAGCTCGGGCTGACCGGGATCGCCTGAGAGGGGTGCAGGCCGCCGCTCGATACGTGGATGGCATCGCAGCCCCTTGCTTCGAGCATCCCGGCAAATTCGACGCTCTCGGAAATCTCCAGACCGCCTTCGACCCAGTCGGTGGCGGAAACGCGCATCGTCACCGGACGATCGGAGGGAAAGGCATCCCTCACCGTGTCGAGAACCTCGAGCGGAAATCGCGCGCGGTTTTCCAGCGAGCCGCCATATTCGTCGGTTCGCTGGTTCGATAACGGCGACAGGAACTGGTGCAGCAGATAGCCGTGAGCGCCATGGATCTGGACGGCATCGATGCCGATTTTCGCCGCTCGCCGTGCCGCAGCAGCAAAGGCATAGCGGACACGCTTCATGCCATCGCGGTCGAGTGCGGTCGGCGGCACATAGTTCGGGTTGAAGGCGACAGCGGAAGGCGCTTCGGTCTGCCATCCGTTCGGATCGGCTGGCGAAAACTGGCCGCCGCCTCTCCATGGAACCTCGGTCGAGGCCTTGCGGCCTGCATGCGCCAATTGCACGGCAATCGGCATATCCGACCATTTCCTGATGCTTTCGAGCGTGCGGGCCATCGCGGCCTCGGAGGCGTCGTCATAAAGGCCGACATCGGCAAAGGTAATACGTCCTTCAGGAACGACAGCGGTCGCTTCTATGGTCAGAAGTGCCGCGCCGGAAAGCGACAGCTGTCCGAGATGGATCAGATGCCAGTCCGTCATGCAGCCGTCCACGGCCGAATACTGGCACATGGGCGCAATCACGATGCGGTTGGCGAGTTTGATGTTGCGCACAGCGAAAGGGGAAAACAGGACAGGTTGGGGCATGGCGTTCCTCGAAGTGGAATTCGGTTGTCTTGGCTTATAGCACTCTGTCGGATCTTAGCGACGGTTAGCAGAGCCTCGCGATGTCAGGAACTGTCCTTTGGTGTGGGTCTGCTTTGCGGGAGGCTTGCGAAGCAGCTTCGTCCGATTGTTGCGTCACGAGGAAGAAAGCCTTCAGCAGAACGTCAGTTCAGGCTTGCTGCGGCCGGGTGTATTGCTGCACCGACGATATTCCATCTGCGAACTGCCAATAGTCCGCGATCGCCCCATCCGCCAAAACGTCAAGCGATATCTTCCGAATCGAAAGCCGGGCGTTTAGCGGCTTGCCGCTATGGGGCCGATAGATTGCGATCGGAATAAAAGCGTTTAAACCTCTGTAGAGGACTTAAGCTTTTGACGACAGTGTGAACCGCATGGATCGATGGCAGGCAATGAGGGTCTTCGTGAAGGTCGCGGAGGCTGAGAGCTTTGCAGACGCAGGACGGCAACTCCACATGAGCCCTCCCGCAGTCACTCGCATGGTGTCTGCCCTGGAAGATATCATCGGTACGCGCCTGCTGACGCGCACGACCCGCTCCGTCAAACTGACGGAGGCAGGTGCCCAGTATTTTGCAGACTGCCAGAGGCTCCTCGCCGATCTCTCGGAGGCGGAAGCGACTGCCGCCGGCGCCTACGGCAGACCGACGGGCACCCTTACCGTCACTACCTCTGCCATGTTCGGTACAATGTTCGTCATGCCACTAATGACCGAATATCTGGATCTCTACCCTGATGTGGTCGGTCGCGGCCTATTCGTCGACCGCGTTGTTGGCATGGTCGACGAAGGTATCGATGTCGCAATCCGCATCGGCCATCTGCCCGACTCCGGCCTCACCGCAACGCGTGTCGGCCAGGTGAGACGCGTCATCTGCGGATCGCCTGCCTATTTCGAAAAGCATGGCGTTCCGATGACGCCCGGCGATCTGTCGGGCCACCGCATTGTCGCCTCGACCAGCGCGTGGACATCGCTCGAATGGCGTTTCGGGGTGCGGAAGAAGTCAACCGTCCACGTCAATCCCCGTCTCTTCTGCAGCACCAACGAGGCCGCCATCTCGGCGGCGGCTTCCGGCTGGGGCCTGACGCGCGTTCTGTCCTACCAGATTGCGCCGCAGCTCGAGACCGGCGAATTACGCACGATCCTGGCTGAGTATGAGGAGGAGGCTTTGCCGATCCATATCGTCCATCCGGAAGGCCGGTATGCTTCGGCAAAAGTGCGAAGCTTCATCGATTTTTCGGTGGAAAAGCTGAGATCCAACAGGCACTTCAATTAGTCACGAAAGGCCCGCGTATTCATCTCCGAATGCGCAGGCTCTCATACAAGCGATTGTTACTTTGCGATCTTGCGATCGAGGAAATCGCGGATGAGGGGCGCCATCTCATCCAGCTTGTCTTCAAGGGCGAAATGACCTGTGTCGAGGAGGTGCATTTCAGCGTCTGGAAGATCACGCAGGTAAGGATGTGCGCCGACCTCCGGGAAAATTTTGTCGTTCTTGCCCCAGACGATCAACGTCGGCGGCTTACGTTCGCGGAAGAAGGCCTGGAACTGCGGGTAGAGCGGGACGTTCGTACCGTAATCGTGGAAGAGGTCGAGCTGGATATCCTTGTTACCCGGCCGGTCAAGCAAGGCCTGATCGTGAACCCAGTTGTCGGGGCTGATGCGGGTGAGATCCTTGACGCCGTCCGTGTACTGGAACTTGGTGGTCTCGAGGACCACCAGATTGGAGAGCGCCTCGCGCTTCCCCTTCGAATCTTCGGCCCAGTAGGCCTTGATCGGATCCCAGAACTCGCGCAGGCCTTCTTCATAGGCATTGCCGTTCTGGACGATCAACCCGCTCACCCGTTCCGGGTGCTTGAGAGCCAGACGGTAGCCGACCGGTGCGCCGTAATCCATGACATACATGGCGTACTTCTTGGCGCCGAGCTCAGTCATCAGCGTATCGACCATGTCGGCATAATGGCCGAAGGTGTAGGCGAACTTGGTGTGATCGGGTGCATCACTCTGACCGAAGCCCGGATAGTCGGGTGCGATGACGTGATAGCGATCTGCCAGCAGCGGAATGAGGTTGCGGAACATGTGCGAGGATGTCGGGAAGCCGTGCAGAAGCAGGACGACCGGGCCGTCGGCCGGGCCGGCTTCGCGATAGAACATGTCGACGCCATCGATCTTGGCCAAACGATAGTGCACTGTCACCGGCACCTGCTGGGTGATCGCAACCTGCTTGGCAGGAGCGGCGACGGCTTGGGAAAAGGGAGCAAAGCTGACGGTTGCCAGCATCAGGGAAAGGATCAGTCTGTTCATCTCAGTTCTCCGTTTTGACAAATTCACCAACAGCCCTTGCTGGCCTGGCACCAACATAGCCATTCGCCGGAATCCATTAATCGGCAGAGTATGGAAGGTATTATTCCACTTACAGGAATAATTAGCGGCCAATTGCGAACAGGAACCGTGATCCAGCTAGCGGTGACGGCGCAGAACCACCTGTGCATATGCAAACCAGCTAACTGTTTCTTCACGCCAGGCAGATAGTTCAAGCTAGGATGATCTGTTCTGAGGACATGATGACCTTGGGTGACACTGAAGCAATGTTGCAAATGGCGCAGCTGATGGAAGCTGCGGGCGTCATGATTGCGGTCTACGACCAGGATGACCGGTTGCGTTTTGCCAATCGCGCGTTTCGCGATGCCTGGTTTATCGCGGAGGACGAACAACCACTTTGGCCCGAGTTGATGCGGCGCAACTTTCACGCCCGCCGCGGAACGATCATTGCCACGACCGACTTTGAGAGCTGGTTGCTGTCGACGCTCGCCCGTCGAGGCAAAGCCGGGTTTCGCGCCTTTGAGACCGACCTTCACGACGGCCGATGGTTATGGATGACCGAAACCATGCAGGCCAATGGCTGGATGCTGTGTGTCGCAAGCGACGTGACATCGATCCGCTCCGACCAGAGGACGCTGCGGCAAGATCGCGACAGCGCGATCAAGGCCTCCCAGACCGACGAACTGACCGGTATCCCGAGCAGACGTTTCGTCATGTCGAAGCTTGAGGAGCTGGTGCGCAGCCATGGCAACGATCAGGAGAAGGTCGGTTGCCTCGCGGTTCTCGACATCGACAATTTCAAATATATCAATGACCGTTTCGGTCATACCGCCGGCGATGCCGTTCTCAAGGATTTCGCAGCCACGCTGCAGAAAATGGTACGCAAGACCGATATTCTCGGCCGCGTCGGCGGCGAAGAGTTTGTTCTGGTTCTTCCGAATACGGTTCCCGAAGAGGCGGCAGAGATCGTCAATCGCATGCTGGTTGCCGTCAGGCAGTCTCGCCCGCTCGTCGACCAACTCAGCTTCCGCTACAGTTTTTCTGCAGGCATTGCCTGTGTCATGGGCGGAGACTATGCCAATGATATTTATCGGAGGGCCGATCTGGCGCTCTACGCGGCCAAGATGAGAGGTCGCGACCAGATCAGCATCGATCCCCATGCGCAGTCGCTTGGGCGACGGACATCATAGCCAGGCCCACCAGACGGGCCATAAGCCAGGGAGTTTCAATGGTCGAAAAGATTGCGCCCACCTCGCCCACGGCAGCCTCCTCGGCCACACACGTGAACCACAGCACCTCCATCGGCTCCGAACCTGACAATGCCTGGGTCGCCGAGCGACAGGCAAAGATCACCGCTGGCAGTAGGAAAAAAGACGATCATCATACAGCTGATAGCGATGAAGATCGCATCGATGCGGATGATGATCGGGCAGCGGACAGGCATTTGGACCATCATTCCACTCATCCCCATGCAGAGGCTTCCGATCCGGACGAAGAGCGTATGTCCGGCGAAAGTGACCGCATCGGCAGCGGCAACCTGGATGAAGATGTCCCGTTCGGCGACCATGTCGGATATCTCTAAGTGATTGTGATCGCACACTGACAATCCCACCGCGCCTGGCTTCGATCAGAAGCCGGCTCATCATTGATACCGGTTATCTCTACCCATCGGCCTTAGACGTGGTCAGTAATAGCTGAGAAAACCTTTTCTCACTTGACAATTTCACTGGGAAAAGCTTTTCTCATCGCAAGTTCGATGGAGGAGCTGCTGGACACAACGGGAGGGAAAAGAGGCCGGATCACCATTCACGATGTCGCGGCTGCTGCTGGAATCAGCATCTCCACGGCATCGAAGGCGCTGAACGATACGGGCCGGATGGGACTGGAAACGCGCGAACGGGTCAAGCGCATCGCGGCGGAGATCGGGTACAGACCGAACGCTTTGGCGAGGGGCCTGCTCAGCAAACGCAGTTTCACGATCGGGCTTCTCACCAACGATACCTATGGCCGTTTTACCCTGCCGGTCATGGCAGGCATATCGGATGCTCTCGTTGATCATGGCGTTTCGGTCTTTCTGTGCGCAATTGAGGAGGACCCGGCGCTGGCGCAGATTCATGTCGAGGCGATGCTCGACAAACAGGTTGACGGCATCATCGCAACGGGAAAGCGTCTAGATAGACGGTTACCGGTCGATCTGTCGAATTTGAATGTGCCGGTGGTCTACGCATTTACCGAAGGAGCGCCCGGAAGTGTCACCTTCCGCTCCGATGATGCGCAGGGCGCGCGGCTTGCCGTCGAGTGGCTGGCAAAGCTCGGGCGCAAGCGAATGGTGCATGTCACCGGACCGGAGAATTTCTTCTCGGTGCGCGAGCGTGCCGATGCCTATCGCAGGGTCGCGGGAGAAGAGCGGCCGGTCCTGTTCGGGGTCTGGTCGGAAAGCTGGGGCCACGAAGCCGTCGCAAGATTGTGGAGCGGCAGCGGCGAAAGGCCCGACGGCATCTTCTGCGGCAATGATCAGATTGCCCGTGGTGTCATCGATGCGTTGCGCGAACGCGGCATCAGGGTGCCGCAGGATGTTTCTGTGGTGGGATTTGACAATTGGGAGATTGTCGCCGCCCAGACGCGACCGCCGCTGACGACAGTGGATATGGAGTTGAAGGAACTGGGGCGGCAGGCCGGATTGACGGTTCTGGCGCTTGCGGAGGGACGCTCGGTGGAGCCCGGCATCCGGAAATTGCCGTGCCGTCTCGTCGTGCGGCAATCATGCGGGGGTGACACCCTCGGAATATAGCAACGGCGCGAAGGAGACGCGCCAACTTGGGAGGAGAGCCATGATGAAGCGTCTATTGGTGGCAACCAGTATTGCCACCCTCTGCCTGGTCTCGACAGCTTCGGCTGCCGAAAAGATCGAAATGTGGGTTCGCACGGGTATCGGCGATTCCTTCAAGAAGGTCGTCGAGGCCTATAATGCGAGCCACGAAAACCAGGTAGTCACGACCGAAGTGCCCTTCGGCGAACTGGTGCAGAAATACGCAACCGCAATCGCCGGCGGCCAGGCGCCAGACGCCCTGTCGATGGACCTGATCTATAACCCGGCCTTTGCCGCTGCGGGACAGCTCGAGGACCTGACGGACTGGGCAAAGAGCCTGCCCTATTTCAATTCGCTGTCGCCGTCACATGTCAAACTCGGCACCTATCAGGACAAGATCTACGGTCTGCCGCTGTCGGTAGAAACCTCTGTCTTTGCCTGGAACAAGGACCTCTACAAGAAGGCCGGCCTCGACCCTGAAAAGGCGCCCGCGACCTGGGAAGAAATCGAGGCAAACGCCGAGAAGATCCGCAAGCTCGGCGACGATACGTACGGCTTCTACTTCTCGGGCGGCGGCTGCGGCGGCTGCATGATCTTCACTTTCACACCTCTCGTCTGGGGTGCGGGTGCCGATATCCTGTCGGAGGACAGCAAGACCGCAACGCTCGACACGCCGCAAATGCGCAAGGCCGTCGGCTTCTACCGCGATATGGTCAAGAAGGATCTTGTTCCGGCAAGTGCTGCGAGCGATAACGGCACGAGCTTCCTGAGTTTCACGAACGGCAAGATCGGCCAGCAGAGCCTCGGCGCCTTCGCTATCGGCACACTCGTCACGCAGTATCCTGACATCAACTTCGGCGTGACGCTGATCCCCAGTGTCGATGGCAAGACTTCGTCCTTTGCCGGCGGCGACAATTTCGTCATCACCAAGGGCACGAAGAAGATCGATGCCGTGAAGGAATTCCTCGAATACATCTATTCGATGGACGGCCAGAAGGTCATGGCGAAATATGGCAGCCTGCCGACACGCGGCGACATTGCCGATCAGGTGCTTGCCGGGCTCGACCCCCGCATGCAGGTGGGCCTGAAGGCAATCTCCGTGGCCAAGACACCCTACACGCTGCAGTTCAACGATCTGATCAACAGCGCCAATGGGCCTTGGGCGACCTTCACCAACGCCGCGATCTTTGGTGACGACGTCGATGGCGCCTTCTCGAATGCCCAATCCGAGATGCAGTCCATCATCGACAGCGGCCAATAACTCTCCCGGCCGTGGCCGGGGGACGGTGGCAGTTCCCCGGCCGATTCAAAGTTAGAAGAGCTTAAAAATGCGGAGGTTTCGATGACCGGTTCCGGTCCGCAGCGCATCCGCGCTGTCCGAAAACGGCGAAAGTCGCAATGGCGCGGCTTTTTCTATATCGCGCCAGCCATGGCGCTCGTCATCGTCTTCTTCGTCATGCCCGTATTGTTCACCGGCTGGATGAGCCTGCACAACTGGCCGCTGATGGGTGCGGCGCGCTGGATCGGCTTTGCCAATTATACCCGCATGTGGAACGACAGCCGTTTCATGGCGGCCCTGAATTTCACTGCCTATTACACCGTCATCGTGACCATCGCGATCTTTGCGATCGCCTTTCCGCTGGCGATCTTCGTCGAGAGGGAGCGTCGCTTCGTCAGCACCTACCGCACGATTATCTTCCTGCCGGTCGTGGTGGGGCTCGCAACCGCTTCGCTGCTCTGGGTATGGCTTGCCAATGTCGATAGCGGCTTCTTCGGGCCGGCCCTCCGCGCCCTCGGTCTCGTCGAGCGCAGCCCCAATATCATGGCGAGCTTCGATACCGCCTTCGCAACCATCATCGTCATGGTCGTCTGGAAGATCGCGGGCTTTACCATGATCATCCTGCTGACCGGGCTTCAGGCCATTCCGTCCGAATTGACGGAGGCAGCCCGCATCGATGGCGCCGGACGCTGGCAGCGCTTTCGGCACCTCACCCTGCCGCTGATGCGAAAGACGATTGCGCTGGCGCTGATCGTCTCGGTTACCGGCTCGATCCTCGCCTTCGACCAGTTCTACATCATGACGTCGGGCGGGCCGCAGAACAAGATGATCTCGGTCGTCTACTACATCTTCAACCAGTCCTTCGTGTCCTTCAATCTGGGCTACGGATCCGCCCTTTCGATCGTGCTGCTGGCGATCCTCGTTGCGATCTCCATCGTCCAGCTCTGGCTGCTGCGTGTCGGGGAGGAACGCTGATGATTTCCTCCAAACAACGCCGCGCCCGCAAGCGTTTTAGATCACAATCGGCCTATCATGTCGCCGGCATCGCCATTTCGATCTTTTTCCTGGCGCCCTTCATCATCACGCTGCTCGCCTCCTTCCGGCATGGTACGGAGTCGAGCCTGCCGCCCTTGCCGCCTTGGCCGACGACAGGGGCCAGCTTCGATGCCTATGCGCTGCTCGATACATTCGGCGCCGGCATCTGGCAGCACATGATCAACTCGCTCTTTGTGTCGCTGGCAACGGTACTGCTAACGGTCGCCGTCAGTCTGCTCGCCGGCTATGGCTTCTCGCGCTACCGGTTTCCGCTGAAGAATGCGCTTTTCGTGCTGATCATCGCCACGCTGATGATCCCGTTCCAGTCGATCCTGACGCCGCTCTTCATCATCCTGGCAAAGCTCGGCCTCAACAACTCGCTGCTGGGGCTGACCCTCGTCTATGTCACGCTGCAACTGCCCTTCTCGGTCTTCATGATGCGCAATGCCTTTGACGCCGTGCCGAAGGAGATCGAGGAAGCAGCGCGCATCGACGGTGCCCGGGATCTGAGACTGCTGATCCGCGTGCTTTTGCCGCTAGTACTGCCGGGTATTGCGACAGTTGCGATCTTTGCCTTCCTGAATGCCTGGAACGAGTTCCTCGCCGCCCTCGTACTGCTCTCCAGCAACGAGAAATACACGCTTCCCGTCCTGATGACGGCGGTGCGCGCCGGTCGCCTCGGCGCCATCAACTGGGGCGCAGTCCAGGCCGGCGTCGTCGTGATGACGATCCCCTGCCTGATCGTCTTCCTGCTCCTGCAACGCTACTACATGCGCGGGCTGATGGCCGGCGCGGTGAAATGATGACCTTTCAACAAAATGGATGAAGCCATGAACCAGCTGAAAAGAGATCGCCAGTTCCGTCCCCTGCCCGTGCCAAGTGTAGAATTGCAGGGGCTGTTTGGCGATCGCCAGGATGCAATCTGCGATTCCACCGCCGAAACGCTGCTCGACCGCTGTGTCGAGGCCGGCATGCTGCAGGCGATTGACGTGACCCAGCCGAGCCCCGGCGTCGTCATTCCGATCGGCCCTTGGGGCGGCACGACGCAGATGTTCTGGGACAGCGACCTCGGCAAGTCGATCGAGACCGTGGCCTATTCGCTCTACCGCCGGTCCAATCCGCAGCTCGAGGCCCGCGTCGATGAGATTATCGACATGTATGAGAAGCTGCAGGACAAGGACGGCTACCTGAACGCCTGGTTCCAGCGCGTGCAGCCCGATCGCCGATGGACGAACCTGCGCGACCATCACGAACTCTATTGCGCCGGTCACCTGATCGAAGGCGCCGTCGCCTATTATCAGGCGACCGGCAAGAAGAAACTGCTCGACATCATGAGCCGTTATGCCGATTACCTGATCACCGTCTTCGGCCACGGCCCAGGGCAGATCCCCGGCTATTGCGGCCACGAAGAGGTGGAACTTGCGCTCGTCAAGCTCGCCCGCGTCACCGGCGAAAAGAAATATCTCGATCTCTCGAAGTTCTTCATCGACGAGCGTGGCACGGAACCACATTTCTTCACCGACGAGGCGGCTCGCGACGGCCGCAGCGCCGCAGACTTCCACCAGAAGACCTATGAATATGGCCAGGCGCATCTGCCGGTGCGCGAACAGAAGAAGGTCGTCGGCCATGCGGTGCGCGCCATGTATCTCTATGCCGGCATGGCCGATATCGCGACCGAATATAACGACGACACGCTAACGGCTGCACTCGAAACCCTCTGGGACGATCTGACGACCAAGCAGATGTATGTCACCGGCGGCATCGGCCCGGCCGCCTCCAACGAGGGCTTTACCGACTATTACGACCTGCCGAACGAAAGCGCCTATGCCGAAACCTGCGCCTCCGTCGGCCTGGTCTTCTGGGCCAACCGCATGCTCGGCCGCGGTCCGAACCGCCGCTATGCCGATATCATGGAGCAGGCGCTCTACAATGGCGCCATGGCCGGCCTGTCGCTCGACGGCACCCGTTTCTTCTATGAGAACCCGTTGGAAAGCGCGGGCAAGCATCACCGCTGGATCTGGCACCATTGCCCATGCTGCCCGCCCAATATTGCCCGCCTGCTGGCATCTGTCGGCTCCTACATGTATGCGATCGCCGAAGATGAAATTGCCGTCCATCTCTACGGGGAAAGCAAGGCACGCTTCGATCTCGCCGGCGCCAAGGTCGAGCTTTCGCAACAGACCCGCTATCCCTGGGATGGCGCGATCCACTTCGACCTAACGCTCGACCGTCCCGCACTGTTCGCACTGTCGCTGCGCATTCCGGAATGGGCGGAGGGTGCTACTCTCTCCGTCAACGGCGAAAAGCTCGATCTTCAATCCGCTGTTGTGGACGGCTATGCCCGGATCGAACGGGATTGGAAGAGCGGCGATAAGGTGGATCTCTCGATCCCGCTGACAGCCCGTAAGCTCTTTGCCAACCCGCTCGTACGCCAGGATGCCGGCCGCACGGCACTGATGCGCGGTCCGCTCGTCTATTGCGTCGAGGAGACGGACAATGGCGAGGGGCTGAATGGCATTACCCTTTCCGCCGATGTCTCGCAGGCCAAGATCTCCGAAATTGCCGGCCTTCGCGGAGCGGTCGCTCTCGACCTCCCCGTCAGCCGCGACACGGCCGATTGGGGTGCCTCGCTCTACCGTACGTCTCCGCCGGCGGCAAAGCAGGCAAATGCGCGTTTCGTGCCCTACCCTTTCTGGGACAATCGCGAACCGGGCGAGATGCTCGTCTGGGTCAGAGCGGGCGAGGCGCGCGGTGAATAACATGGCGGATACGGGCGTCGTGCTGACCGAAATTCGCAAGAGTTTCGGCAATCTGGAAGTCATCCATGGCATTGACTTGACCATAACGGAGGGATCCTTCGTCGTCTTCGTCGGCCCCTCGGGATGCGGAAAATCGACGCTCCTGCGCATGATCGCAGGTCTGGAAGATGTCACCGACGGCGAGATCGAGATCAAGGGACGCAATGTCACCGATCTCGACCCCTCTGATCGCGGCATCGCCATGGTGTTCCAGTCCTACGCGCTCTATCCGCATATGAGTGTGCGCGATAATCTCGCCTTTGGCCTGAAAATGGCGAGAACGCAGGCCTCGGAGATCGAGGCCCGCGTCAAGGCGGCCTCGGCGATCCTAAAGATCGATCACCTCCTCGATCGTCGGCCGGGCCAGCTCTCCGGCGGCCAGCGGCAGCGTGTTGCGATCGGGCGCGCGATCGTGCGCAAGCCCGATGTCTTCCTTTTCGATGAACCGCTGTCAAACCTCGACGCGGAACTGCGCGTCTCGATGCGCATTGAAATCGCCAGACTCCATCGCGAGCTCGGCAATACGATGATCTATGTCACGCACGACCAGACCGAAGCGATGACGCTCGCCGACAAGATCGTCGTGCTTCGTGACGGACACATCGAACAGTCGGGAACGCCGCGCGAGATCTACGAACGGCCGAACAATGTCTTCGTCGCGGGCTTCATCGGCTCGCCGCGCATGAACCTGCTTGAGGCAAGCTGGGCAGGTGACGGCACCATCCTGGTGGCCGGAAATCGCATTCGTTCGCCGATCGGCGGTGCCGGTCTGGCGGCAGGCCAGAAGATCACCCTCGGCGCGCGGCCGGAGCATCTGAGTATCGTGTCGGGACCTGAGGATGACGTGTTGCGGGCTAGGGTTGATTTCGACGAATATCTCGGCGGCACACAATTCCTCTATTGCCAGCTTGGCGACGGGCAGCCCCTGACCGTCGAATACAGGGGGTATTCCGTCATCGAGACCGGCAGCCAGCTCGCCTTCACCTGTGATCCCGCCCATCTGCACATCTTCGATGCCGACGGCATGCGGCTCGACAAATAAACGCAGGCAGCTGTAGGCTGCGGCCTGTTCACTTGAACCGGTCCCTAAGACTTGAATAGATTTCGAGGCGATAAGCACCGGTCGATTGGGACAAGTCTTTCGCTGGAGGACAGCATCCGCCTGTCGCGTTGCATTGATCGTTTTCCTGGATTTCGAGGCCTCGTCCCTCAGCAAGAAAAGTGTGCCGGTCGAAATTGCCTGGGTGTTTGAAGACGGTCGCTCTCGCTCGGCCCTGATCCGGCCCGCCGCCGACTGGGACGACTGGGCGGCCGATGCAGAAGCAATCCATGGGATTTCTCGGGAGTTGCTTGCATCGGAGGGCGTTCCGGTAGAGCAGGTCGCCAGTGAAATGGTCGAGGTTTTGACCGGGCACGATCTCTATGCGAGCGCCCCTTCGTGGGATGGGAAATGGCTGAGCGTTCTCCTGCGCGCTGCTGGTTTCCCTCGGCATGCCCTCCGGCTTGGCAAATCACGTGACGCCTTTATGGCCGCGGCGCGTGAATTAACGGGAGCGACCATCACGGAGACAGAGCTGTCGAAGCTCATCGACGACATCGTCGAGGAAAGCAAAGAGGTAATCCCGGCGCATCGCGCATTGGCGGACGCCACGCTTGAGCTTACCCGATGGAAGCTTGTCCGCGAGGCGGCCAAGAAGCGGATGGCGACAGGCGGGTAGAGGTCAGCGTTTGTGAAAGCTCTCCGTCACCCAGCGCGCAAAATCCGCAGCCGGAGGCGCAAGGCGGTCGAAGCTGCGGGCAACCAGCCAGTAGGCGCCATTCGGAACCGTGAGCTCGAAGAGCTGGCGCAAGCGGCCGGCCCGGATTTCCTCTTCTGCAAAAGCTTCATCGAGGAGTGCAACGCCCTGGCCGCGCAACGCCGCCTGCAGCACGAGCCCGTCATCGGCATAGACCGGCCCCCTCGCCGTCTCGGGCATGGCGATGCCGGCCGCCTCGAACCACCGGCTCCAGGCGTCGCGGGTTTCCTCATGCAAAAGTCCATAAGCAAAGATGTCATGCGGAGAGGAGATCGGTGAGCCACGCTCCAGAAGATCGGAGGCGATCACCGGCACCATGCGGACATCGATCAGGTGCCGGCTTTCTGTCCGTGGCCATGCGGTAACGGTGGCGCTGTGCCTGATCGCGATCTGCGCCTGGCCGGTGCGGAACTCGATCGTCCTCGGATCGGCATCGAGCGATATCTCGACGTCAGGGTGACGTTTGCGGAATTCCGGCAGCCGCGGCACGAGCCAGCAGGCGGCAAAGGAAGGTTCGACGCTGACTTTCAGATCCGCAGACACTGAAGCATTGCGGATATCCTCCAGGCAATGATCGATCCGGTCGAAGGAAGGGGTGAGCACGGCAAGCAGTTTCCGGCCGTTTCCAGTCAGCAGGACACTTCGATGGCGCCGCTCGAAGAGCGGCTCACCCAATAGCTGTTCCAGCTCGCGGATCTGCCGGCTGACGGCTGCCTGCGAGATGAATAGCTCCTCGGCCGCAAGCGTGAAGCTTTCGAGCCGCCCGGCAACCTCGAAACTGCGCAATGCCGTCAGGGGAAGCCGGCCGCGTTTCATTCCATAACCTCAAGTTATCCGAAGCCGACGATAAGCTTGTTTGAAGACTGGGCGCAAGAGGAGGAGAACACTGGTGAAAGGAGAAACCTCATGTGGAAGCAAATCATTGCCGTCCTGCTGGATGCGCTTCGTCTCGTCACTTATACGTCTGATGACAGGAACAACCGGCGTCGCCGGAACACATGAACGCTCACGCAGCTTATCGGGATTTTCGCGCATTCATAATCCTGCGCCGGGGTCTATATAGACCTCTCCTTACTTGAGAAGCAGGAGCATCACGATGCAGAAGCGCAAACTCGGCAGCCAAGGACTTGAAGTATCGGCCATCGGCCTCGGATGCATGGGCATGAGCCAGTCCTATGGCCCGGCGGATGAAACGGAATCCATCGCCACCCTTCACCGTGCCATCGAGCTCGGCTGCACCTTTCTCGACACAGCCGAGGTCTACGGCCCCTACAAGAATGAGGAACTGTTCGGCCGGGCGCTAAGAGGTCGCCGCAACGAGGTGACGCTGGCCACGAAATTCGGCTTCCGCCTGAAAGACGGCAAGCAGGTTGGCACCGAACGCGACAGCCGGCCGGAAACCATTCGCAGCGCAGTTGAAGGCTCGCTCAAACGCCTTGCCACCGACCACATCGACCTCATCTACCAGCATCGCGTCGATCCGGCTGTCCCGATGGAAGAAGTCGCCGGTACGGTCGCTGAGCTCGTCAACGAAGGCAAGGTTCGCTACTTCGGCCTCTCCGAAGCGGGCGTTTCCAATATCCGTCGTGCGCATGCCGTCTTTCCGGTCTCCGCCGTGCAGAGCGAATATTCCCTGTGGGAGCGCAATCTGGAGGCCGACGTGATCCCGGCTTTGAGGGAGCTCGGCATCGGCCTTGTGCCCTTCAGCCCGCTCGGCCGTGGCTTCCTGACCGGCGAAGTCAGGCGCGCCGAGGATTATCCGGAAGGCGATTTCCGCCGCGGTGATCCGCGCTATCAGGGCGAAAATTACGACGCCAATGTCCGCGCAGCCGAGGCCGTCCGCTCGGTTGCATCCTCGCTCGGCGCCAAGCCCGGCCAGGTGGCGCTCGCCTGGATCCTGCACAAGGGCGGAGACTTCGTGCCGATCCCCGGCACGAAGCGCCGCACCTACCTGGAAGACAATATCGCCGCCGCCTCCATCGCGCTCAATGCCGAGCAGATGAAGGCGCTCGATGAAGCGCTTGCCCCCGGCAAGGTTTCGGGCAAGCGCTACAACGAAACGATCATGTCGACGATCGATCGCTGAGGGTGGCTCACGCGTCGATGTCGGTCGACAGCGTGATATCCTTCTGCGCTTCCAACTCGGCAAGCCGTTCGTTCAGGGCCTTGCGGATCGACTGATAGGTCGTGCTGCCGAGCGCAAGCCTTTTGGGCGCCGGTTGTTTTTCGGCCGCCGCGATCATCGCGTCGGTCATCTTCACGGGGTCGCCCAAGATCTTGAACGAGCCGTCGGCAATTGCCCTGCGGACCTGCCCGGCCGGCGTATCCTCATAGATATCCATCTGCGGCGGCTTGACGAGACCGGCGCCGAAATCCGTGCCTGCCGGTCCCGGTTCGGCAATGGTGATGTCGATGCCGAAAGGGGCGACTTCCTGCGCCACGGCCTCGATGAAACCTTCGATCCCCCATTTGGTGGCGTGGTAGAGGCTGAAATTCGGATAAGCGATCTGCCCACCTTCCGAAGCGACCTGCAGGATGCGACCACCACCCTGCCGGCGCAGATGCGGCAGGGCCGCACGGATCACCTGGATGGAGCCGATCAGGTTGGTGTCGATCTGATGGCGGATTTGTGCATCGCTCACCTCTTCTGAGGCGCCGAACAGGCCATAACCGGCATTGCTGACAACGACATCGATGCGCCCCATCTGCTCGAAAGCGGTGTCGACGGCTGCATGAACGGCACGGTCATCGGTGACGTCGAGGGTCACGACCCAGAGCCGGTCGCCATACTGCGCTTCGAGTTCAGCCAGGGCTTGGCGCTTGCGCAGGGTTGCGGCGACGCGATCGCCACGCGCCAACAGTTTCTCGGTCATGATCCGGCCGAAACCGGAGGATGTGCCTGTGATGAACCATGTCTTTGTCATCGTCTCTACCTTTCTGACGCCGCTGGATCGCGGCTTGATGACAGCAAAGGTAGAGATGATTATTGATGTGATAATCCGTTCAAACCTGCATGAGTTGTTGAAAAATACCCATGAGTTACAGGCCGACACTCGATGATCTCAATGCCTTTGCGGCAATCGTCACCCATCGCAGCTTCCGCAAGGCGGCCGGCGAACTCGGCCTGTCGCCGTCGACGCTCAGCCACATGATGCGCAACATGGAGGCGCGAATGGGCGTGCGTCTGCTGCATCGCACGACACGCAGCGTCGCGGCCACCGAAGCCGGCGAAATGCTTCTCGACAGGCTGAAACCGGTCTTGCGCGATCTCGAATTGGCGCTCGATGCCGTCGGGGAATTCGGCGGACAGCCGAGCGGTACGCTACGCATCAACGCCAGTGAAATTGCCGCCCGCGTGCTGTTGAATGCCGCCATTCCTCTCTTTCTCGAACGCTATCCGGAGATATCGCTCGATATCGTCACTGAAAACCGGCTGGTCGATATTGTCGGCGAGGGCTTCGATGCCGGTATTCGCCTGCGGGAATCCGTGCCTCTTGATATGATAGCGGTCGAATTCGGCGGCGAGGCACGCTTCCTCGCGATTGCCTCACCAGCTTATTTGAAAGACCACAAGCAACCGAAAACGCCTGAGGACCTCAAGCGTCACCGTTGCATTCGCCTGCGTATGCCGAGCGGCAAGCTCTACCGCTGGGAGTTTGAGAAACACGGCCAGGAAGTGACTGTCGAGGTATCGGGCGCCCTGACACTCGATCATGTAGAACTGATGGCGGAAGCGGCGGTCAAAGGGCTCGGCATCGCCTATGTGCCCGAAAGGATCGCACGGCCCTATCTTGCCAGCGGTGAGATTATCTCTGTTCTTGACGACTGGTGCCCGTCGATCCCCGGACTCTGCCTCTATTATCCAGGTCACAGGCATGTACCGCAAAGCCTCAGAGCCTTCATATCCGTGTTGACGGAAGTCGAGCGGCAAGGTGCGTAGTCTCCTCGCGCACCACCTCTGCAGCGCGGAAGCGCGACGGCGTCATGCCGCGTCTTGACTTGAAAGCCTTGCCGAAGGCGGCTTCGGCATCCAGCCCCGCCCGCCGTCGGCAGCGTCGCCTATCTCAGTGTGACGACCGGCACGCCCGATATGCTCGTGCATGCCATGTTCGGTTACGCCATCCTGCAGGTCCTGATCATCGGCCGCCAGCTGCCCTGGATCATGCAACAACCCCTCGCCGGCTCCTATTGGGCTTTCACCTTCGGCCTTACTGCGCTTTCGACAGCAGCACTGCGCATGACGGCGCGCGGCGATACCGACGCGATCGGCGAGCTTGCGCCCGTTGTCTTCGTGCTCGTCAACATCGCGCTTGCGATCATTACAGTCGGAACGCTTTGGCTGCTGGTGAGAGGCAAGCTTCTTCCCGCTCCCGTCCGGGCCTGAGAGCCTGCAGGGCGCTAAACCCTTGCCACTTCTTGCTGCAGATCAACCAACGCCTTGATCGGCAGGTGGTCGGACGCCATGCGGGCGAGTGGAGTGTCATGCACCTCCACCGCGGAGATGATACCCTTCCGGTTGGCAATGATGCGGTCCAGCGCCAGGACCGGCAAGCCGGCAGGAAAGCTCGGAACGGCGGGCGGCAGCGGACCGAAGGCCATCTGGAAAGTATTGAGGGACGAGCGGTCGCCGAGCCGCCATTCGTTGAGATCGCCAAGCAGGATGGTCGGCATTTCATGACGGTCGCTAATGAGATCGACCAGCGTCTTTGCCTGCTGCGCCCGCGAGTGGCGCAACAGGCCGAAATGGGCGGCGATTATGCGCAGCGTCCCGCCAGCTTCCAGCTCTATTTCCGCAACCAGCGCGCCGCGCGGCTCCAGCCCCGGCAGCTTCACCTGATGCACATCATGCACGAGGCCCTTGCGGACGAGCACGACATTGCCGTGCCAGCCATGCGCCTTCACCGCCCCTGAGATCGGAACTGGAACGAGCCCGGTCTCGCGCTCCAGTCGGGTGAGATCGAGAATGCCCGTACGCTCGCCGAAACGCGTATCGGCCTCCTGCAGCGCGATGACATCGGCATCGATCTCATGGATGACACGGCTGGTGCGTTCCGGATCGAAGCGTCGGTCAGTGCCGACACATTTGTGGACATTGTAGGAGGCGATCAGAGTGCCGTCACCGCGCGGCTTCGGCCCCGCATGCCAGGTCTCGACGCGTTTCCTCCTGTTCTTGATGGAAGCGATGATACTGGCGGGGAGACTGTCTTTCTTCTTGGCTTGCATCGGAAGGAATGCCGGCTCCATTGCTCGAAAAGCTCTTTTCAGGATTATAGGCAGCGCAGCAAAACTTGCCATGCCGCAATCATGAAAACTCTGTCAAAGATATGGTGAACCCAGCCACAGCACCTTTTCGAGCAGTCGCACCAGGAAGGGCCGCGACCACAACCCCTCAAGCGTAACCGGCGTGGCGGATTTGATGGCATCGTCGATGCGCTCATCGATTTCGGCAGCAAAGCCGGCATTCAGCACTTCGAGATCGACTTCGAAATTCAGCCGCAGCGAGCGCGGATCGAGATTGGAGGAGCCGACATAGGCCCAGGTTCCGTCGATAGAGAGAAGCTTGGAATGGCTGAAGCTGCCGGTCGAACGCCAGATGCGGCAGTAGTTCTTGACGATCTGGTCGAACTGCGCCGTCATCGCCCGGTCGACCAGAACGAGATTGTTGGCGGCAGGCACAACGATATCAACCTCCACGCCACGCCGGGCCGCCGTCGTCAGCGCACTGATCAGCTCCCGGTCCGGCAGAAAGTAAGGCGACATGATCCGGATCGACTGGCGCGCGACGGAAAAGGCACCTATCAGCATCTTGTGGTTCGTTTCCACGCTCCGGTCCGGTCCGGAAGCGACGACACGCAAGAAGACCGGATCGCCGCGCTTGCGCTCCAGTCGGTCGCCGCGCCAGGCCTCGCCGTTCAGGACTTCGCCTGTCGTGAAACGCCAGTCCTCGGCCGCGACGTCGAAGAGATCGGCGACCGCCGGACCGCTGACGCTGAAATGCGTGTCATGGGCAAAACTCCCGCCGACCGCCTCCTCGCTGAAGCCTTCGCGGATATTCATGCCACCCGTCAGTGCGATCTTTCCATCCGCGATCAGGATCTTGCGGTGTGTACGCAGGTTTGCATAGGGCAGCCTCAGACCCATGATGACATTGCCATTGAAGACATCAACGGCAACGCCGCCGTCCTTCAGGTATCCGAGAATGCTCGGCACCGAATAGCGCGCACCAACCGCATCGATCAGCACGCGCACTTCCACGCCGCGCTTGACGGCTGCAATCAGTGCATCGGCGATGCGCAGCCCGATCCGGTCACGGTCGAAGATATAGGTTTCCAGCAGGATACTGCGCTCGGCGCCATCGATTGCGGTCTTCATCGCCGCATAGGCCTCGTCGCCGTTTTCCAGCATGTCGATCGTATTGCCCGTCGTCAGCGGATAACGCGTAACGCGATCGCCGAGCGTCTGCAGGGCAGCAAAACGCCGGCCGAACTGGCTGATGACGGCATCGGTCTCCGCGTCAAACTTTTCGAGCTCGTCCAGATCGGCGGCAGGCAGCAATGCGTCGCGGCGAAGGCTCAGCGACTTGCGGCGGATACGATTGATGCCGGCAATCATGTAAAGCAGCGCGCCGATGATCGGTGAGAGGATGATCACGCCCACCCAGCCGGTCGCGGCCCGGACCTCTTCCTTGGTCATGGTGGCATGGATCGCCGCCGCTGCCCCCATGGCAATCGAGATGACGAAGAGGATATGCGGCCAGTAGGTCGACAGCAGTTGAAACATCGCGACAGGATATAGCCGCGAATCGTCTGCGTTCAATCAGTCCGCCGCTCACTCTCAACGCGAAATTTTCAGATGCTTAATTTGCCGGCTCAATATCGATGGCAAACACGACCGAATGCGGCGGCAGCGCGCCATTCTCGGCAGGTTTTGCTTCCTTGCCGTAGCGCTCGTAGATCACCGTCCCATCGATCGACGGCAAAACCAGCGCCTGCCCCGACAAGTTGGCGCGCAGCGCCAGCGTCAGGTTAGCAAATTTCCACCAGACGGCGACCGCCCCTTCCGACACCTCCAGCGCGCCGCTCTCCATGGCCCAGCTCTGCCGTAGCAGCGGCACGATATAGGTCTTGCGCAGCGTCAGGAGCTCGGTGACGAAAGCCAGGTTTTTTTGTCCCTCTTCTCTTTCCCGCCATTGCCAGTCGAGTTTCGAATGTTCGAAGGTCGAAAGCACATTCGGATCGGGCAGATCGGCTGCGGTCCTGCCAGTCTTCAATCCGCCAAAACCCTCGGCTTCCGCCATGCGACCCTCGCGGACTATTTTGGCAAGTTCACCCGTGTAATCGGTGAAGAAATAGAAGGGCCGCCTTTCCCCATACTCCTCCCC
The DNA here is from genome assembly GCF_014873945.1 of Rhizobium viscosum. Classification (NCBI taxonomy): domain Bacteria; kingdom Pseudomonadati; phylum Pseudomonadota; class Alphaproteobacteria; order Hyphomicrobiales; family Rhizobiaceae; genus Rhizobium; species Rhizobium viscosum. Next base: position 2,315,353 of record NZ_JADBEC010000002.1, on the reverse strand, counting down.
CATGAAAAGAAAGGGTATGTGCGGTGAGAGCAGGAGTATCGCTGTCAGCGCATCCAGCATATCGGGATCGGAAAGGCTCACCAGCCGCTCGCCGAAGGCGCGGTTGCCGATCTGGTCGTGGTTCTGCAAGAAATCGACAAAGGCGGTCGGTGGCAGGTAACATCGCTCGCCAACAGGTAGTTCCGGCGGTTCGGTTCGATCCGGATAGATGAAGCCATGCTGAAGCGCAAGGCGAAGCTTGTGCCAGAGCTGACCGGCGAAAGGCTTGTAGTGGCCGATGGTTTCGCCGGTCGCGATGATATGCGCCACATGATGGAAATCATCGTTCCATTCGGCCTCGTAGGCTTTAGGAGTGCCGTTCTCGTCACGGACCAGCAACTCCACCAGATTGCGCTGGTCTTCGACGACGAGATGAACCTGCCTGTCGGCGAAGGTGGCTTTCACTTCTTCGGCCATGGCCGAAAGCACATGCTTTTCAGAGGCATCATGGATTTGCTCCACGGCATCGAGCCTGAGCCCGTCCAGCCGGAACTCACCGATCCAGTAGAGTGCATTCTCGATAAAGAAGCGCCGCACTGGTTCCTGCCCAAAATCGATTGCCGCCCCCCAGGGCGTTTCCCGGTCTTTGCGGAAGAAGCCGGGCGCATAGGTGTGAAGATAATTGCCCTCGGGTCCGAAATGATTGTAGACGACGTCGAGCAGCACCATGATGCCGAGGCCGTGCGCCGCATCGATAAAGGCCTTGAAATCGGCCGGCGTGCCGTAAGCAGAATGCGGCGCATAGTGTAGTACGCCATCGTAACCCCAGCCGCGATTGCCGGCAAATTGCGCAACCGGCATCACTTCAACGGCCGTGATACCAGTTTCGGCGAGATGCTTGAGCTTCTGCGCTGCGGCGCGGAATGTACCCTCGGGCGTGAAGGTGCCGATATGGATCTCGCTGATGACGGCCTCTTCCCACGGACGGCCGCGCCAGCCCGAATTCTGCCATTGATAGCCGGGATCGACGATCAGAGACGGCCCATGCACGTTGCCGGCCTGCGCCCGCGACGCCGGATCCGGCACGGCTTTTCCATCAGGGAGGACGAACATATACTCATCGCCGGCGGATGCTTCCACCGCGGTCAGCTCGAACCATCCGCCACCAACGTCCTGCATCGGGATATCCCGGCCGCGGTGCCGCAGAGAGATCGCATTCTCACCCTGCGTCCAGAGACGAAAACGCGCGCCTCCGCCCGCGAGCAGCTCTGCGCCCCAGCATCCCGTGCTCTCCGTGTTCGTACCGGTCCTTGAAATCTGGTTCATTCCTCACCCCGTGTGATTTCCAATCAGCATCAAATTCCTGAGGCTGCGGGTTGTTCCGAACAGGCAGGAACAATCCGCAGCGCGATCGGTTGAGGGTGAAAGCCACGGGATTGCTGCCATGAACGTCGCACCGAAATTCGGCCCCGCCTTCACGCTTGAAAGCGCCGACGCAACCAGCCTCGATCAGCTTAGTCGTCAAGCGGAAGGTTGCACACGCTGCGAACTTTACAAGAATGCCACCCAGATCGTCTTCGGCGAGGGATCGCAAAAGGCCGAGATCATGCTCGTCGGCGAACAACCCGGCGACAAGGAGGATATCGCGGGACACCCATTCGTAGGTCCGGCCGGACGCCTGCTCGACGTCTGTCTCGAGGAGGCTGGGCTCGACCGCTCGCGATGCTACGTCACCAACGCAGTCAAACACTTCAAGTTCGAGCCTCGCGGCAAGCGCCGGCTACATTCGAAACCCAATGCGGGGGAGATCCAGCGCTGCTCCTGGTGGCTCGGTGCCGAAATCAACGTCGTGCGGCCGAATCTCATCGTCGCACTCGGTGCAACAGCAGTCTATTCTCTCCTCGGATCGAAGGTGAAACTGACACCCGAGCGCGGTCACATCCTCACGCCGGAGAACCATCCGCCGGTTCTCGTGACCATCCATCCTTCTTTCCTCCTGCGGATTCGCGAGAAAGAAGATGCCGCGCGCCAGCGTGCGAATTTCATCCAGGATCTGCACCGCGCTGTCCAATATCAAGGCAACTAGAACGAGTTATTGCCTATAAATACTGCAATGCAAAAATATTCCCGATTTACTTCGCAAATCCACTTGAAACCGGCCCAATAGTCTGGAACCTTTTCAACAGTATCGCGTTCGAACGACGGCATGTTGTGACTGGAGATCAGCGATGGCAGAAACTCGGGAAGAGTGGATACAAAAACGTGCATATGCCCTCTGGGAAGAAGAGGGACACCCGACGGGACGGGATTCCGTCCATTGGGAAAAAGCAAGGGCTGAGCATGATGCGCTCAAGGGGGTGTTAAAATCTCCAAACGGCAAGGAAGCGAAACCTCGGGCGAAGCGGGCTGTGGCAGCCAAGACGGCGGCACCGGCAGCAGCGACCAAGGTCACGAATGGCGGCGAAGCCAAGAAACCTGCCAAACAGGCGCCAACAAATACAAAGACCGATGGCATCGTCAAACCGGCCCCGAAGCGGACAAGCGTACGCAAGTCGGCTTCCTGAAGAGAAATTTTCAAATCTTGATGAAAATGGGCGCCTTCGCGGCGCCCCTGAGGTTTTTTTGTCATAAGTTTGAATTAGTTGCGCGCTAAGAAGTTCATGAAGCGCCAGCTTCTGTGCGGGGGTGACCACAAGCCGAATGAAACGTCCGTCTGGACAGCTTTGTAAAAAAGCTGCGTCCACCCCTCGAAACGGGGAACAAGAGCATCCTCCGGCTGTCTATGGGCAAGCAGGGGAAGTCGCCATGAACAGCTGTTTCGCCCATTCCGTCGTTATCCCGGTTCCCGCGGCCTCCGCCCGGGGTTTTCCAGCATAGGTGTGAGGGATGGAGATGTCGCTTCTTCTGATCGCCGCTTTGCTCTATATCGGTTTCGCACTGGGGCTTATCCTTCTGGTTGATAATATAGTCGGCGTATTTTTTCGCGATCCACGCAAACCGATCCAGCTTCGTTCCTTTGCCTTGAGCCGCGCTTTCATCACCTCGCAGAAACTGGACGAGGAATAACAAATATAAACAGCCTTTCTGCGAGTAATCGGACACTTTCCCGGTTAACGATATTTGCAGCTCACCCTTTCCCTGCTGCCCGACGCCTCTATTTTGTCGACGGTGGACCGGCAGACCCGGCTCGGGTGATGCCACAGTAAGATTGAAAGCGATTTTGATGGCACGGGTTGGGGGCCGCTGGCCGGAAGGCGATAGCGAAATCGGGAATTTGCTGCGCCGGAATGGTTTGGATGCTGCCGGCATCGGATCAGTCGAAGCATGGCCGAGTTCACTCCGGCATATCGCGGAAATGGTTGTCAATTCACGCCAGCCGAAATTCGTCGCCTGGGGCCCCGAACTCGCCTTCATCTACAATGACGCCTATGTCGCGATCTTTCCCGAACGGCATCCTGCCGCTCTCGGAAAACCGTTTCAGCACGTGTGGTCGGATATCTGGCCGCAGTTCGAGCCGATCGTGGAGGCCACGCTTAACGGTCGGTCACAGCTCTACGAGGAACTGCACGTTCCCATGCGGCGCGAAGGGCAGACGGAAGACACCTGGTTCACCTTTTCCTACACGCCGCTGCGGGACGATGACGGCAAGGTCGCCGGCATTCTCTGCGCGACAATGGAAGTGACGGACCAGGTGCTTGCCAAGCGCCGGGAGCGCGTCGCGCTGGATGAGGCGCGGGAAAAATCGGCAACGCTCGCCGTCGTCAACAGAGCTGGCTCGGCGATCACCGCCGAGCTCAATGTCGATCGCCTGACACAGATCGCCGTCGATGCCGGCGTAGCGCTGACATCAGCCGAATTCGGCGCCTTCTTCTACAATGTCGATGACGGCGAAGGCGGCAGCTACATGCTTTATGCGCTGTCGGGTGTCGACCGGAAACATTTTGACAGGTTTCCGATGCCGCGCAACACCAAGGTCTTTGCACCGACTTTTAGCGGCGAAGGCGTCGTGCGTTCCGACGATATTCTGCTTGATCCGCGCTATGGGCAGAATGCGCCGCATTCCGGGATGCCGAGCGGCCACCTTCCTGTGCGCAGCTATCTCGCCGTACCGGTCAAGTCGCGCGACGGCAGCGTCATTGGCGGGCTGTTCTTCGGTCACAGCCAGCCCGCCCGCTTTTCTGATGCGGCAGAGGCAAGCCTCGTCAGCCTGGCTGGCCAGTCTGCCGTCGCAATCGACAACGCCCGGCTCATCCGCGCTGCCGAGCTTGAGATCGTCCAGCGCCGCGAGGCCGAGGACCAGCTCCGCAAATTGAACGAAACGCTCGAGGTCCGTGTCGCTGCCGAAATCCTCGAACGCCAGCAGGCGGAGGCAGCCCTGCAGCAGGCGCAGAAAATGGAATCGATCGGCAAGCTCACCGGCGGCGTCGCGCACGATTTCAACAACCTGCTGCAGGTCATTTCGGGCAATCTCCAGCTTCTAGGCAAAGATGTGACGAATAACGGCCGAGCCAAAGAGCGCATCTCCAACGCGCTATCCGCCGTCGAGCGCGGATCACGGCTCGCCAGCCAGCTTCTCGCCTTCGGCCGACGCCAGCCTCTGGAGCCGAAGGTGATCAATATCGGCCGCCTCGTCTCTGCCATGGATGACTTGCTGCGCCGCGCGCTCGGTGAGGAAATCGAAGTGGAGACCATGGTCTCCGGCGGCCTCTGGAACAGTTTTGCCGACCCGATCCAAATTGAGAACGCACTGCTGAACCTTGCGATCAACTCCCGCGATGCAATGGATGGCGCAGGCAAGCTGACGGTCGAAGTGGGCAATGCCTTTCTCGACGATTCCTATAGTCGCACTCACCCGGAGGTCGCAGCCGGCCAATATGTGGTGCTCGCTGTGACCGACACTGGGACGGGCATGCCACCGGAGATTATCGAGCAGGCCTTCGAACCGTTCTTCTCCACCAAACCGGAGGGCAAGGGCACCGGTCTCGGCCTTTCCATGGTCTACGGCTTCGTCAAGCAGTCCGGTGGCCATGTGAAGATCTATAGCGAGATCGGCGAAGGCACGACGGTGAAGCTTTATCTTCCCCGCTCCTTCCAAAGCGAAGACAGGATCGCCGCCGGCGACAACGTTCCCGCAACCGGCGGCACCGAGACGATTCTGGTCGCCGAGGATGATGAGGGTGTGCGCGCAACCGTCGTCGAGATGCTGACCGATCTCGGCTATTACGTGCTGAAGGCCAGGGACGCGCAAAGCGCGCTGACCGTGATCGAAAGCGGCGCTCATATCGACCTGCTCTTTACCGATGTCGTCATGCCTGGTCCGCTGAAGAGCCCGGAGCTCGCGCGCATGGCCCGTGAGCGCCTGCCCAACATCGCCGTGCTTTACACGTCGGGCTATACCGAAAATTCGATCGTCCATGGCGGCCGGCTCGATCCCGGCCTGGAGCTCCTCTCCAAGCCCTATACACGGGAGGCCTTGGCGCAGAAAGTCCGCCACGTCCTCCTCAATCAGGCGCAACGCCGCCAGACCAACCCGATGCCGCTGTCGGCCAGCGGGCAGCCGCGCGACATCGTCCAGGCCAGGCTGAAGCTTCTGCTGGTCGAAGATGATGTCTTCATTCGCATGGATACTGCCGAAATCCTTCGGGACCTCGGCTATGACGTGATCGAAGCCGACAGCGGAGAACAGGGCATCGAACTTCTGCGCAGCGCAGATACGAATACAGATATTATCGTTGCCGATGTCGGCTTGCCGGGCATGTCCGGCCCGGTCTTCGCAGCGCTGGCACGCGAAGCTTTCCCGTCGGTTGGCCTCGTCTTTGCGACCGGCAACAGCAGTCTGCCGGATGTGAACCGCTTTTCCGGTTCGGTGCTGCTGCCAAAGCCGTTTACCACCGCAGCACTCGACCGCGCTGTGAAGACCGCTGCCCGCCAGCGCCCGATTGCCTAGGCCCTGACTGCCTCAGGACCGTCAAGTTCCCGATATTTCCCGAACAGACGGTCGGTACGACCTCGGAACTTTTTGGATAGCAAATGGTTGGGCCTCATTCGAACCGAAGGAGGCAGCCATGCCGAGAGGTGACAAATCCGCTTATACTGACAAGCAGAAGAGAAAGGCCGAGCATATCGAGGAAGGTTATGAGGACCGCGGCGTATCCCAAGGGGAGGCTGAACGCCGTGCATGGGCAACCGTCAACAAGGAAAGCGGCGGCGGCAACAAATCAGGCTCCGGGCGCGGCAAGAAGGATACGAACGAATCCTCCGAAAAGGGCGGACAGATCGGCGGCCGCGCCTCTGCATCGCGCTCGAAGGAAGAACGTTCCGCTTCCGCCAAGAAAGCAGCCGCCACTCGTAAGCGCAACGAACACCGCGCCCATCACTGACGCACCATCAGACACCAACAACGCGGCAGGTGGCCTCGCGCCGCATGCCGCTGCCGTAAAGGACAATCGCAATGGCGAAGAGCAAGAAGAAATGGTCACAGGGTGTCACCGAAAACAGTGACGCCTTGGACCTCAAGGAAGGTGTCTTCACGTCCAACGATCCGAAGAAGATCGCCGATTCCCTCAAACATTCGGCCGAAAACAGTGACCGGCGCAAATCAAGCCCCTTCCGGTCAGCCATGTCGATGTTGAATTTCTACATCAATCGCGCCGGAGAGCAGTTGACGAAGAAGCAGAAGGGCACACTTGAAAAGGCGAAGGACGAACTGCGCAAGGATTTCGGCCGCGAAACAAGACGTTAAAGACATTATGAGGGCATATGACTTACGAGCTTTATTATTGGGACGGCATCCAGGGCCGTGGGGAATTTGTGCGACTGGCGCTCGAGGAAGCCGGTGCCGACTATATCGACATTACTCGCCAATCCGGCCGCGGGCGTGGCACTGGCGCGATGCTGAGCGTCATGCGGAGCGATAGCGAAGCCCATATTCCCTTCGCCCCACCCTTCCTCAAGGACGGCGATCTCATCATCCCCCATGTCGCCAACATTCTTCTGTATCTCGGCCCCAAACTCGGACTGGCACCTGATGATGAAGGGCTGCGCTATGTCGTAAACGGGTTGCAGCTCACGATCACCGATTTCGTCGCCGAGGTGCATGACACGCATCATCCGATCGCCACCTCGCTCTATTACGAAGACCAGAAGGAAGAGGCGAAGGCCCGCTCAGCCGATTTCATCAAGGAGCGCATCCCGAAATTCCTCGGCTATTTCGAACGCGTGCTGCAGCAGAATCCGTATGGCGCCAAACATGTAGCCGGCGATGCACTGACTTATGTGGACTTGTCGCTCTTCCAGATCGTCGAGGGTCTCGTTTATGCCTTTCCAAAGGCGATGAGCAGCTACCGCAGTAAATATCCGCTGCTTGCCACCCTCCATGACAGCGTCGAACATCGCCCCAACATCGCCCGCTATCTGAAATCCGACCACCGCTTGCCTTTCAGCACGGAAGGCATTTTCCGCCACTATCCGGAACTCGACATGGAGGCGTCCTGAACCTGTTTTCGTTTTGATTTTTCAAAGAGATCGAGGAAGACCGCCACGAGAAGCGCGCCACCTGACGCTTACGCTCCTGTTAGACGCGCTACACGCGCTTCTTTTTGCTCACTCGGGAATGGTGTGGCATGTCAGGAAATCCAGCATGCGGTTCTCATCCGCCCGAAGCCCACGCAGGGGCTCGCTACTGCCCTCCTCCAGCGTCTCATCCTTGGCTGAAAGCGCAATGATTGCCGGGTGGATGTAACTGGAGCGCGAGATCGCCGGCGTATTATGCAGGATTTCCGCCGCAGCTTCCGACATTTCCTTGACGGTCGGCCGTCGTCCTTCTGATATTGCGCAGCGCGCCGCACCGAAAGCGGCAAGCGAACCTGCCCATGTGCGGAAGGTCTTGGCGGAAATGGCAATGCCCGAGATGTCAGCGAGATAGGCATTCAGCCGGCCGGAATCGATCGGTTTCAGTGCACCTGCCTCGTCTTTCCAGACGAAGAGCTGCCTGCCCGGCAAATCGGCGATCTCTTCCAATATCTTCTGCAGGCGTGGATGTTTGAGGCTGCGCTGTACGCGCTTGCCGCCCTTGGCACGGAATTTCAATTCGATGCGACCGTCAACGATCTTCAGATGGCGCTTCAGCAGCGTTGTGGCACCATAGGTATCGTTCTCCTTCACATAGGCCTGGTTGCCGACGCGCAGATGCGCTTCGTCGAGCAATATCGTCAGCGCTGCGAGCACGCCGTTGATGTCCTCCGCGCCGGTATCGAGATGGCGCAGCACCGTCCGCCGGATCTTCGGCAGCGCATTGCCGAATTCGATGAGTTGATGGAATTTTCCTGTGCTGCGGAAGGCCTGCCAGTCCTTGTGGTAGCGGTATTGTTTGCGGCCGCGGACATCGAAGCCGGTGGCCTGCAGATGACCGTTTTCATCGATGCAGATCCACACATTTTTATAGGCCGGCGGCAGGCCGAGCGCATGGATGCGTGCCCGCTGGATCTCGTCGGCCAGTGTCTTCCCGTCTGGCAGCGTGTAGCTGAAGCCCTTGCCCTTTCGTCGTCTGCGGATACCCGGTTCGGTATCGCTGACATAAATCAGACCAAGCTCGGTAATGACGTCGGCATTCATTGATTGCTACTGATCCGTCACCTGCTCCGCCGACCGAAGTGGAACCACCTGCGCCGTTCGGCCTTGCTTGCATCCTTTGGCGGCTGGGTCTGCCCCTTCGGCGCAAAGACTGCAATGCTTTGGGCATAGACGATCACCGGCCCCGCCTGCTCATGAAGTTTGAAAGCATCCTCTTCAGCGCCGGTATCGAGTACACGCGCCCAGTGCTTCAGACCGTTGACCTCGGGCAAATGCACTTCGCAATCGCCACCGGCATTGAAGACCAGATAGAGATCATCCATCTCCTCGGTATCGGGGGAATGCGCACTCTTCGAGAGATAGACCCCGAGCACTTGCAACCCAGCATCATTCCAGGCACCGTCATCCATGAAACTGGCGTCCGGCTTGTACCAGGCGATTTCGATACGGCCATCCTCGGTACTGTCGCCCGTCAGAAAGCGCTCCTGCCTCAGCACCGGATGCGCCTTGCGGAACGCGACGACCTTGCGGCAGAAGTCAAGGAACGGATCATCAAGGCCGTCCCATTTCGTCCAGCCAATCTCATTGTCCTGACAGTATGCATTGTTGTTGCCGATCTGGCTGTTGCCGACCTCATCGCCGGCAAGGATCATCGGCACGCCCTGCGAGAGCATCAAGGTTGCCATCATGTTGCGGCGGCGGCGCGCACGTAGCCTGTTGATGTCCTCGTTATCGGTCGCGCCCTCGGCACCCATATTGTCCGAATGATTGTCTGAATGACCGTCCCTGTTGTCTTCGCCATTTGCCTCATTGTGCTTGTCGTCGAAGGAAACCGTATCCATCAGCGTGAAGCCGTCATGTGCCGACAGCAGATTAATTGATGATGTCGCCCCGCGATCCGAGTGATTGAACTGCACCGCCGAGCCCGTGATGCGCTGCGAGATCTCCGACACCATTCCGCCGTCTCCCTTCCAGAAGCGGCGTACATCGTCACGGAACTTATCGTTCCACTCGCGGAAAGGATGCGGGAAGCCGCCGACCTGATAGCCGCCGGCCCCGACATCCCAGGGTTCGGCGATCAGCTTGACCCCGGCAAGGATCGGATCCTGGCGGATTGCGCCGAAGAACAGGCCCTGCCGGTCAAATTCCAGATCCTGGCGGCCGAGCGTGCTGGCAAGATCGAAGCGGAAACCATCGATATGCATGGCGCCGACCCAGTAGCGCAGGCTGTCCAGCACCATGCGCATGACCATCGGATGAGCGACGTTCAGCGTATTGCCGGTACCTGTCGTATCGAAAGTATGGCGCGGATCGTCGGGCGAGAGGATGTAGTAGCTTGCGTTGTCGAGACCGCGGAAAGACATCGTCGGCCCCTTCTCGCTGCCCTCGGCCGTGTGGTTATAGACGACGTCCATGATGACTTCCATGCCGGCGGCATGGAACTTCCTCACCATGGTCTTGATCTCGGTGATCTTGTCACCCGAGAGATAGCGTGCCTGCGGTGCGAAGAAACCGAGCGTCTGGTAGCCCCAGTAATTCGTGAGCTTCTTCTCTTCCAGATAGCGGTCGTTCGGGAAGAACTGGATCGGCAGCAGCTCGATCGCGGAAATGCCGAGCTTTACAAGATGATCGATGATCGGATCGCTGCACATGCCGAGGAAGGTGCCGCGCAATCTGTCCGGCACTTTTGGATGCAGCATCGTCAGTCCCCGGACGTGCGCCTCATAGATTATCGTTTCCGGCCATGGCCGCCGGATCGCTTGTTCACCGGCCCAGTCGAAATCCGGATCCTGAACGACGCCCTTGACCATGTAAGGCGCGCTATCGCGCTCATCGAAAGAAAGATCGTCCTTGCCGATCGTATACCCATAGAGCGCGTCGTCCCATTTGAGGTCGCCGTGCACCTGTTTGGCATAGGGATCAAGCAGTAGCTTGTTGGCATTGAAGCGATGGCCGTTTTTCGGATCGTAGGGACCGTGCGCGCGGTAGCCGTAGACCGTCCCTGGACCGAGGCCGGCGATGTAGCCCGACCAGATATCACCCTCGCGCTTCGGCAGCGGCAGCCGGGCAATCTCTTTCTTGCCGTCGGGAGAGAACAGGCAGAGCTCCACCTGTTCTGCGTGTGCGGAGAAAACCGCGAAATGCGTGCCTGAACCAATATATTCCGCCCCCAGCTCCGGTTTCAGGAAGTCGAGTTCGGAAAAGGAAAAGCTCATGACGCCTCCGCTTGATGAATGGCCAAGCGGGAAACGTCATTGCAGTGCGAAAGTTCCGTAAATTGCCATCCTTACAGCCCATCAGGGCATCAGCTGGCCGCCATTGACCTCAATGATCTGACCGGTGATGTAACCTGACAAGGTCGGCGAGGCGAGAAAGAGATAAGCGCCGACGCAATCTTCCGACGTGCCGACGAAGCCCATTGGAATCGACTTGCGCTGCAATTCCATCTGCTCGTCATTCGTATAGCGCTCGTGGAAGGGCGTTGCGATGACGCCCGGCGCGACCGCATTGACGCGGATCCTGTCGGCGACAAATTCCTTGGCGTGTCCGTGGGTGATCGTCGAAACAAAACCCTTGGATGCCGCATAGAGAATTGCGCCATTGCCGCCGCCGTTGCGCGCCGCAATCGAGGTCGTGTTGATGATGAAACCGCCCTGCTTCTTCAGCCAGGGATGGGCAGCGCGCGTCGCGGCGAGCACCGAACGGGCATTGAGGTTCATGACCTTTTCATAATGCTCATCGGTATATTCCGAAGTCGGCTTGCGGCCGAGCATGCCGCCGGCATTGTTGATGAGGCCATCGAGATGGCCGAAGGTCTTGGCCGTCTCTTCGACGACACGCTCCGTCTCACCTTCCCGCGAGACGTCGCCATGCACGAGATGAACGGTGCCGCCGGCTGCCCTGATCTCATCGGCAAGCTTTTCGGCCGGTTCACGGCTTGAATTGTAATGTACGCCGACCTTGGCGCCCTGCGCGGCGAAGGCGCGGGCGACGGCTGCGCCGATGCCTGTCGAGGCGCCGGTGATCAGCACAGCCTTGCCGGCAAGGTCTGGAATCTTGATGGATGCAAGCAGTTGAGCAAGATCTGCCATGGCGACGATAGCCTCCCGAAAAACCAAGGACATAGGTGATGAAACGATATGTGCCAGTCTTAGCAGGCGAGATCGCAGAAGGGCAATGCACGAAAGAGCGAGATGGGCATGCCTGCGGCAACGGGTGCTGCCGTTGACAAATGACCGATAGGCCATAGTCTCGGCCTCCGGCTCGCGGTGAGGGTTACCGTTCTCAAGACCTATTTCGGCGCGGAGGCACCGGCCCTGCGCAGCCAAATCATGATGCAGTCGATCCCCGAATAGGCCCGCTCAGACCCGTTCCAGCGCCACAGCAATACCCTGGCCAACGCCGATGCACATGGTCGACAGCGAATAACGACCGCCGGTTTGATCAAGCTCCAGTGCCGCGGTGCCGGTGATGCGAGCACCCGACATGCCGAGCGGATGGCCGAGAGCGATCGCACCGCCATTACGGTTTACGCGCTGATCGTCATCGGCAATGCCGAGCTCGCGCAGCACTGCGAGTCCCTGGCTGGCGAAAGCCTCGTTGAGTTCGATCACGTCGAACTGTTCCTGCTTCAGGCCGAGACGTGCCATCAACTTGCGCGAAGCGGGCACCGGGCCAATCCCCATGACGCGCGGCGGGACGGCCCCGGCCGCACCGCCGAGAATACGGGCAATCGGCGTCAGGCCATACTTTTTGGCCGCCGCTTCCGAAGCGATGATGAGGGCAGCCGCTCCGTCATTGACGCCCGAGGCATTGCCGGCCGTCACCGTACCGCCCTGACGGAAAGGTGTCGGCAGCTTGGCGAGCGCTTCCATGCTGGTTGCGCGCGGATGTTCGTCCTTCTCGACGATAACAGGATCGCCCTTGCGCTGCGGGATGCTCACCGAAGTGATTTCCTTGGCGAGCCTGCCGCTCGCCTGCGAGGCCGCAGCCTTCGCCTGCGAGCGCACGGCAAAGGCGTCCTGATCCTCGCGGCTCACCTTGTAGTCTTCGGCAACGTTCTCGCCGGTTTCCGGCATGGAATCGACGCCGTATTGCTTCTTCATCAGAGGATTGACGAAACGCCAGCCGATCGTCGTGTCGTGGATTTCGGCAGCACGCGAAAACGCGGTATCAGCTTTCGGCATCACGAAGGGCGCTCGCGACATGCTCTCCACACCGCCGGCGATCACGAGTTCGGCTTCGCCTGATCGGATGGCGCGCGCCGCGGTAATGACGGCATCCATGCCCGACCCGCAGAGCCGGTTGATCGTCGTGCCCGGCACAGACACCGGCAGGCCGGCGAGAAGCAGCGACATGCGCGCGACGTTTCTGTTGTCCTCGCCCGCCTGATTGGCGCAGCCGAAGACGACGTCATCGACCGCGTCCCAGTCGACGGATGCGTTCTTCGCCATCAGCGCCTTCAGCGGAATGGCACCGAGATCATCGGCACGCACGGACGAAAGCGAACCGCCATAACGGCCGATCGGCGTGCGGATATAATCGCAGATAAAGGCTTCGGTCATGGACTTATCCTCAGAGTTCGGGAACGACGAGATCGGTAACCGGCCCCTCGATATGGAGCGGTGCGCCGGTCATGGCCTGCAGTTCATCGAGGGACATCGCGGCAAGCTTCTCGCGCAGCACGAAACGCCCGTCCTTGATGTCGATGACGGCGTGGCTCGTATAGATGCGGGTGATGCAGCCGACACCCGTCAGCGGGAAACTGCATTTGTCGACCAGCTTCGGCTCACCATTCTTGGTGACATGTTCGGTGATGACGCAGACCTGTTTCGCACCATGCACCAGATCCATGGCGCCGCCGACGGCCGGCACGCCTTTGGCGCCGACGCGCCAGTTGGCGAGATCGCCATTTTGAGCGACCTGATAGGCCCCGAGGATCGCGACATCGAGATGGCCGCCGCGCACCATGGCAAAGCTGTCGGCATGATGGAAGAATGCCGCACCCGGCTTCAACGTCACCGCTTTCTTGCCGGCATTGATGAGGTCCCAATCTTCTTCACCTGATGGTGGCGCCTCGCCGAAGTTGAGGATGCCGTTTTCCGTGTGAAAGATCGCCTGCCGGCCCGGCGGCTGGTAGCGGGCGACCATTTCCGGAAAGCCGATACCGAGGTTCACATAGGCGCCGTCGGCGATGTCCTGCGCCGCCCGCCAGGCGATCTGGGCATTGGAAAGCTTGATGTCTTCTCTGGTGTCGACGGTCATATATAGGCCACCCCGGCTCGAATGAGCTCTTCTTCCTGTTGCGGATTGGCGATCTTGACGAGGCGGTCGACGAAGATGCCGGGTGTGACGACGTGCTCGGGATCGATGCCGCCGGCAGGCACGATGCTCGAGACCTGCGCGATCGTCTTGGCAGCCGCCATGCACATCAGCGGGTTGAAGTTGCGGCCGGCCTTGTTGTAGGTGAGGTTGCCGTGGACATCGCCGACCTGCGCCTTGACGATCGCGAAATCGGCCCTCAGCCAGCGCTCCTGCACATAGTGGCGGCCATCGAACTCGGCGATGACCTTGCCTTCTGCAAGTTCGGTCCCGTAGCCCGTCGGTGTGTAGAAAGCTGGAATGCCAGCCCCGCCGGCGCGGATGCGCTCGGCGAGCGTGCCTTGAGGCACCAGCTCCAGTTCGATTTGCCCGGCAAGATACCTGTCGGTGAAGGCACGCGGATCGGACGAGCGCGGGAAGGAACAAACCATCTTCCGCACCATGCCCGCATCGATCATGGCAGCGATGCCGATCCGGCCATTGCCGGCATTGTTGTTGATAACGGTGAGGCTCTTCGGTCCCTTGTCGATCAGGGCGTGAATGAGCTCGATCGGCGCGCCGGAGCCGCCGAAACCACCGATCATGACGGTGGCGCCATCGCCGATTTCGGAGACGGCTTCCGCCGCGCTCCTGATTGTCTTGTCCATGCTGGATCTCTCCTTGCCGGATGAGGCTTCCTCGTGCCTTCCGATGTGTAAGGAATAAGGCGAGAGCCAGTCGAACGGCAAGAGTTTTGTGCGATATTCGATCTTTGTTCATATAACGCACAAAAGCAATGGTGTTGCGCGACAAACGCGACCAAGCAGCACAAACCACGATTTCAGCGGCCGCAAGGTCGGCGTCTTCTTGAATATGTAACCATCCATCCGGCCGGCGGCTGTCGAGCAGCGTCGCGGCTTCGGCCACGGCGGAACCTTTATTGAGCACGACACACTCGCTGGCCGCTATGGCGGCCCAGGCCTTTTCGGCGTCATAGGCGCAATCGATGCTGGCGATATCCATGCCGCGTCTGGCAAGGTCGTAGACGAAATCCGGCTGCTCAGCCGCCTCGCGCGGCATAAAAAAGGAATCGCAACACAGGGTAGTATTCGCGTATGATCCCGCTTAGCGAACGCTAAAGGAAAACCGATGGCTGCGGGGCGCAGATGTCGACGGTAATTGCCATTCTCGGCGGCGTCGGGTTGTTCCTGCTCGGCATGACCGTCATGACCGACGGATTGAAGGCCCTGGCCGGCTCGGCGCTGCGCTCGGTCCTCGGCAAAGCGGCGGCCACGCCTCTCACAGGCGCCTTCTGGGGTGCCCTAATCACGCTGCTCGTGCAGTCGTCGAGCGCTGTGACGATGACGACGATCGGCCTTGTCAATGCCGGGCTGCTGACCTTCCCGCAGGGGCTTGGCCTCGTGTTCGGAGCCAATGTCGGCACGACGGGCACGGGCTGGCTGGTGGCGTTGCTCGGCGTGCGTGTCTCGCTGTCCGCCTACGCCCTACCCCTGATCTTTGCCGGCGCGCTGGCCAAGCTGCTTGGCGGCGGGCGAAGCGCGGCAGCGGGCAGCGCACTTGCAGGCTTCGCGTTGGTGCTCTACGGGCTCACAACCCTTCAGCAGGGCATGGGAGGCCTCGCTGAAAGCCTGCATCCATCCGATTTGCCCGCAGTACTCGGCGTGCCGGGAGTTGGCTGGATCTCAGGCTCGGTCGGCCTCCTGACCCTGATCGCCGTCGGCCTGGCGATGACCGCGGTCATGCAGTCATCGACGGCTGCCATCGCCGTCACGATTGCGGCTTTCTATGCCGGGGCGATCAGCCTTGAGCAGGGAGCGGCCCTGATCATCGGCCAGAATATCGGAACAGCGACGAGTTCCGCGTTGGCGGCCATCGGCGCCAGTTCGACGGCCAAGCGCCTCGCTCTTGCCTATGTGCTGTTCAAGGTCATAGCCGCACTCATTGCAATCGTCGCTTTTCCGTTTACCGCAGCGACGATGAGAGCGTTTGCCGCGTCAGTCGACGGGACGACGCTCCTGGCCGCTTACCACACAGCTTATAATGTCGTCGGAGTCGCGGTGCTCCTTCCGGCGACACAATGGTTCACCCACATCGTGGAGCGCATTCTGCCCTCCAGAGAGACACCGCTCGAACGTGCGCTTGATCCAAGCGCGCTCGTCAATCCGGTGATCGCGGTCGAAACAACCCGGCGCGTCGTGGCGGGGGTTCTCAACACGTCGGCGGCTTCAGTCGCCGCTGCCCTCTCGGACGAGGGTGCTCGTACGATGCAGGATAGCGCGGCAGCAGCCTCAGCACTCGCGCAGGCACAGGATTTTCTCTCCGAGCTGAAAGAGCCGCCCGAGACGGAAGAGGAGCGGCTGCGCATGACGAGCACGTTGCACGCGCTTGAACATGCCTCGAGGCTCGTGGAGATCCTTGGGGAAGGCGGCATTCCCGAACGGATGGCCGGGGTACCCGATGACTTTCGCGCCGCTGAGCTTTGCATTCAGGCGATGCGAGCGACGCAGATGGTTGGTGAATCGATTACCGCAGAATCTGCGCTTACGGCGCGGGCGGAACCGATTGGCTGGACCGTTTCGGCTGAGGTCGACGCCTCGTTCGCAAACATTGAACGCGCGGCGAAGGACCTCGACGCCATGCAGCGCGATCACCGCGCCGAGACCCTCGCCGCCGTCGCACCCGGAAAATTGACTGCCGCCGAAGCATTTGCCCGCGTCGACGCCGTCCGGCGGCTCGACCGGATCGCGCATCATGCCTGGCGCTCGGCGACGCATCTCCTGGGCCGACATGAACACACGGAAGAGGCGATCGACCGGCGAGCGTGACAATCGAAACCAGTGGTCCGACCAGACACACCGCAATGAGAGGGGAAAACGATGGTTCAGTTGACGATAGCGACAGGTGCGAGCGCAACTAAGCTGCTCTACAAGCGCCGAGCTCAATTTAAATCGAGCCCGTCGCGCCTTCGGACTTAACGTCCTCTGGCTTCCCGCGATGTGGGCAGCGTCGTGCTTTCCCAATGCCACTCGACATTTCCGGGCACAAACCCGAGCTTGGGGTTCCTGCGACCAATAATTCGACGGCTTCCGGTGTTAGGCGCCAAGTGGTCGATATCCGTCAGAAAGGCGTCAAAACTGTCACGCCAGCGCGGATCGATATGATGGTCGGACGAAAGCATGCGTCGATACTGTTCCCGAAGGAACTTGTGCTTATGAGTTTTTGGCATGGCGCTCAGATGGGAATGCTGGGATGTGGGAGCAATAGTGAGCGGGCCGTATAATTTGAGTTTACGTTCGTTGTAAAGTGCCTCTTGCCGGCAAAATAGATCAGCCGTCGCTTTCCTCCGGCTGGTTGAGCTCGGCGGAACCCGGCCGCGAAACGACGTAAGCAGCGCAAGCCAGGATCGATGCGCCGACGACGATCGCGAGGAAAATCGACGGCTTCGACGCAATCAGGAATACCGCGTATCCAACCGACATCCCTATCAACGCTAACATCTTGGATTTACGGGAAATCGCGCCGTTCTCGCGCCAGTCGCGCAACGGGCCGCCAAATCGACTATTCATCAGATGGGCCTCCAGACGCGGAGATGACCGGCTGAAGAACCACGCTGCCAGGATAAGGAAAATCGTTGTCGGCATGAGCGGAAGGATGGCGCCGATAATTCCAAGACCGACCATCACAAGACCAAGGCAAAGGTAGACGACCCGCTGCAGTGCGCTGCGCGATGGACCCGGCGTAAAATTCAATTCACATACTCCCTGTCAGGCCACCATCTTCTGCCGCCATATTTAACAATCCACCCGCGCCAGCATAATTTGCCGTCGACGGTCGCCCGGCTGACGCGTAAGTTCATTTAGCCACCTTCGACAGGACACCCCAGACATCCGAGCGGAACTTTACCATGACGACCCATGATTTCGTCGCTACTGCCTTTTACAACGTTCTTGGAACCTTGCCTCCGGCTTTGACGATCACAAGCGGTGACACGGTCGTCACCCGTACGCTCGATGCCTGGGGCTACGACGAGAACGAGGTCCAGCGGGCGCATGGTCCAAATCCCATGAATGGGCCAATTTTCGTCGAAGGCGCCGAGCCCGGAGATAGCCTCAAGGTCGAAATTCTGGACATGAAACCGACAAGGGACATGGGCTTCACGCGCAGCGTTCTGGCGGCAAATGTCATCGATCCCGAAGCGGTTCGTGATCTTCCGAGATCGGAAAAGACACTGTGGCATATCGATCGACACGCGATGACGGTCCAACTGAAGGAACCGGTTGCCGGAATCGAAAATATGCTTCTGCCGCTCTCCCCGATGATCGGCTGCTTCGGCGTGGCACCGAACTATGGCCAGGCAATCTCGACGGCGACGAGCGGTGCCTATGGCGGGAACATGGATTATCGCTTGCTCGGTCCAGGCGCGACGATCTGGTTCCCGGTCTCGGTATCAGGCGCATTGTTTTTTCTTGGCGACTGCCATGCCGTTCAGGGTGACGGCGAAATCGTCGGGACCGGCGTCGAAACCACGTTCGAGGTCACGGTCCGGCTAACGGTCGAAAAGGCAAGGCCAATATCCTGGCCGAGAGCCAAAATTGCTGATGATATCATTACCATAGGCAACGCCAGACCACTGGATCAGGCCCTGCAGCATGCGACAACCGAAATGCTGAATCTGCTCGTGGCGGATTACGGCCTGTCGAAGGTGGCAGCCAGCCATCTGCTCGGCCAGGTGGTCCGCTACGATATAGGCAACGTCTTCGACCCCGCCTATACAGTCGCCTGCCGGATAGCGAAGAAATGGCTCCCGGCACGCTGAAAGCTTGGCGGAAGGAGCCGACAACACCCATGCGCGAAAGCGATTTCGTCAGCGGCTTTGCCCGCGGTCTCAAGGTAATCGAAGCCTTCGGCGAAATGCATCGCCGGCTTTCGATCACCGATGCGGCGAAGCTCACCGGCCTCGACCGCGCCACGGTGCGTCGGTCGCTGCTGACGCTTGCCGAGCTCGGTTATGCCAATTACGACGGCAAATTCTTCACGCTGACGCCGAAAATCCTGCGGCTCGGGCATGCCTATCTGGAGGCTACCCCGCTGCCGGTGCTTATCCAGCCACATCTCGATGCGCTCTCCGAGAAAGCCGGCCAAAGCGCGTCCGCATCAGTGCTCGACGGCACCGATATAGTCTACGTCGCCCGCGCCTCGCAACGCCGCGTCATGTCGATCAACCTCACGCCCGGCAGCCGTCTCCCTGCTTATTGTGCTTCGATGGGCCGTGTCTTGCTTGCGGCCCTCCCCGAAGCCGAAGCACGGGCGGTTCTTTCCCGAAGCGAGTTAAAGGCGAACACGCCGAACACGAAGACCGATCCTGGGGAACTGATGGCAGAGTTCCGCAAGGTTCGCGCACAGGGCTATGCTCTCATCGACCAGGAGCTTGAGATCGGCCTCTGCTCCATCGCCGTACCGGTCGAGAACGATCGCGGTCAGACTGTAGTCGCCATCAATATCGGCGCACCGGCCGCCCATGTGCCGGCGGCCGAGATGGTCGCGCGCTACCTGCCGCTGCTCAAGGAAACGCAAACCACACTGCGCACTGTGCTGCGCTAAAGCATGTCGCGCAAAAGTGCGCAGCAGTTTTACGATACGACATGCGTCGAACAAAACCGAAGGCGTGCCAAGCGCATCTGAACGATTGCGACACGCTTTAGCTAGAGGGTGTGGGCGTACGTCCTGGAGACGCTGGCCTTGGGGTGGTTTGTCTTGCCGGCCGATCTGCAGAATTGCTTACGACGCTTACGATTGCCTACATAAACTTTGTAAGCGAATTTCCATAATGGTTTCAACGATTTATTGCTTCGCTTACGGACTTACGAAGTAATGGCGAAACTCAGGTGGAGAGACAGATCGGTATTCCAGGGCTGTTGGCTATCTCCATGAGAGTTTGAAACAGGCCGTAATTTCGTAAGTTTGTAAGCGCAATCGTTAAGGTGCTGATTTTGTTTGGTAAGCGCGCTTACAAAATTTGCAGATGCAGGGCAGCGCTTACAAAATTCGGGCATCGGGCTGTTAGAAGTGCCGAGCCATCCAGCCGACGGTGATCAACGCGCCGTTCCAGATGAGGCAGCCGATAAAGGTGGCGATAGCAAAACGGATAGCATCGCGACGACCATCACACCGCAGAGGCCTGTGGCAAGGATACAGGCCACAAAGTTCGGCAAAGCCATCAGCCGTCACTCCGGCCGGCGCGAAATGCGAAAGACGCTGGCGGGCGGAATATTCAGGCGCACCCGGCCGAGCCTCTCCGCCCGCAGGCCCAATTCCGCAAGCACATCTGGTGGTACGGAACAGGATTGGCCGTAGGTGAACTGGTAGAAGGCGCCGCCGCGTTCCAGCAGGCTGAACCCGCCGCCGACGATGGCGGTGATGACCTCGATGGGCATGTTGCGAAAAGGCAGACCGCTGACGATTGCCGCCTGCGGCCCGAGCTCGGCCTTGCAGGCAGAAAGCTCGCACGCGTCTCGCTGGAGGATCGTCACGTCAGGAAAGCGCTGCTGCAGCCGAGCGATGAAGCGGGTTTCGAGCTCCACCAGTGTCAGGTCTCGCGCCGGCAGGCCGCGTTTCAGAAGCGCCTCCGTAAAAACCCCTGTGCCGGGGCCAAGCTCCAGCACCTTGCCCGCCGAAGGCTCTATCTCACTGGTCATCAGCCGCGCCAGCCGCCCTCCCGAGGGCACGATCGCGCCGATTTTCCTGGGCTCGGCGAGAAGCGCACTAAAGAAGGCGGCCAGCGGCGGCTGTTGCATGCGGGTCTCCAGCATCGATTGTCCGCTTACGGTATTCCCCTTTCAAATGATGCGAGCATGACGTGCACCCGCGCCATCCGAAAGATTCACGCGGTCTGGACCGTCGGCTCGAAGCTCATGTTGAAAGCCGCTCCGCCGCCGGTCGCATCGGATACCCATACCTGCCCGTGATGTATTTTGACGATCTCGCGCACGAGATGGAGGCCGAGGCCGATACCCTGGCTGCGACCGTTCGCACGCTGGAAAGGCTCGAAGATCCGCTCCCGGTCCTCAGGCGCGATACCCGGGCCTTCATCGCTTACGGAAATTTGGGCCGGATGCTCCACGGCGATGGTGATGGTGCCGCTCCTGCCGCCATGCTGGATAGCGTTCTGCACCAGATTGGCGATCGCGCGCTCCAGCGCCGTCTCATCGCCGAGAATGCGCTCCGGCATCGAACGCAACTCGAAATTCGCCTGATAGCCGGCGGCGATGATCAGCGGTGCAAGTTCCGCGGCCTGCCGGCGCGCGACGGTCGCAAGGTCGATGGAGCAATCCGGCACGGGCTCCTGATTGAGCCGCTGCAGATCGAGCAGCTGCTGGGCCAGCGTCGAAAGGCGGGCGACATCTTCCAGCAGCCGGTTGGTCGCCTCCGTCGGCGGCATGGTTTCCAGCCGGTTCTGCAGGATGGCGATCGGCGTGCGCAGCTCGTGAGCGGCGGCCAGCATGAAACGCCGCTGCTTGTTGTGATCATCGTCGAGACGCTGCAGCGTTTCGTTCATGGCAATCACCAGTGGCGCAACCTCTTCCGGCACGTTTTCAAGCGGCAGGCGGTAGCCGCGTGTCGTCCCGTCGATACCTTGTGCTGCTTGTGCCACCTCGTTCAATCCGCGGTGTATGCCGCGCGCCACGAAGGGCGTGACGGCAAGCGTAATGAGCCCGGTGAGCAGGATGACAGGCAGCACGATGCCGGAGGCAATCGCCACGAAAACGACCAGCAGCTTACCGGCCGAAAGGCTGCCCTGTCGGCCGACGATGACGAGCAGATCGCCGTGATCCGTCTTGATTTTCTGCAAGCGTGCGGCAATCGTGGCGGGATTGTCCTCGTCCCCATTGAAACGGGCTTCGGCGATATCGCTACCCGACGCGGCGATGGCGAGATATTGCGCCGGCACATTGCCTTCACTGACCATGCGGCCCTGCTGATCGCGCACCAGAAACCAGAAGTCGGCCGCCTTTTCGCGCTGATAACCAAGATCATCGGTGTTGGTGATACGCATCGAACCGTCAGCGTTCCAGGCAATCGCTTCCGTGACCGCATCGATTGCATGTTCATCGGGTGCGAAGATGCCACTCATGCCTGAAATCCAGAAGACGAAGGCAAAGGCGATCGCGATCAGTACGAGGGTCGCAGCCTGCAGCGCCACCAGCCGGCGGATCAGCCTCCATTTCAGCGAATAGAACTTCATCTTCTTCATGGCCGGGCCTGCCGGATCAGATAGCCCACGCCGCGGATCGTATGGATCTCGACCCCGGCGCCTGCAGCATCGAGCTTACGGCGCACGCGCGAAACATGCGCATCGAGCGCGTTGGACTGGATTTCGTCATCCATGCCGTAGACCGCTTCCTCAAGGCTTGAGCGCTCCACCGTGCGGCCGGCGCGGCGCATCAGCGCCTCCAGCACCAGCAATTCGCGCCGCGGCAATTCGAGCGCCACTTCGCCGACACGCGCCTCGCGGTTACGCAGGTCGAAATGCAGCCGGCCGAGGCACAGGCTCTCGATCTCAATATTGCCGGGACGGCGCAGAATGGCGCGCAAACGCGCCATCAGCTCCTCGACGGCAAAGGGTTTGGCGAGATAGTCATCGGCGCCGAGATCGAGGTCCTCGATCCGGTCCTTCAGATCGCCGCGCGCCGTCAGCATGATGACGGGAACGGCTGCTTGGATACGGCGCGCTTCGGCAATCAGTTCCAAACCGTCGCCGTCAGGCAGGCTGCGGTCGAGCAGCAGCGCATCGTAGCTGTTCAGCCGTACGGCCTCTTCGGCCGCTTCGATGGTTGAAACGTGGTCCGTGATGATATTGTTGTTGCGGAGCGCCGCCACCAGCACGGCAGCCATTTCCGGTTCATCTTCCGCCAGCAAGACGCGCATTTAACCGTCCAACTTCAAAAGCCGCTCTCTGCACAGGCAAGATTGCGTCAGCATGACGCGAAAGGCCAGAGCGGTGTGGCGTCAATCCCCGAAAGGCAGGCTGATTGCCTCGGTTCGCGCTTCAAGCGCGCGGATGACGGCCGCCATGTCCTCACGCCCGAAACCCAGACTTTCGGTTTCCGCGTAAAGCGCATGGCAAGCATCGAGCAGCGGCGAAGCAATGCCCGCATGCCGAGCCGCTTCGGCGACCAGACGATTGTTTTTCAGCGCGTCGGAGATCGCCGCCTGCACTGAGAAGTCCCGCTCCACCAGCTTGCCGCTCTTGATCCGCGATATGCCGCTCGCCATCTGGCCGGCATCGACGACAGCTTTGAAAAGCCCCATGTCCAATCCCTGTCGAGCGGCAAAGTGCGCCGCTTCGGCGAGCCCCGTGACCGTCGTGATCAGAAATATATTGACGGCAAGCTTCATCAGGAGCGCATTCGGCACGGCGCCGCAGACAACCGTTTCCCTGCACATGGGCTTCAAAAGCAGACAAACCTCTTCGACGACGTCCGGATCTCCCGCAAGCATGACCACAAGCTGGCCTTCCTCCGCCGGCCGGCGCGAGCCTGAAACAGGCGCCTCGACATAATGGCCGCCGGCGGCCCGAATATCCGCCTCAAGCGCTTTCGAATATTCGGGCGCGGTGGTCCCCATATGGATGACGACATGTCCGGCTACCCGTTCGACAAAACCTGGTGTGCCGCGCCCGAGAACCGTGTCGATCACCGCTGCCGTTGCAAGCATCAGGATGACGGTCCGGGCTTTTGCAAACACTTCGTCGACATCCGCGGCCACTTCGGCGCCCGCTGTCCGTAGCGTGTCAGCGCTTTCCGGCGAACGGTTCCAGACGATGAGATCGGTACCTGCCCGCGCGAGATTGAGCGCCATCGGCGTACCCATCACGCCGAGACCGATGAAGCCTGTTTTCATTTTGCCGTCTCCTCGGATAGCCAGGAGCGAAGTCTACGAACAAAGGCGGCAATTGTCTTGAAGGTTAGTGCGCAGGTGTAGGCTGCCCCGAAATTTCCAGCGCTGCCTCACGGATCGTCTGCATGAGGATCGACAGCGGCAGCGAGGGGACGGAATCGGTACGCACCGTCAATCCAACGGGACCCTTCGTCTCGCTCGTATCGACCGGCAAGGCGACAAGCACGCCGTCGGCGATATCCCGCGCAACCACGCCGTTGGAAATGATCCAGATCGCGTTGCTATCGCGCACGAAAGCGCGGCCGAAGGCATCGGAAACAGTTTCGATCTGGCTCGGCAAGCTGGCGACACCATTGGCGATCAGGAAATTTTCGACCACCGGCCTGATGATCGAACCGCGGGTCGGCATCAGAAGCGTATAGCGGCCGAGTTCGGCGAAGAACGATTTGCCGGCGCCAAGCAGCGGATGGCCGGCGCGCACGGCAAAGACCACTTGCTCGGAATAAAGATGCTCGAACGAGAAGCCGGCCATCCTTTCTGCTCCCGCGAGACGACCGACGACGAGATCGAGATCGCCGACGCGCAACTGCTCCAGGAGAACGGTATTGTCACCGGTGACGATCTTCACCCGGCTCCAGGTATTTTCCTTCAAGAACAGGTCCATCGCCCGTGGCATGATGCGCGTCGAGACCGTTGGCAGCGCGCCGATCCGTATCGGTGGAGCGTCGCCGAACTGCTCCTGCGAGACGGAATCGAGCCCCTGCCGCAGCGCCGTCAGCGCGGCACCCGCATGGCGCAGGAAGACCTCGCCGTAGCGCGTGATCCGGATGCCGCGCCCATCGCGCTCGAAGACACCGACGCCAAGTGCCTGCTCAAGCTCACGGATCGTCTTCGTCACCGCCGGCTGGCTGACATGCAGGAGTTCGGCCGCCTTCACGACGCTTTTCTGCCGCGCCACCTCGACAAAAGTCTGCAGATGGCGAAACTTGATACGGCTATCGATCATTATTTTCATAACCCATGAGTTATCGGAAAGCCTAAAAATATCATTTTACTTAACCGGATCAACTCGCCAAATTGGGTGTGGAGGAGATTTAAAGTGCAGTTTGCCAGTATCAACGACGTAACGATCCACTACCAGCTCATCGGTGCGCCGGCTGACAGGCCGGTTATCGTCTTTGTCAATTCGCTCGGCACGGATTTCCGGATCTGGCGGGATGTGATCGTCCGTCTTGCCGGCGATTTTGCCATCATTCTCTATGACATGCGCGGCCATGGCCTTTCCGATGTCGGCCAGGTCCCCTATTCCATGGAGGACCATTCGACCGATCTTGCCGGCCTGCTCGATCTGCTGTCGGTCAAGGATGCCGTCATCTGCGGCCTTTCGGTCGGTGGCCTGATTGCCCAGTCGCTCTATCAGCGTCGTCCGGATCTGGTAAAGGCGCTCATCCTCTGTGATACCGCCCACAAGATCGGCACGGCCGAAAGCTGGAACAATCGCATTGCCGCGGTCGAACAGAACGGCATTGCGAGCATCGTCGACATGGTCATGGAGCGCTGGTTCACGCCGGCTTTCCGCCGACCGGAAAACATCGCCTATGCCGGTTATTGCAACATGCTCATCCGCCAGCCGGTGGAAGGTTATAACGCCACCTGCGCGGCGATCCGCGACGCCGATTTCACCGAGGCCGCTGCCAAGATCAAGGTGCCGACCATCTGCGTGGTCGGTGATCAGGACGGCTCGACGCCGCCGGATCTGGTGTTGTCGACGGCAAAGCTGATCCCCGACGCGCGCTATGAAGTCATCAAGGACTGCGCCCATATTCCGCCCGTCGAGCAGCCGGAAGCGCTGACCGCGATCATCCGTGCCTTCCTCTCATCCATCGGAGAAAAGAGCCCATGAGCGACACCGCGTCCGAACGCTATCACCAGGGCATGGTAACCCGCCGCTCCGTTCTCGGCGATGCCCATGTCGATCGCGCCCAGGCGGCTTCGACCGAATTCGACAGGCCGTTCCAGGAGCTGATCACCGAAGCGGCCTGGGGCCATGTCTGGTCCCGACCGGAACTGACGAAGCGTGAGCGCTCGATGATCACGATCGCGCTGCTTGCCGCACTCGGCCAGGACGACGAGGTGGCGATGCATGTGCGTGCCACCGCCAACACCGGAGCCTCCCGGGAGGATATTCGCGAGGCGCTCTTGCATGTGGCAATCTATGCCGGCGTGCCGGCCGCCAATCACGCGATCAAGATCGCCAAACAGGTTTTCGAGCAGATGGACGCCGGCAAGGCGGCCTGAGGGGGAGAGAATGTCCGACTTACCGAACCGCAAGCCAGAAACCGGGGCCTTCTTCGCTCGTGACCGCGCCTGGCACTCCCCGGCCTATACGCCGGGCTACAAGACATCAGTTCTGCGCTCACCGCAACGCGCGCTGCTGTCTCTCGATGGCACGATCTCGGAAATCACCGGTCCTGTCTTCGGCCATTCGATGATCGGCGAGATGGATAACGACCTGATCCATAACTTCGCCCGCCCCGGCGAAAGCGCCATCGGCGAACGCATCATCGTGCACGGCCGGGTGCTCGATGAGCGCGGCCGACCGCAGGCCGGCGTTCTCGTGGAGTTCTGGCAAGCCAATGCCGGCGGCCGCTATCGCCACAAGAAGGAAACCTATCTCGCCGCCATCGATCCGAATTTCGGCGGCTGCGGACGCTTCGTGACCGACGAGGAAGGCCGCTATTTCTTCCGCACTGTTCGCCCTGGCGCCTATCCCTGGCCGAACGGCGTCAACGATTGGCGCCCGGCCCATATCCATTTCTCGATCTTCGGCCACGGCTTCTCGCAGCGTCTGATCACCCAGATGTATTTCGAAGGCGACCCGATGATCTGGAAATGTCCGATCGTCGGCACCATCCCGGACAAGGCGGCGATAGAGCAGCTTATCGCGCCGCTCGACTGGGGCAACACGATCCCGATGGACAGCCGCGCCTACAAGTTCGATATCGTGCTGCGCGGCCGCCGCTCGACCATGTTCGAAAACAAGCTGGAGGGGAACTGACATGCAGGAACTCGGCTACCTCAAGGAAACCCCGTCCCAGACCGCCGGCCCCTATGTCCATATCGGCCTGACACCGAATTTCTGTGACATTACCGGCGTCTATGATACCGACCTCGGCACACAGATGGTCAATGACAAGACGCTCGGCGAGCGTATCACCGTCAGCGGCCGCATCTTCGATGGCGCCGGCGCGCTTGTTCGCGATGCCGTGATCGAGATCTGGCAGGCAGACAGCACGGGCCTTTATAACAGCCCCTCGGAAATGCGGGGAACGGCCGACCCAAACTTCACCGGCTGGGGCCGTTGCCCCACCCGCGCCGAAGACGGCGTCTATAGTTTCGAGACGATCAAGCCCGGCAAGGTGCCGTTCAAGGACGGCCGCAAGATGGCGCCGCACATCACCTTCTGGATCGTCGCCCGCGGCATCAATATCGGCCTGCACACGCGCATGTATTTTCCGGAGGAGCAGGAGGCCAACGCAGCGGATCCGATCCTGTCCCGGATCGAACACCGCGAGCGTGTGGCCACGCTGATCGCCACCCGTGAGGGTGCGAAGCTCAGCTTCGATATCTATCTGCAGGGACCGAAGGAGACGGTGTTCCTGGATATCTGAGCCGGCTTGCGGGCAAGGCTCGGTGCAAGTAGCGTCCCATCACCCTTTCCTCTTCTCCAGGGGAGAGGGCATCGGATGGCGGAAGAGGACTGCAATGAAACGGGACGCTCCATGACGACCTCCCCCTTCGACCACCCCTTCCTGTCCGGCCTGCTCGGCGACGCTGAAATTGCAGGCTATTTCTCTGCCGACGCCGATGTCAGGGCAATGTTGTCCTTCGAGGCGGCACTCGCTCGCGCTGAAGCAGTGCATGGCATCATCCCGGCCGAGGCGGCCCGAAAGATCCACGAGACCTGTGCCATTTTTACGCCTGATATTGCCAGCCTGAAGACGGCGACCGCGAAGGATGGCGTCGTCATTCCCGATCTGGTCCGGCAACTGAAGAAAGCGATTGGCGGCGAGGCGGCCGAGCATGTGCATTTCGGCGCGACCAGCCAGGACGTCATCGATACCAGCCTGATGCTGCGGCTGAAATCCGCGACCTTCCTCTTCGGTGGGCGTCTGCATGCCCTCGTCAGTGGAATGGTCGCACTCGAACGACAATTCGGCACCAATCGCCTGATGGGCCATACGCGCATGCAGGCCGCCATCCCCATTACCGCCGCCGACCGTATCGCCGCCTGGCGGATCCCGCTGGAAACCTATCGCGACCGGCTGACGGAGCAAGTGTTCCCGGTCCAGTTCGGCGGTGCTGCCGGCACGCTCGAAAAACTCGGCGCCGAAGCCGCTGCCGTGCGAAGTTCGCTGGCGCAGGAACTGGGGCTCACCGACGAACCGCAATGGCAGAGCCGGCGTACCCGCATCGCCGATCTCGCCAATCTTTATTCGCTGATCTCAGGCAGCCTCGGCAAATTCGGTCAGGACATCGCGTTGCTTGCCGAAGCTGGCGGCGAAATCGAGCTTGCGGGCGGCGGCGCCTCCTCGGCCATGGCGCACAAACAGAATCCTGTCGCCGCCGAAACGCTGGTGGCGCTTGCCCGCTTCAACGCCACGCAGCTTTCGGCCATCCACCATTCGCTCGTCCATGAACAGGAGCGCTCGGGGGCGGCCTGGACGCTGGAATGGCTTGTCTTACCGCAGATGGTCATGGCGACCGGCGCTTCGCTGCGGCTCGCCACGGAACTCGTCGGCAACATCAAGCGTCTAGGGACGAGCTGATCGCCTTTGCACTCAGTTGGTAAAACCGGCTATGCAGAGGCGTTGATTTCAGGAGTGATCCCGTGACCTTTCCGCTCTTCGATCTTTCCGGCCGCCGCGCGCTGGTGACAGGCTCCAGTCAGGGCATCGGCTATGCACTGGCGCTCGGCCTTGCCGAGCATGGCGCCTCCGTCATCATCAATGGCCGAAATGCCCAGAAAGCGGAGGCGGCTGCCGAAACGATCCGCGAAAAGAAACGCCATGCCGTCAGTGCCGCCTTCGATGTGACGGATGCCGAGGCCAGCAGAACCGCCATTGCCTATATCGAGGCGGAGATCGGTCCGATCGATATCCTGATCAACAATGCCGGGATGCAGTTTCGTACGCCGCTTGAGGAGTTTCCGGTCGAAAAGTGGGACGAACTGTTCCGAACCAATGTCTCCAGCATCTTCTACGTCAGCCAGCCGGTGGCACAGGCGATGATCAGGCGCGGCCGCGGCAAGATCATCAATATCGCTTCCGTCCAGGCCGAACTCGCTCGTCCGAACATCGCCCCCTACACCGCGACCAAGGGTGCTGTCCGAAACCTCACCCGCGGCATGGCGACGGACTGGGCAAAGCATGGCCTGCAGGTCAACGCCATCGCGCCAGGCTATTTCAAGACACCACTCAACCAGGCGCTTGTCGACGATCCGAAATTTTCCACCTGGCTCGAGACCCGGACGCCGGCTGGTCGTTGGGGCAATGTCGAGGAACTGATCGGTGCCGCCGTCTTCCTGGCGTCGAATGCATCGTCCTTCGTCAATGGCCACATGCTGATGGTCGACGGTGGGATTACCGCGTCGCTCTGAGGTTAATCGCCTCCTCCGTCACTACCGCCATCGCCGCCATCATCGCAATCAAAACTCATCTCGACGCCGCCTTCAGCTTGGCCACGAACGAAACGCCCTCGAAAACGAAGGCGAGCCCACCAGGGCGGGTTCCAGGACAAGAATACGGCAAACGCGACGATCAGGATGGAAACGACCGAGAGGCCTATAAGGATCTCCGCGACTGGAGACATGTTTACTCCAAAGATTGCCTAACGAAATTATCTCAGCAATTTCGGCGAGAAACAAGAACATTTCAATTTAGAGTACGCCTCAATCCGCGACCATATTGCCACGCCGCATCAGCCCCATGAGGATCAGCGGCAACAGCGTAGTAATGCAGATGGCGATGAAGGCCATGGCCATGCCGAGGCCGATGGAGCCCTGCTCAAACTGACGCCAGATGAAGGTCGCGATCATCTGCATGCCGACGGGTGCTACGACGACGGAAGCCACGAGTTCGCGCGAAGCGAGCGCAAATACGAGAAGCATGGAAGAGGCAAGGCTCGGAAAGACGAGCGGCAGCAGGATACGACGGAAGGCGGTCACGCCGTTGGCACCGCAGACACGGGCTGCCGCCTCCAGATTATCGCCGATCTGCTGAAAAGCTGCCGTCGTGTAGCGCACTGGCTGCGGCAGCAGGATGCAGCAATAGGCCAGCAGCAGAATGAAAGCAGTGTTGTAGGGCGTGATCGGCAGGCCCGGCATATTCCAGGCGAGGATGAGGCCAACGGCAACGACGATACCCGGCAGCGCATTCGGCAGGATGGTCATCACATCGATCGCCAAGCGGCCTGAAATCTTCGTCTTCACTACGGTATAGGCGGCCGTCACACCGATCAGGCCCGTTATCAGCGCCGTTCCAATGCCGAGCGAGAAGCTGTTGATCAGTGCCGTCACGGCGCCGGCGCTATTGCCGAACACCGCCATGAAATTGTCGAGGCTGACATTGTCGAAGGCGAGACCGCCGGAGATGGTTCGTGCCAATGCTGTCGCGAGGATGGCCAACAGCGGCACGCCGGTTGCAAGGAAGGCGACGACGGTGAAGGCGATCATCACTGGCACTTTCAGCGCGCCAAGTGGACGCTTGTCCTTGGCCGTCGGCTTGCCGCCGACCGTCTGATACGAGCGGCGCGCGAGGATCCAGCGCTGCAGAAGGAAGGTGACCAGCGACATGGCGACCAGCACCAGCGACAGGATGGCTGCACCGGGCAGATCGATCGGCCAGTCGGTGACGCGAAGGTCGATGCCGGTCACCAGCACCTGGAAACCGGCGCGACGGCCGAGCGCTGCCGGCGTGCCGTATTCCTCGATCGCGGCGGCAAAGACCAGCATCAGGCTCGCGGTCAGGCCTGGCGCCGAAAGCGGCAGCGTGATGCGCCAGAAGGCGCGCGCCGGCGCGGCGCCGAAGACACGGCCGACATCAGCGTAACGTGCGCCGACGGCCTCGACCGTGCGCGATACAGCGAAATAGACGACCGGGAAAGTGTTGAAGGCCATGACCAGCGTCATGCCAAAAATCGAAAACAGGAAAGGCGCCAGATTGAAACCGGCCAGCTGCTGCAGATATCCGCGCGGCTGCAAGGTCATGATCCAGCCGAGTGTCGCGATATAAGGCGGGATCATGAAGGGCACGAGCAGCAGCACGTCCCAGAGGGGCGCGAAGGGAATTCTGTAGAGGGCGCGGAAGACACCGAGCGGTACGGCGACCAGCGCCGAGGCGAACACCACGCAGGCGCCGAGCAGGATGGTATTGCCGCCCATGCGGATCAGCGAACTATCGGCGAGCGTCGCATAAAGGGAGGAGAAAGGGCGCGCAAACGAGCCCTGTCCGAGTTCCGGGAAGATGCCTTGCAGCACCACCGCAATGAAGGGAACGGCGACGACAATAACGAGACCCGCTGTTGCCAGCCAGGCGGCCGGAGCCGTGCCGCCGCCGATGCCGTTTCCTCTCATCAATCTGGACCTTACTTGGCGCCGTAGAGATCGGCGAAGGTCTTCAGCGTTTCCTTGCGCTTGCCGTAGACAGCAGCCGTGTCGTACTTCAGAAGCGTCAGGTCGCTGATCAGGGGGCGGCTTGCGGCAACGTCGGTGCGCGACGGCATCAGCATTTCGCCGGCAACCAGAGCCTGACCTTCGTCGGACAGCATGTAATCGATGAACTTCTTGGCGTCGTCCTGGTTCTTTGACCAGTTCATGATCATGGCCGGGCGCGGTGCGATGACCGTACCGGACTTCGGGAATACGACTTCAATGTTCTCGCCCTTCTTCTGGGCGGCAAGCGCGATGTAATCGACAGCGCCGAAGACGACGGCCTTTGCACCCTGCAGAACCGGGTTCAGGGCGTCGGCATTTGCACCGGCGATGATGGCGCCGTTTGCCTGCAGAGCCTTGAAGAGCTTCCAGTCGTCCTGGCCGCCGAGAGCAGCCGTCAGTTCGAATGAGGAGCCTGACTGTGCCGGGTCCGGAATGTTGACGAGGTCCTTGTATTCCGGCTTCGTCAGGTCAGCCCATTCGGCGGGCTTCGGCGTGCCGCTCTTGGAATTCCAGACGATACCGAGAGCCGAGATGCCCTGTGCGACGGCACCTTCGGACTTCAGGAAGTCCGGAACCTTGGCGGCGTTCGGGCTGGAATAGTTGACGAGCCAGCCGCGCTTGGCGAAGTCGTTTGCCGTATCCCAGGAAGCCGAGATGACGACGTCGACAACCGGATTGGCGGCCTCAGCTTCGATACGGGCCATGACCTTGCCGGTCGTTGCCTGAAAAACATTGACTTTGACGCCGCTCTGCTTGGTGAAGCCAGCCGAAAGCTTGTCGATCAGGCTCTGCGGACCAGCGGTGTAAACGGTGACGTCGGCATGGGCGACGCCAGCCGTCAGGGCTATGGCGACAACGCCAAAAGTGATGCTCTTCAATGACTTAAACATGCTCCAATTTCTCCTCTATGGATTGGTGTATTTCCTGCTGAAACCAACGGATTTGTGTGGCGTCGATCGAAAGGCCGATCGTCTCGCCGGCGCGCAGCTTGGCGCGGCTCAGAACCTGCAATTCCAGGCCGGGCAGGCCGGAGAGCGAAACGCTTGCCAGATGCCCGTCACCGCGGAACTGCGAACGCAGCACGGTAGCAGCTAGTCGATCGGGAGAGGCTTCACCGGCCGAGATGCAGGCGACCGGGATCAGCACGCGAGCGCCGTCACCGGCAATGCCTGCAGCTTCGGTAAGCACGATCTCGCTGCCCTTGAAATGCCAGGCCGGCCCGCGCCGCTCGATATCGGCAAGGCAGCCAAGCCGCAGGAAGTCGGCAACCTCGGGCGTCGCCGGCCGCTCGATCAGGTCGTCGGGCGGGGCAAGCTGCTCGATCAGACCAGAGCGCATGACCGCGACTTCATCGGCAAGCGTCAGCGCCTCGCTATGGTCATGCGTCACATAGATCGCCGTCAGGCCGAGTGTGGATATAAGTTCGGCGAGCTCACCCACCATGTTTTCGCGCAGTTCGCGGTCAAGGTTGGAAAGCGGTTCATCGAAAAGGATGAGCTGCGGCTCGGCGACGATGGCGCGCGCAATCGCCACGCGCTGCTGCTGGCCGCCGGAGAGATCGCTCGGCCGCCTGTCTGCATAGGCAGAAAGGCCGACGCGCTCCAGCGCACGCATCGTCCGGGCCTGGCGCTCGGCCTTGCCGACGCCACGCATTTCAAGCGGAAAGGAAACATTGCCGCCGACGGTCAGATGCGGCCAGAGCGCATAATCCTGAAAGACCATTCCAAGCCCGCGCCGCTCCGGCGGAACGAAAGCGCCAGTCGCGCCATCGGCAACCACAGTGTCGGCAATCGAAACGGCACCCCTGGTCGGCGCAAGCAGGCCGGCAACCAGCCGCAACAGCGTGGTCTTGCCGCAGCCCGAAGGGCCGAGCAACGCCAGCGTCTTGCCCTTTTCCAGAGAAAAATCAATGCCTTTGAGAATCTGCGCCGCCCCGTAACTCAATTCCAGACCCACCGCGGCAACGGCAGAGGACGATCGAATTGAGGGGGCGTTCATGGGCAGACCAAATGTCGCTTTAAAGAAAGTATGGCGACATTTAGGCACCCCAAATGACAGCTTGGCGACAGATTTATTTCGGTTTTATGACAATATCTTCTCAAGAAGGGAACGTTGGCGTTTCATGCAGTTTTGCGGCTTCGACACCGCCAAAAGCAACGAATTTGCATTTTCGGTCGCGCGCAACCATTTAAGATGCATGATCCTGCGGGAGATGTCGCAACCTCGCATATGCCGGAACGTTTACAGAAAACGAACCATACCGGCTTGCATTCTGAGCCAAAAGCCGATTGCTTAGGAAAATCTACTTCTTCTTCGGCTAGCCGTTAGAAGAGCGCGAGGGGATATAGGCAAACCCGTGGAATTCTGCAGCTTCGCATCGGGCTCGATGGTGACTACGATGACGAAGCGGGAAAGCTGGTTTGAAGGAAAATGAGTAACGATCTGTTTCAGGTAAAATTTTGGGGCGTGCGGGGAAGCATCCCCGTCTCAGGCCCGGAATTCGACCGATATGGAGGCAACACCTCCTGCATTGAAATCCGCTGCGGCGAGCACCGGATGCTGTTCGACGCAGGCTCAGGCCTGCGTGAAGCTGGCCTGTCGCTCATTGCCGACGAAGTCCGCGATGTCGATCTCTTCTTCAGTCACTGCCATTACGACCACATCATCGGCCTTCCATTCTTCAAGGCGATCTATTACCCGTCGATCAACGTCAACATCTGGTCCGGCCATCTGGATGGCAAGATGAGCACGCGCGAGATGGTCGAGCAG
The DNA here is from genome assembly GCF_014873945.1 of Rhizobium viscosum. Lineage (NCBI taxonomy): Bacteria > Pseudomonadati > Pseudomonadota > Alphaproteobacteria > Hyphomicrobiales > Rhizobiaceae > Rhizobium > Rhizobium viscosum. The sequence continues at coordinate 2,281,101 of NZ_JADBEC010000002.1, read as the reverse complement.
TTCATCAGCCCACCCTGGTTTCCGGTAAAGACCGATATCTGTCAGGCGACGATGAACTTCCGCGATTTCCATGCGGGTCAGACGCTGACCCCGCATGAAGGCGTCGAAATGCAGACCTACATGCTGAACCATCCGGGCGGGGCGATCGGTTATCGCATCCACTGGAAGGGACGCATCGTGGCGCTGATCTACGACATCGAGCACATTCCGGGTACCCATGATCCGGTGGCGCTTGAGATGATGAAGGATGCCGATCTCGTCGTCTACGACTGCACCTACAACGAAGACGAGATGCAGCGCTTCAAGGGCTTCGGCCACTCCACGTGGCAGCACGGCACTGAACTTGCGACGATGGCAGGCGCAAAACGCTTCGCCCTGTTCCATCATGCACCCTCGCGTACCGATGAGCAGCTTGCCGTCATGGAAAGCGAGGCGCAGGCCGCTTTTGCCGGCGCCTTCGCGGCCCGCGACAATCAGGTCGTCGAAGTCTGATCCTTGACGAGTGCGGCAGCGGAAACCCATTCCACCGCGGGATGGCCCGCCGTCGCCTCAAAGAGTTCGGCAAGGAAATCCCAGGCCGCCGCGTCATGCACCAGATGATGCCCGAGAACACCGATCGGCTCGCTGCTGCCCTCGAACCTGTCCCGTAATTCCCCGACCAATTCGCCGATCAGGTCTGCCATCGGCCGCCCCCCACGTGTGCCGTGCCAGTCCATTAGGTCGACATGGGAGTTGACGATGGCGAGCGGGCCTTCCCCCTTGACGCGTCCGTAAGTGGAAAGGGATTCGAAACCGAGCGCCGGCAGCTTGGGAATGAGACCCTTGTCAATCCGGTTCCAAGGCGGAACCAGCATCGTGAGAAAGCGTGCCGGATAGAGATCCTTCAGTTTCAGGAAGCCTTCAAAGAGCTCGCCGAGAATCGTTTCTTCCAGACGTGATCCACCGAGTTCCTGCTTCTTGTCGTCAGGTCCAGCATGATTGTGATGCGCCCAGCCGTGAACCGCCACGCTGACATGCGCCTCGTCCGCAAGCCGTTGAGCGAGCGGTGCGCCCGTAAGGGCCGGGATGACCGCAAGCGTGACGGGGATGCCGTAGTTTTTCGTCTCGGCGAGCAGTCGTTCCAATGCCGCCGTCGGCTCGATTGCGTCGTCATCCCGCAGCCAGAGCCGCGCCACACGGCCGGCGTCGCGCCAGCGCTCCAGCTCCCGATACAACGGCTCGCGGATGCTGCTATCGATCATGTGCTGCTCCTGCATGATTGCGTAGGATCAAATCCAGTTCATAAGACGCGCCGGCAAGCGAACGCTCGTTGAGGACGAAGCGGCGGGCAGCGGATGCCATGACGTCACGGCGCCCTCGGTCATCCAGCAGTCCGGCAATGGCCCGCGCATAGGCTTCTATATCGCCATCAGGCGTCAACAGCCCGGTCGTATCGGCTTCCACCACAGCAGGCACACCGGCAGTCTTCTGCGCCGCGACGGGAAGCCCCGCCGCCTGCGCTTCGAGATAGGCAAGTCCATAGGCTTCGCCGCAGCCCGGCCACACATAGATGCCGCTCTTCGAAAGCAGGTCGGCTATCTCTTCCGGCTCCCTCTGGCCGAGCCAGTCGATACGATCGGGCGCAAAGCCCGCAAACATCGCCTGCACCTCAGCCCTCAGCGGACCGTCGCCAATGATGCCGAGCGTCCAGGGCCGATCCTCGATCATGCGTAGTGCCGCAGCGAGCATCTTGTAGCTCGCCATCTTGTCACCCGCCCGCATCATGGCCACGGTCATCAGGCGTTGCGGATCGGGAGCGGGCGTTATCGCCTCGAAGAGCACTGTGTCGATGAAAGGTCTTACTTCGGCAATACGCGCTTTGGGAAAGACGTCTTCCAACCCTTTCCGATCGCGTTCGGTAAAGGCGATGTTGATCGCCGCCTGCCGGATCGCGTCAGCGACCGGTTTCTGGAAGGAGGCCCAGCCCATCCCGTCGCGCTTGCGCGAATAGGAGGCTTCCGCCGTGACATAGGGAATGGCGAATTGCTCCGCGATGGTGGGCCCGAAGAGATCCGGAGACTTGTAATAGGGATGGTAACAGAACCAGAGTTCCGGCTTCGGCTCGTCCCGCCATTTACGCTGCAGCCGTTGAAGCTCATCTTTCGCCGTCACCAGCACATCCACCGCCGCCTCCGGCGTGCCGGCATGGACACGGAATTCGGACACGACCTCGACCGAATGACCGGCCATTTCCAGCGCTCGGATCAACAGCCGCGCCATCAACCGATCGCCAGAGGGCACGGGATGATCAGGCGATTTCATCGGCGCGTAGAAAGCGATCCGCATCGCGACACTCCGTTTGTGACAGTGTGTTTCCAATCGGCGCTCGCGCCGTAAGCGAAAATTTCCGCTATTGTCACTATCCTTGAACGATACAGGCAGGCATACCGAAGCGATCGTGATTAGACGAGACGATAATTCCGCCCTTTTTCGTCTTCTCTAGTGCATTTGCGATTTGAGCTTCAAGAACAGGAATTGATGACCACGGTCTGGGCCACAGGGATTTTTTCGGAGCGCACGATCAGGAAGGCCAGACTTGGTTCCGGCCTTGTGATGTTCGTCTTCATCATCCTGCATATGTCGAACCATGCGTTGGGGCTCGTTTCGCTGACGGCAGCTGATGACGCGCGCCGGCTGTTTCTGGCGATCTGGCGCAATCCACTGGGCACCCTTCTCTTCTACGGCTCGGTCCTCGTCCATATGACGCTGGTGCTGCGTGGGCTCTATATGCGCCGCAGCCTCGTCATGCCGAAGAACGAGATGGCACAGATCGTTCTCGGCCTTCTGATTCCGCTGCTGCTCATCGACCATGTCATCGGCACACGCATCGTCCATGCGCTCTACAGCTATACCGACAATTACGAGACGATCGTTCGCACGCTCTGGATCAACTCACCGCAGAACGGCGTACGCCAGACATTCGCACTGCTCGCCGTCTGGATCCATGGCTGTATCGGCATCCATTTCTGGCTTCGCTATCGGCCCTGGTACGACAATTCCTCATCGCTGCTTCTGGCGATCGCCATCCTCCTGCCGGTGCTGGCGCTGCTCGGCTTCGTCGAGATGGGCCGCACGCTCTCCGATCCTTCCTACATCGAGTCAGAATCCGGCCACTACGAAGAAACCATCAATACCCGCTATTACAACGATCCTGAGGCGCGTGAGAAAATCGCGACGATCCGCGCCGGGCTTTACGGCAGCTTCTCCGCAGCGCTTGCCCTCGTCATCCTGGCGCGGGCGCGCCGCAGGCTGAAAGAGCGCGCCAACCAGGTCGCGGTTCACTATCCTGGCGGCGAGACGGTGCGCGTGCCACGCGGCTTCACAGTGCTGGAGGCAAGCAGGCTTGGCGGCCTGCCGCATTATTCGGTCTGCGGCGGCAAGGGCCAGTGCTCCACCTGCCGCGTGCAGATCCTCAGCGATTATTGGACCCTGCCGCCGCCCGACAAGCTGGAGCAGACGACGCTGAAGCGTATCAATGCGGCAGCTGATGTACGCCTCGCCTGTCAGCTCCGCCCGGATAAGGACTTGACCGTCGCGCCGCTGCTCGTCCCGCAGACAGAGGCTGCCCTTCCCGCCAACAGCCAGGAAACCAGCCCCGGCCGCGAGCGCGAGATCGCCGTGCTCTTCTGCGACATGCGCCATTTCACCACGCTGACCGAAACCCGCCTGCCCTTCGACGTCGTCTTCCTACTCAACCGCTATTTCGGGATCGTCGGCAAGGCGGTGGAGCAGGCCGGCGGACGGCTCGACAAATTCATCGGCGACGGCGCCATGGCACTCTTCGGCCTCAACACCACGCCTGAGGAAGCCTGTCGGCAGGCTGTGGCAGCCGCAACCGCGATTGTTGCCGAGGTGGAAAAGCTTGCCGCCGAACTTTCCGACGAACTGCCTTTGCCGCTGCAGATCGTTATCGGCATCCACGCCGGCCCGGCAGTCGTCGGCACGATGGGCTACGGGCGCGTGCGCAGCCTGACTGCCGTCGGCGATACGGTCAATGTGGCAAGCCGTCTGGAGACCGCGGCCAAGGACCTCAACGCTGCAATCGTCATTTCCGAGCCGGTCGCGATGCGCGCAGGCATTGATCCGGAAACTGTCGAAAGCTGCGAAATCAATGTGCGAGGCCGGGCGCTCCCCTTGAAAGTCTATGTCATTCCAAGAGAGAACGCCGCCGTACCGCTCAAGGAAAAACAATAATGTCCGGCCAAGCATGGCTTACTGGCAAATATTGGAAGCGCCGTTTGCGCAAGGCGCGCAATGTGCTGGTCACACGTGTCTTCAATACCCGCTTTGGCCGCCGGCTGCTGATCGAGAATATCGGGCCGCGCGTCACCTCGATGACGGTCGATGCCGGCGATCACCTGATGAGTTTTTCACCTGCCGACTATATCGGCCGCAAGGTCTTCCGGAAGGGCCATTTCGAACGCGAGGCCGTCGACCGGCTGCTCGTGATCCTGCGCGAGCGCGGCCTGCTGAAAAAGGACAGCATGCTGCTGGAGATCGGCGGCAATATCGGCACACAGACAGTCTATTTTGCGCTTGCCCGCGCATTTGCTGGAATCGTCAGCGTCGAGCCGGACCCGCGCAATTTCCGCCTTCTGGAACAGAATATCCGCCAGAACGGCCTTATCGACACGGTGCGCCTCGTCAACTGCGCCGCCGGCGAAGGTGAAGGCCAGATCGACTTCTTCCTGAACGGCGCCAATCACGGCAAGAGCAGCGCCATCCGCCAGAGCGCCAGCGACCGGAAGATCACCGTTCCGGTGCGATCCGTGACCGGCATCCTCGACGGACTCGGCATCGACCAGGCGGCCATTGGCCTGGTCTGGATGGATATCGAGGGTTACGAACCGGTTGCCTGCCGCTCGATGCTGCCGCTGCTTGCCCGCCGGGCGCCTCTCTATATGGAATTCACGCCGCTCTTTTACGGCCAGGAGGGCACGAAAGCCTTCATTCACACGCTCGCCAGCTTCTACGAGGATTGCCTCGTGGTCTTCGAGGACGGCGAGAAGGAGATGAAAGTCCGTGATCTGCCGGGCGCATTCGATCAATATGACGTGCTGTTCCTGCCTTAGACCGAAGAAGAACTATCGGGCAGACTGCATCGCCAGCGATTGATGGCAATGTACACCGGCGAGCACGCCGGAAGCGGACGCGAGCGTGGCGTTATGCATGGCACTTGCCGCATCGCCGGCGGCAAAGACACCCTTGACGGTGGTTTCCTTGTTATCTCCGGTCCGGATGAGCGGACCGAACGGACCATCGTCGAAGACACAACCGAGTTGTTCGGCAATCGGGCTCGCCATCGCCGTTTTCGGAGCGACGAACACAGCATCCAGCGGCACGACTCGGCCATCGGCGAGGCGAACGGCCTCAAGCTTGGGACTATCGCCCAATAATTCCGCAACGGGGCTGTGTTCGATCCGTACGCCACGAGCGGTCAGCCGTACGAGTTGCTCTTCGTCGGGCTCGAACAGCGCCTGCGTGAAATAGGTTGTCTCTCCCCAGTCGGGAATGAGTATGGCCGCATGTGCCGATTGCGGATGGTTTGCGAGCACACCGAGCTTGCCGCCGCTTACCTCATAACCATGGCAATAGGGGCAGTGCAGCACGGAGCGGCCCCATCGCTCCCGCAGGCCGGAGATCTCAGGCAGCGTGTCGCTTATGCCGGTCGCCAGCACGATACGCGCGGCCCTTTCCTGGCCACCGCCCTTGATGTCGATCACGAATTCATCGCCATCGGCACGCGCCTGAACAACTTCCCCGTCGCGGATGGTGATGTTCGGATAAAGCGAAAGCTGCCGCTTTCCCTCCCGCATGATCGCCGCCGGCGTCTGGCCGTCCTGGCCCAGGAAGCCATGTGACGCCTGCGAAAATCGATTGCGCGGCGCGCCCGCATCGATAAGCAGAACCCGTCGTCGCGCCCGGGCAAGCTGCATTGCCGCGGACAGGCCGGCGAAATTTCCGCCGATGACAATGGCCTCGAATGGCATGGACCTCTCCTTTGACGCCGCCTCAATCATGGATCAACATAAGTTACATGAAATAGCGCAGTCAAGCATCATGTCACTTGTCTTGTTACGATCCACTTGTGATAATGGCCCGTTCGATCGACAGGAATAGAACTTCATGCGCAATGACAGCCGCCTTTCACGCATGCTGCACGTGCTGATCCACATGAATCGGCATGAGCATTCCGCAACCTCCGAAATGATTGCAAAAATGCTGAACACCAATCCCGTCGTCGTGCGCCGCACCATGGCCGGCCTCCGAGAACAGGGCTATGTCCGTTCCGAAAAGGGACATGGCGGGGGCTGGACGCTGGTGCGCCCGTTGTCGGAAATCACGCTGCTCGATGTCTATCGCGCCATAGGCGAACCGCATCTCTTCGCCATCGGCCCGGCCGACGACCAGCCGACATGCCTTGTGGAACAGGCCGTGAATGCCGCTCTCGAGGATGCGATGAAGGAGGCACAGGCGCTGCTCCTGCGGCGATTGGGCAGCGTGACGCTGGACGAAATCGCGGCCGACTTCGAGGCAAAATTTGCCGCGCTCTCGGCTACATCCTATTCCTGCGCTTCATGAGTGCGGATCATTTCCTGCGGTAGAGAAAATACCGGCCTTCCTTGATGCCGCCGGGCAGAGGTAGAGGCAAAAGCTCGGGATGTTCCAACGGCAGGCCGCTGACGGCGATGCCGTGATGGGTAAGCACACCAGCCATCAATTGCGGCAGCCAGGTCAGCGTCACGGCGTCGATCTCGTCATGGCCGGTGCCGATATCGGCGTGGGCGAGCGCAGCATTGATCCCGAGGAACGCCTGGCCGGTGTCGCGGATATTGCCCGTCACCATATTTTCGGCTGGCGGCGTGGAGGCGGAATAGGAGCGTATTTCCCAATCGAAGGCGATAATGCGGCGGTCGGGAAAATGCTCGCGCAGATGGTCGTAGGTGCGGCCATTGCCGAGGCCGAATTCGAGCACCGGCCCCTTCACCTCTTCCACCAGATCGATGATGGCATTGAGAATATCGCGTTGAGCCGTCAATCGGCGAATGAAGCTGTCGAGGCGGCTCATTTTGTCCTGTCCGTCATAAAATATGTCAGTGGTGCTACCATATCGATGCAGTGTAAGTCGATTGCCGGAAACGCAAATTGCCGTTGCAGCGGCAACACGGGTCTGTGATAAACTCGGCCTCATGAACGAGATATCCAACGACGCATTCTTCGCCAACGTGCCTGTTTTCAGCGACTTCGAAGGCGTGACCAATGAAAGCAATTACCAGCCGCTGCCCGAAGGGTGGGTGCTGGCGATGGCCGATATCGTTGGCTCGACGAAGGCGATTTCCGGCGGCCGCTACAAGGACGTCAACATGGCTGGCGCAAGCGTCATTTCCGCCGTGCTGAATGCTGTCGGCCAGGGCGACTATCCCTTCGTCTTTGCCGGCGACGGCGCGCTGATCGCCTTGCCCGCTTCGCTTGAGAAGGAAGCGCGCACAGCACTTGCCGCAACGCAGGTCTGGGTGAAGGAGGATCTTGACCTCGATCTTCGTATCGCCATCGTGCCGATCGCCGATATCCGCGCGGAAGGTCTCGATGTACGCGTCGCCCGCTATTCGGCAAGCCCTTACGTCACCTATGCGATGTTTTCCGGCGGTGGCACGATCTGGGCCGAGAAGAACATGAAGATGGGCCGGTACGGAGTCGAAAAGGCCGCACCCGGCACCCGGCCGGATCTGAGCGGCCTCTCCTGTCGCTGGAGCCCGATCGAGGCCCGCAACGGCGAGATCGTCTCGATCATCGCCGTGCCCGGCGAGGACGGTCCCGGCTCGGAATTTCAGGCTCTCGTTGCCGGCATTGTTTCGATCACAGCCGAACAGAACCGCAGCGGGCATCCCGTGCCGGAAGACGGACCGGAGCTTGGCTTCTCAATGAAGGGCATCAATCGCGAGGTGAAAGCCACCGCACCTGAGGGCAAACGCCTGCGGCAAAAGCTCCTCATTCTCCTGCAGATCGGCCTGATCGTTTTCCTCCACAAATTCGGCATCACCTTTGCCCAGTTCAATGCCCGTCGTTACAAGCAGGACGTCTCGGGTAATTCGGATTTCCGCAAATTCGACGATGGGCTGAAGATGACCATCGACGTCGACGCCGCCCATCTCGCGCGCATCGAGATGCTGTTGAAGCAGGCTCAGGAAAAGGGCGTGGCGCGCTACGGCCTGCACCGCCAGTCATCGGCACTGATGACCTGCTTCGTGCCAACGCCGCTGTCGCGCGACCACATGCACTTCATCGACGGTGCTGCCGGCGGTTACGCCGTTGCCGCCAGCCAGATCACGGGCAAGCAGCTTTCGGGCGTGCTCGTTACGCCTTGATGACGTGATCGGCCGCAAGGCCGAGCCGGCTGAAGACGTTTCGGGTATCGACAATCAGTTTGCCGCTCTTAGAGAGAGCCGCATAGTCGATCATGTCGTGATCGGTCGCGATGAGAACCGCGTCGTATTCCGCAATGGCTTCCGGCGTCAGGTCTACGGATTTCCGGCCCTTCAGCGCCTGATATTCGCGCGTCGACGGAATCTCCGCGACGAAGGGGTCATGATAATCCGCCTTGCCGCCGCGCTCCTCGATGATTTCAATCAGGCGCAGAGACGGGCTTTCTCTGATATCGGCAACGTTCTTCTTGTAGGCGAGGCCAAGCACGAGGACGCGTGAGCGGCTGAGCGCCTTGCCGGCACGAATATCCAGCGCCTCGGCCAGCTTGCCGACGACATGGCGCGGCATCGCCGAATTGATTTCACCGGCAAGCTCGATGAAGCGTGTCGGCAGCTCGTATTCACGCGACTTCCAGGTGAGGTAGAAAGGGTCGATCGGAATGCAGTGACCACCGAGACCAGGTCCGGGATAGAAGGGCATAAAACCGAACGGCTTGGTCTTGGCGGCATCGATGACCTCCCAGACATCGATGCCCATTGCCGCATAGACGGTCTTCAGCTCGTTGACGAGGGCGATGTTGACCGAGCGGAAGATGTTTTCGGTGAGCTTCACCGCCTCCGCCGTCGCATTGGAGGAGACCGGGACGACGGTCGAGACGGCGGCTCCGTAGAAAGATTTCATCAGCGACAGGGCTTGCGTGCCGTCGCCTGCGACAACCTTCGGGATCGTCGCGGTGTGGTAATGCTGGTTGCCGGGATCCTCGCGCTCCGGCGAGAAACCGACGAAGAAGTCGGAACCGGATTTCAGCCCAGTCCCTTCGAGAATGACCTTTACGATATCATCGGTCGTGCCGGGATAGGTTGTCGATTCCAGTACGATGAGCTGGCCCGGCCGCAAATGCGCGGCGATCGACCGCGACGTCGCCTCCACGAAGGAAAGATCGGGATCGCGATGTTTGGTGAGCGGTGTCGGCACGCAAATGACGATCACGTCGCAATCCGAAAGGAGGGCGAAATCTGTCGTCGAGGAGAAACGCCCCGCATCGATCTCGGCCGCCAGCGCCTCATTCGTCACCGCATCGATATAGGAGCGGCGGGCATCCAGCGCGACGATCTTCTTCGGATCGATATCGAAGCCGATCACGGCAAAGCCGCTGCGGGCCACAGCCATCGCCAGCGGCAGGCCGACATAGCCGAGGCCGATGATACCGGCACGCGCCGTGCGGGCCTCGATCTTCTTTGAAAGCGTCTCGAAGGTGGAAGAGCGTGCGTCCAAGGCCATGCCTCTTGCGAAAAGTGAATCCGAACGCTGATCTAATGCATGATCGCGGTAAATTAAACCCGGCCCGTTCGGAGTGCCGACCTTGCCGCGCCTTGGATCATCAGCCGGGTGTGGCCGAAATGACTCGAGGCTGCCAATCCGGCAACCGGGACGCACAAAAAAATTCCTGATGCCATTGTTTCGCACTTTCAGCGTGCCTATTTTGGCAAAAGATAATGAACTACTTTGCAAAGATTGCTCGCCCGTTTCCAGGAGGTCGGAAGCCGGCGGGTGTCACAGCCGGCTATCGGCAATCGTTGACACGATAATACCGCTCGTACATCCTGATTCCTTTGTGATCTGCTCGTCGTGAATGGGCAGGTCCGGGTTGTTTTTGCCTTTCGGGATGGACGTGCGACATGAGGATAATACCAAGAATGAGCACGATCGAATCCAGCGTATCCTCCATTTTGTTGGACCGAGTTGCTGAATGGCTGACGAATTCTTCGCTGGCCGGTGACGACCTTGAAAACATCGTGCGCGGTTTCTGCGAGCGGCTTGCGGCCGCCGGCCTGCCACTCGCGCGCGTGCACCTGACCTTCTCGATGCTGCATCCGCTCTATGACGCGCTGAGCTTCACCTGGAAGCGCGCGAGCGGCGTGACCATCGAGGGCTTCCGCATGCCGGCCGGCCAGAAGCCGGACCGTTTCCTGCAGAGCCCCTATTTCCATCTTCTCGACAACAATCTGCAGCATATCCGCCGCCGTATCATGCCCGACGGCCCGAGTGAATTTCCGATCTTCGAGGATCTCAGGCAGGAAAAGATCACCGATTACCTCGCCTTCGTGCAACCCTTCGGTGACGGATCGGTGCAGGGCATGATGGGTTCCTGGTCGACCGACAGCTCGGCCGGTTTTTCCGACGACATGATCGACGCGCTGCTGCGCATGCAGAACCATCTTGCGGTCGCCGCCAAGATGGCGGTGCTTGCCAAGCTCGCCAACAATATGCTGACCACCTACCTCGGCGGCGATGCCGGCAAACGCGTGTTGAACGGCCAGGTTCGTCGTGGCGACGGTGAGACGATCCGTGCCGCTCTCGTCATGGCGGATATGCGCGAATCGACCATGTATGCCGAGAAAGAAGGCCGGCAGGCCTATATCGATACGCTGAACCAGTTCTTCGATGCGATCGCCGCGCCCTTCAACCGCAACGGCGGCGAAATCCTGAGCTTCCTCGGCGACGGCTTCCTGGCCGTCTATCCCTGCGGCCGCCACAAGGACCCCTCCAAGATCGCCTGTGAGGCGGCGCTTTCCGCAGTGCATCACGCTCAGGCGCGGGTTGCCGAACTGAACAAGGATCGCGAGGCGAAGGGGCTTCCGAAGATCGGCTACGGCATCGGCCTGCATGTCGGCAATGTCATGTTCGGCAATGTCGGCCTGAAGGATCGCCTTACCTTTTCCGCCTTCGGCTCTGCAGTGAACGAAGTGCAGCGCCTGCAGGTCCTGACCAAGAAATACAGCCGCGAGGTCGTCGCGAGCCAGGCCTTTGCCGGCTATTGCGGCGGCGAATGGATCACGCTCGGCGAGGAAAAGCTGCGCGGGATCCGCCAGAAGGTGACGGTGCTGCAACCGCGGGCGCCGACGTCCGGCCTCCATGTCGACGAAGGCTTCCGCGAATCCGTTCAGAATGGCCTTTCCGAAGCCGAACAGGTCATCATGCTTCACCGCGACAAGAAACAGGTAAAACGCACGCCGATCGAAAAATTCATTCAGTAATTACGCGCGAACATTGCAGCCGCTTTAGCCGCTGCGCCGCATATGAGAACCCTCGCATCAGGCGCCTTGTAAAACAGGCGCCATGTGCTGCTTTTTCCCATGCCTGTCATCAACTGGACACCCCGTTTACGGTACGATAGTGTGCCTTAACGGGAACACATAAGGACTGGGGAATTTCATTGGTATGGCGTCTGCAGCCGATCTGTTGCGTATTGAGAATCTGGATGTCGCCTTCTCCGTTTTCGGCGACCGGCTGCGTGTCGTAAAGGAAGCCAATCTCCGCATCCTGCCGGGGAAAGTGACTGCCCTCGTCGGCGAAAGTGGCTCCGGCAAATCTGTCATCAGCCAGTCGATCATGGGCATCCTGCCGTCACCCGCCAATGCGAGTGGCCGTATCCTGTTTACCGACCCGCTGGATGGCAAGGCGACCGATATTCTCTCCCTGTCGCGCGACAGCGCCGAAATGCGCGACCTGCGTGGCCGCCGCATGGCGACCATCTTCCAGGAGCCGATGACATCGCTCTCACCGCTCCACACGGTCGGCAATCAGATCAGCGAGGTTTTGCTGATCCACACGGATGCCGACAAGAAGGAAGCGCGCGAGCGCACTGAGGAAATGCTTGGCCTCGTCGGCTTTTCCAATCCGAAACGCACCTACGATATGTATCCGTTCGAGCTTTCAGGCGGCATGCGTCAGCGCGCCATGATTGCCATGGCGCTGATCTGCAGGCCGGCGCTCCTGATTGCCGACGAGCCGACCACCGCGCTCGACGTGACGATCCAGGCTCAGATCCTCGAACTGCTGCGCGACTTGCAGGCCAAGCTCGGCATGGCCATGCTGCTCATCACCCACGATCTCGGGGTTGTCGCCAATATGGCCGATGAAGTGGTGGTGATCTATCACGGCGAGATCATGGAAGCCGGCCCGGTCGAGGCAATCTTCCGCAATCCGCAGCATCCCTATCTTAAGGCCCTGATGGCCGCGGTTCCGCATTTCGACATGAAGCCGGGCGAGCGACTGAAAGCGCTGCGAGAGGTTCCGGTCAATCTGGAATCGCTGATCGGCAAGAAGAAGCCGGCCGAAAAGGAAGCGCCCGGTGTGCTCCTTTCCGTCGCCAACCTTTCCAAGACCTTCAAGACACGCAAACGTAGCTTCTTCGGTGGCCAGGAAGCCACCGTCGTGCGCGCTGTTGATGATGTCAGCTTCGATATCCGCCGCGGCGAATGTCTGGGGCTCGTCGGTGAATCCGGCTGCGGCAAAACGACCGTCAGCAAGATTCTGATGCGCGCAGTCACGCCTGATAGCGGCGCGGTCGTCTTCAACGATGGCAAGGATGTCATCGACGTCCTCTCCGTCAAAGGTTCGGAACTGCAGGACCTGCGCACCAAGATCCAGATGGTGTTTCAGGACCCGGTTTCTTCGCTTTCGCCGCGCATGACGGTACGCAACATCCTCAGCGAGCCGCTCGAAATCCACGATCGTGGCAACAGCGCCGAGCGCAAGCAGAAGGTCGAGGCGCTGATGGGCGCGATCGGCCTCGACCGACGCTATCTCAACCGCTATCCGCACAGTTTCTCCGGCGGCCAGCGCCAGCGCATCGGGATAGCCCGCGCACTCGCTCTTGGCCCCAAGCTTATCATCCTCGACGAACCGGTCTCGGCGCTCGACGTGTCTGTGCAGGCGCAGATCCTTAACCTTCTGAAGGACCTGCAGAAAGAACTCGGACTTACCTATCTGTTCATCTCGCACAATCTCGCAGTCGTCGACTACATGGCAGACCGCATCGCCGTCATGTGCAAGGGCCGTATCGTCGAGATCGCCCCACGTGAGATCATTCTGCGCAATCCGGTTCACCCCTATACGAAGTCATTGCTTGCCGCCGTTCCTTTCCCGGATCTCGACAGGCCGCTCGACTTCAAGGCGCTGCAGGAAAACGGCGCGGCCGACAAGCAAAACTGGGGGCCGGTCTTCCGCGCGGACCACGATGACGCTTCCGAACTCGCTTATGCCGATCTCGGCGGCGGCCATCTGGTGCGCGCCCGCAAGGGCGCCGATGCGAAGGAGCTGGTCTGATGGTGACGCGCCGTATCTTTCTCGGCGGCCTGATCGGCTCGGTCATCGCGCCATCGGTACTGCAGGCCCAGCAGCTCGCCGAGCCGGAAATTTTGAAGGCCAGGGTCGCTGACGGCAGTCTGCCGCCAATGGCCGAGCGCATTCCGACCGAGCCGCGTATCGTCAATCTCAAGGACATGGGCCGCGTGCCCGGCACCTATGGCGGCACTGTGCGCACCATCATCGGCGGTGTGCGCGATATCCGCTACATGACGGTCTACGGCTATTCGCGGCTGGTCGGCTACGACACGAACCTGCAGTTCCAACCCGATATCCTGCGGGACTTCACCTCGGAGAATGACACGGTCTTTACCTTTTACCTGCGCGACGGACACAGGTGGTCTGACGGGCATCCCTTCACGGCCGAAGCCTTCCGCTACTGGTGGGAAGAAGTCATCCTCAACAAGGAACTGACGCCCGGCGGCGGTGCGCTGGAACTGCGTCCGCACGGCTCCCTGCCACGCTTCGAAGTGCTCGACGAGCTGACTGTGCGCTACAGCTGGGACAAGCCCAACCCGGTTTTCCTGTCGGCGCTTGCCGGACCTCTGCCGCTCGTTATCTATGGCCCAGGGCATTACCTGAAACAGTTCCACAAAGGCTTTCAGGACAAGGCCAAGCTTGAAGAGCTGATGAAAAAGAACCGAGCCAAGAAGTGGGCCGATCTGCACATCAAGATGGCCCTCGCTTCCCGGCCCAACAATCCCGATCTGCCGACGCTCGATCCCTGGAAAAACCGCACGGCCCCGCCGGCCGATCAGTTCGTCTTCGAGCGCAATCCGTTCTTCCACCGCGTGGACGAGAACGGCATGCAGCTGCCCTATCTCGACCGCTTCATCCTCAACGTCTCGTCCTCCTCGATCATCGCTGCCAAGGCGGGTGCGGGCGAATCCGACCTGCAGGCGACCGGCATCGACTTCAACGACTACACCTTCCTGAAGGAGGCTGAAAAGCGCTTCCCGGTGAAGGTAAATCTCTGGAAGATGGCCCGCGGCTCGCGCATCACATTGTTGCCGAACCTCAATGTCGCCGACGAAGCCTGGCGCACGCTCTTTCGCGACGTGCGCTTCCGCCGAGCCTTGTCGCTGGCGATCAACCGGCATGAGATCAACATGGTGGCCTTCTACGGCCTCGGCAAGGCGAGTGCCGATACGGTGCTGCCCGAGAGCCCGCTCTTCAAGCAGGAATATGCCGACGCCTATGTGAATTTCGACCCTGAGACGGCCAACAAGCTGCTCGACGAACTCGGCCTCGACAAGCGCGACAGCGATGGCATCCGCCTGCTGCCTGATGGACGCCGCGCCGAGATCACCGTCGAGACAGCCGGCGAGAGCAATCTCGACACGGACGTTCTGGAACTCGTGCACGATCACTGGGCCAATATCGGTCTGGCGCTCTTCACCCGCACCTCGCAGCGCGACGTCTTCCGCAATCGCGCCATGAGCGGCTCGATCATGATGTCGATCTGGTACGGGCTGGATAACGGCGTGCCGACCGCCGACATGTCTCCCTATGGACTAGCCCCTACGCTGGATGACCAGCTTCAATGGCCGCTCTGGGGCATGTACTATCTTTCGGCCGGTCAGGAAGGCAAGGCGCCAGATCTGCCGGAGGCGGCCGAGCTTGTCGATCTCCTGAACCAATGGGGCGCAAGTGCTACGACGGAAGAGCGCGAGGTTATCTGGCACAAGATGCTGTCCCTCTATACCCAGCAGGTCTTTTCGATCGGCCTCATCAACAGCACGCTGCAGCCGATCCTCAGATCCGCCAAGATGCAGAACGTGCCGGAGCACGCGCTCTACGGCTTCGATCCAACCTCCTTCCTCGGCGTCTACCTGCCGGACACCTTCTGGTTCAAGGAGGCCTGAGCGATGATCCGCTATATCCTCTGGCGTATCGCCGCCATGGTGCCGACCCTGCTCGTGATATCGGCACTGGTCTTCGTCATCATCGAACTGCCGCCGGGTGACTTCTTCGAAAGCCAGATCGCCGAACTGCGTGCCCAGGGCGAGACTGCAAACCTGCAGGAAATCGAGGAGCTGCGCCATCAATACGGCTTCGACCAACCGGAGATCGTGCGCTACTTCTTCTGGGTCGGGGGCATGCTGCATGGCGATTTCGGCTATTCCTTCGAATATCAGCTGCCGGTTTCCGACGTCGTTGGCGACCGATTGTGGCTGACGATCCTCGTCTCCTTCACGACCATCCTTCTCACCTGGCTGATCGCCTTCCCGATCGGCATCTATTCGGCAACCCATCAATATAGCTGGGGCGATTACGGCCTGACCTTCCTCGGCCTGCTCGGCATCGCCATCCCCAACTTCATGCTGGCGCTGATCCTGATGTATTTCGCCAATGTCTGGTTCGGGCTTTCCATCGGCCATCTGATGGACCAGCAATTTCTGAACGAGCCGATGAGCTGGGCTAAGGCGCAGTCCATCCTCGCGCATCTCTGGATCCCGGTCATCATCGTCGGCACGGCGGGCACCGCCGGCATGATCCGCCGCCTGCGCGCCAACCTGCTCGACGAGATGCAGAAGCAATATGTGACGACGGCACGCGCCAAGGGACTGCATCCGGTGCGCGCGCTGGTCAAATATCCACTGCGCATGGCGCTCAACTTCTTCGTCGCCGATATCGGCTCGATCCTGCCGTCGATTATTTCGGGCGCAGAGATCGTCGCCATCGTGCTGTCCTTGGAAACAACAGGGCCGATGCTGATCAAGGCGCTGCAGAGCCAGGACATGTACCTTGCCGGTTCGTTCCTGATGTTCCTCGCTTTCCTGAACGTCATCGGCGTGCTGATCTCCGATATCGCGCTCGGCTTCCTCGATCCCCGCATCCGTCTGCAAGGCAGGAGCACCAAATAATGTCGCCCCTACCCGCACCCGGTGCGCCGCTGCCGCATTATGTTTCGACCGCCCCGTTCGATCCGATCGCAACGGAGACGATGACGTCTGCGCAGTCGCGTATCCACCTTGCCTCGCAGAAGCAGCTCATGTGGTGGAAGTTCAAGCGCCACAAGCTGGCGCTTGCATCCGGCATTTTCCTTGCCGCCGTCTACCTGATGATCCTGTTCGTCGAGTTTCTGGCGCCTTACGGGCTGCATACCCGCAACGTCGACTTTATCCATTCGCCGCCACAGCGCGTCCGTCTCTTCGACAGCCAGGGCAATTTCGTCGGTCCCTTCGTCTATGGCCGGCAGATGACGCTCGATATCGACACTCTGCATCGTCTCTATACCGACAACCAGAACGACATCCAGCCGATCCGCTTCTTCTGCCGTGGCGATGGCTACAAGTTCTGGGGACTTGTCGCCTCCAATTATCATCTCGTTTGTCCGGCAATCGGCGGGCAGATGTTCCTGCTCGGCACCGACCGCCTTGGCCGTGACGTGCTTTCGCGCATTCTTTACGGCGCGCGCATCTCGCTCACCATCGGGCTGATCGGTATTTCCATCAGCTTTGTGCTCGGCATCGTCATCGGCGGTCTTGCCGGTTATTGGGGCGGAATCTTCGACCTCATCGTGCAGCGACTGATCGAAGTGCTGCAATCACTGCCCTCGCTGCCGCTCTGGATGGCGCTTGCCGCCATCATGCCGGTGACGTGGAGTCCGATCGTCATCTATTTCGGCATCACCGTCATTCTCGGCATCATCGACTGGACAGGCCTCGCCCGCGCCGTGCGCTCCAAGCTTCTGGCGCTGCGTGAGGAAGATTATGTCCAGGCAGCCCAGCTCATGGGCGCCAGCACCCCACGTGTCATCGGCCGGCATCTCGTGCCCGGTTTCATGTCGCATCTTATCGCATCCGCCACCATTTCCATCCCGGGCATGATCCTCGGTGAGACGGCGCTTTCCTTCCTCGGCCTCGGCCTGCGGCCGCCCATCACCAGTTGGGGCATCCTGCTGACGGAGGCCAAGAGCGTCAGCGTCATCGCTTTCTACCCGTGGCTGCTGTTCCCGATCGTTCCGGTGGTGCTGGTGATTTTGGCGTTCAATTTTCTGGGAGATGGCTTGCGCGATGCGGCAGATCCCTACAAATAGCGTCGAGTTCGGCGGGGTGCTTCGCGCCCGCCGCCTCGTGGCCTCCGATTTACGGGGGTGGTAGAAGTATGTCGTCCACCCCAGAGGGCACAACCATGGCCAGACGCCTCGAAGATGCACGCATCCTCATGTACAGCCACGACACATTCGGCCTCGGCCACTTGCGCCGTTGCCGCACGATTGCCCATGCCCTCGTCGAGGATTATCGCGGCCTGAACATCCTGATCATCTCGGGCGCGACGATTGCCGGCGCCTTCGATTACCGCGCCCGAGTCGATTTCGTGAAGATCCCGAGCGTCATCAAGCTTCGCAACGGTGAATATACCTCGCTCGCCAGCCATATCGATCTTCAGGACACGCTGAAGATGCGCGAATCGAGCATTCGTCACACCGCCGAGACCTTCCAGCCCGATATCTTCATCGTCGATAAGGAGCCGATGGGCCTGAAGGGCGAGATTGAGGAAACGCTTGCCTATCTGAAAGCGCGCGGCACCACTCTGGTGCTCGGCCTGCGCGAGATCATGGACGCGCCGCATCTGCTTGAAGCCGAGTGGAAGAGGAACAGCGTCATGCAGAAGATCGACCAGTATTACGACAGCATCTGGGTCTATGGGCCGCCGGATTTCTACGATCCGCTTGTTGGCCTCGACGTGCCCCCGGGGGTTCGCCGCAAGATGGATTTCGTCGGCTTCCTGCAGCGTAGCGTCTCCAAGGGCAAGAACTCGCTGAACGCCCGCGAGGACGACTATATCCTGGTGACGACAGGCGGCGGTGGCGATGGCTCCGATCTCGTTCACGACGTCATGAATGCCTATGAGGCTGACGAGACGCTGACCCTGAAGGCACTTGTCGTGCTCGGCCCCTACATGCCGGCAGCCGAACGTGCAAAACTGGTCAAAAAAGGGGAGAAGATCCCCTATATCGAGGTAATCGAGTTCGACAATCACATGGAAGAGCTGATCGACGGCGCGACCGCCGTCGTCGCCATGGGTGGCTACAACACCTATTGCGAGATCCTCTCCTTTGACAAGCCGGCGCTCATCGTGCCGCGCGTCGCCCCGCGCGAGGAGCAGCTTCTGCGTGCCCGCCGCGCCAGCGAACTCGGTCTCATCGACATGCTGCTGCCTGAACAGTCGGCCGACCCCTCCGTCATGGCGGAGACACTGAAGCGCCTGCCCTCACGGCTTCCGCCGTCCAAGAGCGGCTGCAACATGCATCTTGAAGGGTTGGATCATATCTCCCGCACCGTTGGCGGATGGCTGGACGGCCGTGGGCGCCACCTTTCCGTCGTCGGCGCAGAATAAAGAGCCATCCTTTGCCGCCACGCCGCAAGATTCTCGTTGTGCTGAAAGGCTACCCCCGCCTTTCGGAAACCTTCATCGCCCAGGAATTGCTCGGCCTCGAAAAGGCCGGCTTCGACCTGACGCTGATTTCCATGCGCCGCCCGACCGACAAGAAGCGCCATCCCGTGCATGACGAGATCAAGGCGCGCGTCGTCTACCTGCCGGAATATCTGCACGAAGAGCCGATCCGTGTGCTGAAAGGCCTTTTCGCCGGCTTTTCGAAACCTGGCTTCGGGGCGCTGATGAAGCGTTTCTTCGCCGATCTGCCGCGCGATATCTCCCGCAACCGTTTCCGCCGGCTCGGACAGGCCTTGGTGCTGGCGCGCGAATGGCCTGACAACGGCGAATGGCTGCATGCTCATTTCATCCACACGCCGGCTTCGGTGACGGAATATGCGAGCATTCTGACCGGCACGCCCTGGACCTGCTCGGCCCATGCCAAGGATATCTGGACCTCGCCCGACTGGGACCTCGGCCAGAAGCTCGGAAGCGCCCGCTGGGCCGTGACCTGCACACGCAGCGGCTACGAGCATATGAAAGCGCTGACCGGCCGCAAAGATGCGGTACATCTGAGCTATCACGGCCTCGACCTTGCCCGCTTCGACCATTTCGCCGGTGAACGCTCGAACCGCGACGGCAGCGATCCCGCCGATCCCGCCTTCATCCTCAGCGTCGGCCGCGCAGTGGAAAAGAAGGGTTATGACGTACTGCTGCGCGCCCTTGCCCTGCTGCCGAAAGAACTGAATTGGCGGATGGACCATATCGGCGGCGGCGAAGAGCTTTCGAAGCTGAAGAAACTTGCGGCTGAACTCGGCCTTGCCGAGCGCATCACCTGGAAAGGCGCGCTGGCGCAGGAAGATGTGCTTGAGCATTATCGCCGCGCCGATCTCTTCGCGCTTGCCTGCCGCATCGCCGCCAATGGCGACCGTGACGGACTGCCCAATGTGTTGGTTGAAGCCTCCAGTCAGCGGCTCGTCTGCCTTTCCACCAATGTCTCAGGTGTACCGGAATTGTTGAGCAACGGTGAGAATGGTCTGGTCGTGCCGCCTGAAGATCCGGCAGCTCTTGCAAAAGCACTTGAGGCGGCGATCCGCGACCCCGGTCTGCGCAAACGGCTGGGCGACGCGGCCGAGGAGCGCGTGCGCGACCATTTCGATTATCACTCCAGCATCCGGCAGTTGAGCGGCCTGTTCGAGGCCGAATGGCAGAAGGCCTCATGACGGCTCCCCGCATCTTCTTCTATGTCCAGCACCTGCTCGGCATCGGCCATATTGCCCGTGCGAGCCGTATCGCCAATGCACTGGTGAAGGATGGTTTCGAGGTAACGGTCGTTACCGGCGGCCTGCCGGTACCGGGCTTTCCGGGCGAGGGTGTCAGAACGGTCGAATTGCCGCCGGTCGTCGCCAGCAATATCGGCTTTACCGGCCTTGCCGATGCCGATGGGAGGCCAGCCGGCGAGGAATTCCTCTCCAATCGCCGCGACCTGCTTCTCAGAGCCTTCGACGAAGAAAAGCCTGACGTTGTCATCATCGAGGCTTTTCCCTTCGGGCGCCGGCAGATGCGCTTCGAACTGCTGCCGCTGCTCGAGGCGATCGAAAAGGCCAGTCCACGCCCGAAGCTTTTGAGTTCCGTGCGCGACATCCTGCAGGAAAACCGCAAGCCCGGCCGCGACGAGGAAACCGTCAAGCTCATCAAGGACCATTTCGACGCCGTGCTCGTCCACGGCGATCCTGACTTCGTGCGTCTGGAGGATACTTTCCCGCTGACGGCTGAGATCGCCGATCGGCTGCGCTATACCGGTCTCGTTGCTCCGTCGCCCGCACCCGCGCCATCCGAGACATTCGACATCATCGCTTCGGCCGGCGGCGGCGCCGTCGGGCTGGAACTAATCCGCGCCGCGCGCGACGCGGCCGCACACATGCCTGCCGATATCAGCTGGCTGCTGATTGCCGGCCCCAACCTTCCCGCAGCCGATTTTTCAGCATTGTTGGAAGATGCGCCCGCCAATGTCACGCTGGTACGGTTCCGCAAGGATTTCCCCTCGCTCCTGCGCGGCGCCAAAGTCTCGATCTCGCAGGCCGGCTACAATACGGTGGGCGATCTCCTGCGCACCCAATGCCGCTCAATCCTCATCCCCTTCGTGGCCGCCGGTGAAACGGAACAGACCGTGCGCGCCGAACGGTTGCAGGCGCTCGGCCTTGCTGAAATCCTACCGGAACAGGGGCTGACCCTCGACGATGTCAAAACAGCGGTCGAACGGGCGCTTGCCGCCCCACCGCGTCCGGCCGTTTCCCTCGATCTCGACGGTGCCGTAAAAAGTGCAGCCATCATTCGTTCAATGATCGGCTGAAACCCTCGCCTATTCTAAAATTCATGTGATATAAGAAAATTTCCGGCGAGAATCGGCGTTTCGACATCAGTCCGCTCCGCCTTGTTTTCGTTGCGATATCGGCGGTCTGACTGCATGGTCCTGTACTCGGAGATTCCCCCTTTCCCAGCATCAGGATCGCTGTCCGGACTTTTCCCACAGTCTGACGGTTAGCCATGGAAAAAAGCCTCGCGCGCTACATCTGGAAGAACACGCGGCTGCAGCAGCTCTGGATTCTGCTGGTCGTCGCAGCCTCCATGGTGCCCTACTTCCTGTCCTTCGACCTGCCGAAGCAGATCGTCAACGGACCTATTCAGGGGGACGGCTTCGAAGGGCCAGGTGCGCGGCAGACCTTCATGCACATCGCCTACGACATCCCGCTGATCGGTCATGTCGAATTCTTCAAGGGCCTGGAGCTCAACCGCTTTCAGATGCTGATGGCATTGAGCCTCGTCTTCCTGGCGTTGGTGGTGCTGAACGGCCTCTTCAAGTTCTATATCAATACCTATAAGGGCCGGCTCGGCGAACGCATGCTGCGCCGCATCCGCTTCGAGCTCATCGATCGTGTGCTGCGCTTCCCGCCTGCCCATTTCAAGCGGGTGAAATCGGCCGAAATCGCCACGATGATCAAGGACGAGGTGGAGCCGATGGGCGGCTTCACGGGCGACGCCTTCGTCTCGCCCGCCCTGCTCGGCGGCCAGGCGATCACCGCGCTTGCCTTCATCATCATCCAGAATTTCTGGCTCGGCATGATCGCGGCTGCCATCGTCGGCGTGCAGGCGGTCGTCATTCCCCGCATGCGCAAGCGCCTGCTCGAGCTCGGCCGCCAGCGCCAACTGACAGCCCGCGAACTTTCGGGCCGCGTCGGCGAGATCGTCGATGGTATCGGCACGATCCACGGCAACGACACCTCCAATTTCGAGCGCGCCGATATTGCAACCCGCCTCGGCCGTATCTTCTCGATCCGCTACGACCTTTATCAGTGGAAATTCCTGGTCAAGTTCATCAACAACTTCCTCGCCCAGGTCACACCCTTCCTTTTCTACGCGATCGGCGGTTATCTGGCGCTGCAGGGCCGGCTCGACATCGGCCAGCTCGTCGCCGTCATTTCCGCCTACAAGGACCTGCCCGGCCCGCTGAAAGAGCTGATCGACTGGGACCAGATGCGTCAGGACGTGCAGGTCAAATATGCGCAGGTTTACGAGCAGTTCAACGTCGAGCCGCTGATCGACAGCCGCATCCAGGAGCTGGCCACCACGCCGGTGGCGCCCCTGACGAGTGCTTTCGTCGTCACAAACCTCTCTGTCAGTGATGACAGCGGTGCGCGCCTCGTCGACCACGTCTCGGTCGAGATCAAGCCGAACGAGACGGTTGCGATCGTCGGGCCGAACGGCAGTGGTGCAGAAGCCTTCGCCGAAGCGCTCGGCCGTCTCGTCTGGCCGGATTCCGGCCGCATCACCATCGACGGACAGGACCTGCTGGATCTGCCGGAATCGATCACTGGCCGGCGCATCTCCTATGCGTCCGCCGACAGCTATTTCTTCCACGGCACGCTCCGCGACAATCTGGTCTACGGCCTCAAGCATGCTCCGCTGAAAGAGCCCGAATATGACGGCAAGGCTGCGCAGGAATATAAATGGCATGTGGCGGAATCGCAGAAAGCAGGCAACCCGACGCTTGATCTCAACAGCGACTGGGTCGACTACGATGCCGCCGGCGCAAAAGGGCCTGAAGACCTGCT
Organism: Rhizobium viscosum; assembly: GCF_014873945.1. Classification (NCBI taxonomy): domain Bacteria; kingdom Pseudomonadati; phylum Pseudomonadota; class Alphaproteobacteria; order Hyphomicrobiales; family Rhizobiaceae; genus Rhizobium; species Rhizobium viscosum. The sequence goes on along the minus strand of NZ_JADBEC010000002.1, from coordinate 2,257,993 downwards.
GAAGGCGATCCGGCCGGTGCTCGACGCCGTCATGATGTCTCAGGACATTCTGGATCTGGCGCTGCGCTCCACCGTCAATACCGAGATTCATACTGCCCTCGGCAGCCATATCGTCAAGCTTCGGACGTCGCTGCGCGAGCGGCTTGCCGAGGAAAACCTCGACGCCATCGTCGTGCCCTTCGATTTCGACGCTTACAACACACAGGCGACCGTCGGCGAAAACCTGCTCTTCGGCACGATGAAGCGGCCGCTGATGAACAACCGCCGGCTTGCCGGCCACCCCTATTTCCAACAGCTCTTCCGCGACACCGGGCTCAGCACCGATCTCTATGCCATGGGCCTGGAAATCGCCGAGAACGCAGTGGAACTCTTCCACGACCTGCCGCCGGACCATCCCTTCTTCCAGCAGCTCACCTTCATGACGGCGGACGACATTCCGACCTACCAGGCGCTGCTGCAGAAGCTGCAGGGCAAGCGCTTCGAGGATGCGACGCCGGAAGACCGAGCAAGCATCATCCGCCTGAGCTTCGCCTATATCGAACCACGGCACCGCTTCGGTCTCTTGACGCAGGCGCTGATGGATAAGATCGTCAGTGCCCGCAAGCAGTTTCACCAGAACATCCCTGATGATCTCGCCGAGCTGATCGAACGTTACGACATCAGCCGCTTCACGGCCTCCGCGAGCCTGATGGACAATGTGCTGTTCGGCCGCATCGCCTATCAGCAAGCCGATGCCTCCGACCGTATACGCCTCATCATGGGTGAACTGTTCGATGCGCTCGATCTCTATGACGACGTATTGTCGATCGGCCTCGAATTTGATGTCGGCTCTGGCGGCAAGCGCCTGACCGGCGTCCAGCGGCAGAAGCTCAATCTCGCCCGCGCTCTGCTCAAGCGCTCCGACTACTTCATCTTCAACCGACCGATCCCGGCGCTCGACCAGCGCATCCAGGACCAGATCACCCACAACATCATCGAAGGCCTGCACGAGGAAGGCAAGCGCCCGGCGATCATCTGGGTGTTGTCCAACGCCAAGCTTGCGGAAATCTTCGATCGCATTCTGCTCTTCGATCGCGGCGATCTTGCCGAAGCGGGCAACTATCCGGAACTTTCCGAGAAAAACGGTATGTTCAAGGAACTGTTATCGTAATATTCTATTGGGGCGGCAGAGACGGCGCCCGCAAGGCGCTTGGAATTGGTTTTTAGCGCATGATCAAGGACCATGCGGCAGGGAGTTGTAACGCTCATGCTGTTGAGAGATGAAGTCGAAATGCTGCGGCGGGTGCCGATCTTCTCGAGGATCGCACCAGCGAAACTCAAGCTCTTGGCCTTCACCTCCGACCGTATGACCTACCACGCCGGCCAGAACCTGTTCCGTCAGGGTGATGTCGGCGACGCCGCCTATGTCGTATTGTCAGGCACGGCCGATATCATCGTTTCTTCGCCTGCCGGCGAAATTAAGGTCGCCGATGTCGAGGTCAATTCCATCGTCGGCGAAATTGCCATTCTCTGCGACGTATCGCGCACCGCGACCGTGCGCGCCACCTCACCGCTCGAAGTCCTGCGCATCAGCAAGGAACATTTCCTCAAGCTCCTGAGCGATTTTCCGGAAATGGCCGTGGAGATCATGCGCGTGCTCGCCGACCGTCTCAACCACACGACTGCCGAACTGACCGCCGCGCGCGCTGCCAAGCAGCCGCAGATGGCACAGTAAAGCCCGAAATAGATCCCAAACAAAAAGGCCCGCCTGGGAAACCAGGCGGGCCTTTTTGTTATGTCTTATGCGCTACTCACGCTGCTCCAGCGCCCTGCTGAAAGCAAGAGCCGCCAACGTGCAGATCGCACCTGAGAGCAGGTAGTAGCCAACGAAGGTCAGGCCGAACTGGCTTGACAGGCTGAGCGCCACCAGCGGTGCGAAGCCGGCGCCGATCAGCCAGGCGAGGTCGGAGGTGAAGGCCGCACCGGTGTAGCGATAGCCGCGGCCGAAGCGCGACGAGATGGAGCCGGTCGCCTGGCCGAAGGAAAGGCCGAGCACGCCGAAGCCGATGATGACGAAGGCGTCATGACCGCTGTTGCCGGCGCCGATCAGGAACGGGCCGATGAAGCTGAAGATCGCAATCAGCACAGCGCAGATCGCAAGTTGCTTACGCCGGCCGATGCGATCGGCGATGATGCCAGAGGCAATGATGGCAACGAAGCCGACCATGGCGCCGATGACCTGTACCACCATGAAGGCGCCGATCGGCTGGTTGCCGTAAAGGCTCATCCAGCCGAGCGGGAAGATGGTGACGAGGTGGAACATGGCAAAGCTTGCAAGCGGCACGAAAGCGCCGATCAGGATATCGCGGCCGTGGACCCGTAGCACGTCGAGGATTGGTGCTGCTTCAAGCTCATGCTGCTCCAAGAGCGTGCCGAAATCCTTGGTCATGACAAGCCGAAGACGGGCAAAGAGCGCGACGACGTTGATCGCGAAGGCGACGAAGAACGGATAACGCCAGCCCCATGAGAGGAAGTCTTCCGGGGAGAGGTTGGCGACGAAGTAACCGAACAGGATGCTCGCCAGCGCAAAGCCGATCGGTGCGCCGAGCTGCGGGATCATTGCATACCAGCCACGATGATTCGGCGGCGCATTGAGAGCAAGCAGCGATGCAAGGCCATCCCAGGCACCACCGAGCGCAAAGCCCTGCCCGAGCCGGAAGAGCGCCAATAGCGCAATCGACCAGTAGCCGATTTCATCATAGCCCGGCAGGAAGGCAATCGATGCCGTCGAGCCGCCGAGCAGGATGAGCGCGATGGTGAGCTTGGTGCCACGCCCGTACAAGCGGTCGATCGTCATGAAGACGACGGAGCCGACGGGACGGGCAAGGAAGGCCAGCGAGAAAATCGCGAAAGAATAGAGCGTGGCCGTCAACCGATCCGGCGCGAAGGGAAAGACGAGCTGCGGAAAGACGAGAACGGATGCGAGGCCGTAAACAAAGAAATCAAAAAACTCCGACATGCGACCGATCACCACGCCGATCGCGATGCTGCCGGGCGAAACCGGCTTGTCACCGTGAATGCGCCGTGCATCCCGCTCCAGCGATGAAGATGATGGTCCTAAATGTGTGGCAGTAGCCATATGAAACGCCTCCCTCGTTTAAGGTGCTTTTTACAAAGCACCTCAAGCTGATCTTGTTCCATATTTGCAGCTTATCAAGTCCTTGTTGCGCAAATAGTTGACGCCGAATTCTCAAAAATCGATGCGATGGAAAAATCGCGTGATACCTATGCCAACCTATTCCAGAGTTTTATTGGGCAAGGCCACGCTTTTCAGCTATACACGAGGCGGCGCCGGAAAAATTCCTTCTCACTTCTATCAGGATTTTGTGGGCGCCGTGGAAGCTGACTTCTCCCGCGGTGCAAAATGCATGTTGCACTGCGACCAAAGACCTCATATCGCTGCTCGTGCCAGTGCTTTAGTCGGCAATCGAACGAAACAAAAAGAGCTTAGAGACGTGCCAAAACTGCAGAAGTTTTCCCGCCTTCTATTAATCTTGCCGCTGTTTTTTTTGGCAGGATGCAACATGGTGGTCATGTCGCCTTCGGGCGATATCGCCACCCAACAGCGTGACCTCATCATCGTCTCCACGGTGCTAATGCTGCTGATCATCATTCCGGTGATCTTCCTCACACTGTTTTTCGCCTGGCGCTACCGGCGCTCCAATACGGCCGCGGACTACGCGCCCGAATGGCATCATTCCACGCGCCTCGAAATCGTGATCTGGTCGGCGCCGCTCGCCATCATTATCGCGCTTGGCGCCGTCACCTGGATTTCCACGCACAAGCTCGATCCCTACCGCCCGCTCGACCGTATCGATGCGGACCGTGCCATTCCGGCAGATACGAAGCCGTTGACCGTCGAGGTCGTGGCGCTCGACTGGAAATGGCTATTCTTCTATCCCGATCTCGGCATTGCGACGGTCAATGAGCTCGCAGCTCCTGTCGACGTGCCGATCGACTTCAAGATCACCGCCTCCTCGGTGATGAATTCCTTCTTCATCCCCGCCCTTGCCGGCCAGGTCTATGCCATGCCCGGCATGCAGACGAGACTGCATGCCGTCATCAACAAGGAAGGCGAGTATGACGGCTTCTCCGCAAATTACAGCGGCGAAGGCTTCTCGCACATGCGCTTCAAGTTCCACGGCCTGAACCAGCAGGGCTTCGACGCCTGGGTGGCGCAGGTCAAACAGCGCGGCACGATGCTCAATCGCGACGCCTATCTGAAGCTCGAAAAGCCGAGCGAGAAGGAACCGGTGCGCTATTATGCCGGCGCCGATGCCGATCTTTACGACGCGATCCTCAATATGTGCGCCACGCCCGGCAAGATGTGCGCGAGCGAGATGATGCACATCGACATGATGGGCGGCGGCGGCAAGGAAAGCGAAGAAAACCGCGAAAAGCTGACCTACGACAATCGCCATGCGGACGAAGGGATCGTCGCGCCTGCGGCCACCGTGCCTGCAACGGGCGCACCCGCACGCAGCGAGCCGGCCGAAAGCACTGATGGCAACAGCATGCAGAACATGCCCGGAATGGACATGCAGCATGAGGGTCATTCGATGCCCGGCTCGGGCAATGGCGGCGATCCGGCGCCGGCACAGCTCAACAATAACAATTAACCTGGCGCTTTGCGTCGCAAGACATAATGAACGGGTTGTTCCATGTTTTCCAATCCTGACCTCCTGAAGTTCATCTTCGGCCGGTTGACCCTCGATGCGATCCCCTATCACGAGCCGATCCTGGTCGTGACCTTCATCGGCGTCGTCATTGGCGCCATCGCAGTGCTTGGCATCATCACCTATTTCAAGTTCTGGGGTTCGCTCTGGCGCGACTGGATCTGCAGCGTCGATCACAAGAAGATCGGCATCATGTATGTGATCCTGGCCGTCATCATGCTTTTGCGCGGCTTCTCTGATGCCATCCTGATGCGCGTGCAGCAGGCGATTGCCTTCAATGGCAATGAAGGCCCGCTGCCGCCGCACCATTACGACCAGATCTTCACCGCCCACGGCGTCATCATGATCTTCTTCGTGGCGATGCCCTTTGTCACCGGCCTCATGAACTTCGTGGTGCCGCTGCAGATCGGTGCCCGCGACGTTTCCTTCCCGTTCCTGAACAACTTCTCGTTCTGGATGACGACGGCGGGCGCGATCATCATCATGATCTCGCTCTTCATCGGCGAATTCGCCCAGACCGGCTGGCTCGCTTATCCGCCGCTGTCGGGTGCCGCCTATAGTCCTGGAGTCGGCGTCGATTATTATATCTGGGGCCTGCAGGTCGCTGGTGTCGGCACAACACTGTCAGGCATCAACCTGATCGCTACCATCGTGAAGATGCGTGCTCCGGGCATGACCTTCATGAAGATGCCGGTCTTCACCTGGACGGCGCTCTGCACCAACATCCTGATCGTCGCTTCATTCCCGATCCTGACAGCAACGCTCGCTCTCCTGTCGCTCGACCGCTATGCCGGCACGAACTTCTTCACGAACGACCTCGGCGGCAATCCGATGATGTATGTCAACCTCATCTGGATCTGGGGCCACCCGGAAGTCTACATCCTCGTGCTGCCGGCCTTCGGCATCTTCTCGGAAGTGGTTGCGACCTTCTCCGGCAAGCGCCTCTTCGGCTACGCTTCGATGGTCTATGCTACCTGCGTGATCATGATCCTGTCCTATCTCGTCTGGCTGCACCACTTCTTCACGATGGGTTCGGGCGCTTCCGTCAACTCCTTCTTCGGCATCACTACGATGATCATCTCGATCCCGACGGGGGCGAAGATGTTCAATTGGCTCTTCACCATGTATCGTGGCCGTATCCGCTACGAAGTGCCGATGCTGTGGACGGTCGGCTTCATGGTGACCTTCGTCATCGGCGGCATGACCGGCGTCATGCTTGCCGTCCCGCCGGCCGACTTCGTGCTGCATAACTCGCTATTCCTGATCGCCCACTTTCACAACGTGATCATCGGGGGCGTTCTCTTCGGCATGTTCGCCGGGGTGAACTACTGGTTCCCCAAGGCTTTCGGCTTCAAGCTCGATCCCTTCTGGGGCAAGATGAGCTTCTGGTTCTGGCAGATCGGCTTCTGGTTCGCCTTCATGCCGCTCTACGTGCTCGGCCTGATGGGCGTCACCCGCCGCATGAGCCAGTTCGACGATCCGTCGCTGCAGATCTGGTTCATCATCGCCGCCTTCGGCGTCGGCCTGATCGCGCTTGGCATCGCGTCCTTCCTGATCCAGATCGTCGTCTCCTTCATGAAGCGTGAGGAACTGCGCGACGATAGCGGCGATCCGTGGGATGGCCGCACGCTGGAATGGTCGACCTCCTCGCCGCCGCCGGATTACAACTTCGCCTTCACGCCGGTCGTGCACGATCACGACAGCTGGTACGACATGAAGAACCGTGGCTACGAGCGTCCGCTCGGCGGCTTCAAGCCGATCCACATGCCGAAGAATACCGGTACCGGCGCGATTCTGTCCGCCATCAGCGTCGCGCTCGCCTTCGGCCTGATCTGGTACATGTGGTGGCTCGTCGTCGTCTCCGCCGTCGCCCTGCTCGTCGTCGCGATCGGCCATACCTTCAACTACAAGCGTGACTTCTACATTCCCGCGGATGAAGTCAACGAAACGGAAGGCAAGCGCACACGGCTGCTTGCCGAACAGGTGTAAGAGACCATGAGCGATCATACTATCGACACGGCCGAAAAGCCTGAATTCTATCTCACGGAAGACCATCATCCGGAAAACAGCACCAATCTGGGCTTCTGGCTCTATCTGATGAGCGACAGCCTGATCTTCTCGGTGTTGTTTGCCACCCATGCCGTGCTCGGCCGCAGCTATGCGGCCGGTCCGTCGCCGGCTGATCTGTTCGATCTGCCGCTGGTTGCCATCAACACCTCGATGCTGCTGCTTTCCTCCATCACCTATGGTTTTGCGATGCTGCAGATGGAGCGAAACGCAAAGGCGGAAACGCTGTTCTGGCTGGCAGTGACCGGCCTTTTCGGCGCGGCCTTCCTCGGCCTCGAGCTTTACGAGTTCGTACACCTCATCCACGAGGGCGCCGGTCCGCAGCGCAGCGCCTTCCTGTCGTCTTTCTTCACGCTGGTCGGTACGCACGGTCTGCACGTCACCTTCGGCATCATCTGGCTGATCACGCTTATGGTGCAGGTTTCCATGCATGGCCTGCATGAAGCCAACCGCCGCCGCCTGATGTGCCTTTCCATGTTCTGGCACTTCCTCGATGTCGTCTGGATCGGCGTCTTTTCCTTCGTTTACCTGATGGGAGTTCTCGGATGAGTTCGCAAGCACCCGCACATGAGGATGCCCACGAGGCTCACCACGGCCACAGCCATGGGCATCAGGCCGGTCACGGCAGTTTCAAGAGCTACGTGACGGGCTTTATTCTGTCCGTCATCCTGACTGCCATCCCCTTCTGGCTGGTCATGGGAGAGGTCTTCGATAATCATGTCGTGACCGCCATCTTCGTGATGGTGCTCGGCGCCGTCCAGATCGTCGTTCACATGATCTTCTTCCTGCACATGAACACGAAGTCGGAAGGCGGCTGGACGATCATGGCGCTGATCTTCACGATCATCATCGTCGCGATCGCTCTCTCGGGTTCGCTCTGGGTCATGTATCATCTGAATACGAACATGATGCCGATGAGCCCTGAAATGATGAAGAACATGCCATAAAGGCTGGGGAATGGGCGGCGGCAACGCCGCCCGTTGCGGTTTATCTATGACCGATATCTCTTCCGACCAACAGGACAGGCCGCGTTCGGCCGTCACGCTTGCGATTCTTGGCATCGGCCTTCTCGCCCTCGTCGCCGCCTTGATCGCGCTCGGCACCTGGCAGGTCTATCGACTCTCCTGGAAGCTCGATCTGATCGCCCGCGTCGATGCGCGCGTTCACGCCGAGCCCGTCACCCCGCCGACTCGCGCCAACTGGGGTAAGGTCAATACCGCCGATGACGAATACCGGCGAGTGACCGCAACAGGCACCTTCGAAAACGACAAGGAAACGCTGGTCGCCGCATCAACTGCGCTCGGCGCCGGCTACTGGGTGATGACACCCCTCAGGCTCGCGGACGGCAGCGCGATATCGATCAATCGCGGCTTCGTACCGACCGACCGTCGCGCCCCGGCCTCACAATCGCAAAGTCAGATCACCGGGCTGACAACCGTCACGGGGCTGATGCGCATGACCGAGCCGAAGGGCATCTTGCTGCGCTCCAATGATCCGGCTGCCGACCGCTGGTATTCGCGCGATGTCTCAGCCATCGCCGAAAAGCGTGGTATTGTGGACGTTGCCCCCTTCTTCATCGACGCTGACGCGACACCCAATGCCGGCGGCTTGCCAGTGGGAGGGCTGACAGTCCTCGACTTCCCGAACAACCACCTTGTCTATGCGATCACTTGGTATGTGCTGGCGATCATGGTGGCGGGCCTGCTCGTCTATATTGTGCGGAACGAAGTCAGGCTTCGCAGAATCTCTTGACGAGAGATCTATTGGGCGACGCGGCTGATCGCCTCCGCAAGCTGCGCCTGGGAGAAAGGTTTGCCCAGGCGCGGTATATCGATGATGCCGGAACCCTCAGGAATCTCGGCAAAACCAGTCGCGAGGATGATCGGCATCTCCGGCCACTCGCTGCGGATTGCGAGCGCTAGCTGCGAGCCTGTCATGCGCGGCATGGCATGATCGGAGATAACGAGATCGACGTTCTCATTGCGGAGAATGTCGAGCGCTTGCGCGCCGGCCATCGCCTCGATCACAGTGTGGCCGAGATCTTCCAACATCAGCACGGTGTTCATCAGGACCAGCCCGTCATCATCGACGGCAAGAATGCGCAGCGGCCGTGAGCTTGCAGCTTCGGGCACGGATTGTTCGGGTTCTTCAACAGTGTTTTCGGCTCCTGTGAGAGGAAACCACAGTTCGGCTGTCGTGCCTTCACCGAGCCTGCTTTTCAGTATGAGCCTGCCGCCGGACTGGCCAGCGAGCCCCTGCACCATGGAAAGGCCGAGACCCGTTCCCTTGCCGACCCCCTTGGTCGTGAAGAACGGAGTCACCGCCTGTTTCAGCGTCTCTTCGTCCATGCCCTCACCATGATCGGTAACGGCGAGCCGGACATAGTGGCCCGCCGGCATGGCATCACCACCAGACACGACTTCCTCCGTGGCTTTGATCCTAATGAGCCCGCCGCCAGGCATGGCATCGCGGGCATTGACGACGAGGTTGAGGACCGCCGTCTCCAGCTGGTTCGGGTCGGTAGCGATCGTCGGCAGGTTCTCGGGAAATTCGGTTTCAAGCGAGGCGATCGGGCCAAGGGAACGTGAGACCATGTCCATCATGCCGCGCAAAAGCTCGGAAACATCGATCCTTTCGACCTGCAGCTCCTGGCGGCGGGAAAAGGCGAGCATGCGCTGAGTCAACGCCGCACCGCGCTGCGCGCCGAGTATCGCGTTGTCGACAAGCGGCGACAAAGCGAGGTCTTGCGGCATGCGTTTCTTGAGGATTTCGAGGCTGCCCAGTACCGCCATGAGCAGGTTGTTGAAATCGTGCGCGATACCGCCGGTCAATTGGCCAATCGCTTCCATCTTCTGCGCCTGGAAAAGTTCTTCGCGAGTTCGCTCCAGCGCACGCTGTGTCTCCATCTTCTCGGTAATGTCGCGGGTAATCTTGGCAAAACCGATAATTTCGCCGAAATCGTCCTTGATCACGTCGATGACGATATGAGCCCAGAAGCGCGAGCCGTCCTTTCGCACCCGCCAGCCCTCCCGTTCGAAGCGCCCGTCGCGGCTGGCGGTGGCCAGCGCTCGCTGCGGCAATCCGCCAAGGCGTTCTTCGTCGGTGTAAAAGGTGGAGAAGTGCCGGCCGATGATCTCTTCCGACGCGTAACCCTTGATGCGCTCGGCTCCGGAATTCCAACTCGCCACGTTACCCTCGGGATCGAGCATGTAGATGGCATAATCGGAGACGCCTTGAACGAGCAGACGGAACTGTTCCTCGCTGCGCTTCAATGCGTTCTCGGCTGCCTTGCGCTCCGTCAGGTCGCGAGTAATCTTGGCAAAGCCGATCAGTTCACCGGAAGCATCGCGGATCGGATCGATGATCACATGCGCCCAGAAGCGTGTACCGTCCTTGCGCTGCCTCCAGCCTTCCCCCTCGAAGCGCCCTTCCGTCGCGGCAATCTTCAGCGCGCGGGCGGGCAATCCAGCCTCTCGATCAGCATCCAGATAAAACCTAGAAAAATGCTGACCGAGAATCTCCGAAGCGCGATAGCCCTTGAAACGCTGGGCGCCCGAATTCCAGCTGGTCACATAACCTTCAGGGCTCAGCATATAAATCGCATAGTCGGTGATCGCATCGACAAGGAGGCGGAAACGCCCTTCGCCTCGAAGAGACGCGTCATATCGATCAACGGCTTCCATCTGCCCCTCTAAACGATTCACCAGCGCAATTTAACGCCGGCTCGGGCTGATGGTTCCAAAGGAAACGACGATTTTCCGTCAGACGGCCTGGCTTTGTGGGTAGAAGCGTTCTGCAATCCGCTCGGATGCAGCGTAGGCCTGCGTGACGATTTCGGGCACGAGATCGATATCCGGCAGGCTGCCGAGACCGAGCGGGCCGACGGCAAAAAGTCCATCGATCGAAGAGCCATCATCCAGAAATGTTTCGCCACGGGCGTTGACCGCCAATCCAAGCGCAAGCTCGTCAGGCATGGCAAGACGCGCCGCGAGCAAGCTCTGAATCAAAGGGGCGGAAAGATCGGGCGCATGGCAGCGACAATCGATGATGCGTTCGGCATGGATGACTTCTTCGCTCGACGAACCGGCCGGCGTGAAGAACAGGCCGCTGAGACCTCGACGCCCGGCGCGGCCGCGCCTGAGCACAGTACGGCCCTCGGCAAGCTCCTGCTTGAGGCGCAGATGCATCGCCTCCGGCAGGCGGTTGCGGTGACTGTCGTAGATCGCCCGCAGATGCCGGTTGAACTGACGCTTCTGGCGCGCCGGCAGCGATCGCCAGAGCGAACGGGCATGCCTGCGAAGGCCGTTCATGACCGACTGCCAGCTTCGCCCGTCCTCTTCCGCTTCGCGGCAGGCTTGGCGGATAAAGCTGACGATGTCAGGCAGGCTTTGCGGTAACGCCTCGGCCGGGAAAACCGGATCGGCGGAGTTCGGCGTATGACTCTGCGGCAGGAAACCGTGCCGCGAAATAATCGTTACCTGGCCGGTATAACCGGCATCGCGAAGCTGCAGCAATTGGTCCACGACCCTGATACCGCTGCCGAGCAGAACCGTATGCGGCCGAGCGACGAGGCGCTGTGCCCTCACCGGTGGAATCTCCTGCTCCTCGGCCTCAGGTCGAGGCAGGCCGTAGCCTGTCGCGAGGATCACGGTATCGAACAGCGGGTTGGAGGGATTGGCGCTTTCAAGCAGAAATCGGCTGCCGTGGCTCCTGCGGATTGCCACGACCGGATCATGGCAGACCTGAACGGTGATGTCCCGGCGAGCGGCGAGTGCTTCGGAAAAGCGCTGGTAGACGTAATCGCTGAAGATTTCCCTGGGTACGAAGATCTGTCGGAAGCCGGGGATTGCTGCCGGCACGGCGGCGCGGAATTCAGCGTTGCTACAGAGCCAGTCGTTGAAATCGTCGGGATCGCCGAGCGAAACGGAGAGATCACGGACACGCGTATTGAGGATAGTCGAGGACCTTGCTGACGCCAACGCCTGGCCGCCGTTGACCGTGGAGTTCGGATCGAAAAGCTGGAGGTGGAATGGCGCGCGCACGGTGCGCATCAGCGCCACCGCCATCATCATGCCGGAAAAGCCGCGGCCGACGATCGCAATGCGCGGCACGGCTGAAATCTGCGCCGCCGCATTCGCCTTGCCGGAAAAAAGTCCCTGAACCGTCATCTCAACTCCCTTGCGGCTCATCCGCACGTGTCTCGATCAAGGTTTCAACGCAGAACATCTGAAGCCCTGCGTTGGGCAGGTTCATGCGGCCATGCAAAAAGTTCGCCGCCAAATCGGGTTCCGTTCGGAACCATTACAGGCTGGAGAAGGCATTCTCGGCCGACCCCATAGTCTATTAAGCTAGTCGTGTATGAAAGCGTGAAAAGCGCATGGTGACAAGAAGTTTATTTTACCACCTGCCCAACACACTGATCCAAAACGGAAAACGCGTCCAGCCTATGCGAGGATTTCGGCGGTGAAGGAAAATCGCGCCGTTTCGCCGGCTGCAAGCACCTTTGTATAGGGGCGGCCCTCAAGATCGTCCGGACCGCCATTTTCGGCGGCCGTGCCGTGCCAGGGCTCGATGCAGAGAAAGGGAGCACCGGGCTTGGTCCAGAGCGCCAGGTTGGGCAGGTTTTCGAAGCTGAAATGCATGGACGGACCGCCTTCAGCCTCGTAACGCAGGCCAGGGCCTGCGCCTTCCGGGAAGATCATCGCATCCTGCTCGAACATAGAATGGTCGACCACCAGGCTGCCGGACTTGAAGGGCGAAGCGAGTTTCTTCGGCGAGATCAGACCACCCTCGAGCCTGACGAGCGCCGGCTCCGCGCCATTGTCCAGCGTGACGGTATGCGGCTTGTTCTCAGCACCCGGCAGCGGCCAGCGGAAAGCCGTATGGAAGCCGAGGCCGAAAGGCATCGGCCTGCTGTCACGGTTGGTGACTTCGGCGGCAACGGTCAGAGCCCGGCCTTCAACGCTATGGATGACGGCCAGCAGGAAATCGAAGGGATAGACCGCCTTCGTGGCCTCCGAAGCGGCAAGCTCGTAGCGGCAGCTCGCTTCGGACGAGGATGCCAGCGTAAATTCACTGCGACGGGCAAAGCCGTGCTGGGCCATCGGTGCGCTGTGACCGTCAACCTTTAGAATGTCATTCGGCGCCTTGCCGACCATTGGAAACAGGATCGGCGAACGACCTGTCCAAAAGGCGGCATCCCCGTTCCAGACCCAGGAGCCGCCGTCGCTCGATGTCAGCGCTTGCATTTCGGCGCCGAGCGAGGAAACGTCGACAGTGAGAAACTGATTTGCGATCCGGACCGTGGATGACATCGAACGCCCTCTTCGTGCTGGTTGGCGAGCGGACCATACATGCCCGGCACATGGATTTCTACCGGCGATGCGCCGCTTCGGGACTTTCGTTTTCCGGCAGAAAAATGCGCCTGCTGCGTGCAGTCGGCAAGCCTTAACGGTAGCGTTACCGGCCAACACGAGGAAGGCTCACGTAAAAATAACCAACTGGTGAATTCTTTACTTGAACCCCCTGTCGGAATCGGCAAATGTGGGTGTGCTATCAATCCCTTCATGGATTTGCCGTCTTTCCGGGCCACTTGGTCCGAGCACACATCTATTGGAAAAAATACCGTGAGCAGCGATGCGTCTCTACGCGCGACGAAGCCTTCGGCTTCGATGGCGCTTGCAACCGCGGCAGGGTGGGGCAAGGGCCTCTACACACTGTTCCGTATCACCGTCATGGCCTTCCGGCATCCCTGGCAAGCCGGCCTTGCCATCGGCGCTACCCTGATCGCCTCCACCTTCCAGCTACTGATCCCCCGCCTGCTCGGCCAGGCGGTCGACCATACGCAGGTGGCGCTTCATGGCGGCACGCTCGGGCAGCAGGCGCAAGACGCGTTGTTGACAACGGCGCTGCTGCTGCTCGGAGCCAGCGTGCTGCGCGGCATCTTCACGATGATCCAGAACTACTACAGCGAAGCGGTCGGCCACCACATGGGCTACGAACTGCGCCTCGCCTGCTACGAAAAGATCCAGCGCCTCTCCTTCTCCTTCCATGACAGCGTGCATTCGGGCGATCTGATCACGGTCGGCCTGCTCGATCTGGAAGGCGTGCGCATGTATTTCTCGACCGCCCTCGTGCGTGTCTTCCTGCTTTCCATGCTGATCGGCATCGGCGCCTATATGCTTCTGACCACGGACGTCGTGCTCGGCCTGCTGGCGCTTTCCTTCGTGCCTTTTGTCGGCTGGCGCTCCTCGGTCACCCAGCTTCGCCTGCGCGCCACCTGGCTCGACCTGCAGCAGCGGTTGTCGGTGCTGACGCGCATAATGGAGGAAAATCTCGGCGGCATCCGCGTCGTGCGCGCTTTTGCGGCCCAGGACCACGAGCTGTCGAAGTTCGACGAAGCCTCGAAGAATGCGCTGGAACTTGCCCACCAGCGTGTCGGCATCCGTGTCATCAATACCAGCGCCATGACCTTTTCCTTCTTCGTGGCCATGGGGCTGGTGCTGTGGGTCGGCGGCGGCAAGGTGCACTCCGGCGAGATCACCGTTGGTACGCTGGCCTCGTTCCTCACTTTCATGACCATCCTGCAGATGCCGGTGCGCCAGCTTGGCCTGATGGTCAACGCCTTCGCCCGTGCTTCGACCTGCGGAACGCGCCTCTTTGACCTTCTGGATCTCGAAATCGCAGTGCGCGACGCGCCGGATGCGAAGGAGTTGAAGGTAACGGACGGCACGCTGCGCTTCGAGAATGTCAGCTTCGCCTATCCAAGCTCGCCGATGCACGAAGTACTGCACGACGTGAGCTTCGAGGCAAAGCGCGGTGAGACGATCGGCATCGTCGGCCCGCCCGGCAGCGGCAAGTCGACGCTCGCCCACCTGATCCCCCGTTTTTATGACACGACCGGCGGCAAGGTCACCATTGACGGGCAGGATATCCGTAAGGCCACGCTTCAGTCGCTGCGCCGCTCCGTCGCCGTCGTGCAGCAGGATTCCTTCCTGTTCACCACGACGATCGAAAACAATATCGCCTATGGCGACCCTTGGGCCAAGGAAGGCCGCATTGAGCGCGCCAGCGAAAGCGCGCAGTTGCACAACTACGTGCTCGGCCTGCCGACCGGCTACGGCACGGTTGTCGGCGAACGCGGCGTATCGCTCTCCGGCGGCCAGCGTCAAAGGCTTTCGATCGCCCGCGCGCTGATGCTCAAACCTGCCGTGATGGTGTTCGACGATTCGACTGCAGCAATCGATGCGGCAACCGAGCAGCGCATCCGCAGTGCCATGCGCCGCTATGCCGCCGACCGCGTGACGATCATCGTCGCCCATCGCCTGAGCTCGCTGATGCATGCCGACAAGATTTTCTTCATCGAGGATGGCCGCATCGTCGAGCAGGGCACACATGACGAGCTCCTGGCGCTCGGCGGCCGATACAGGGCACTTTACGATTTGCAGGTGCGACCGGGCGACGACGCTTTGAGCGCGTAAGAAACCGGCGCAGGAGGAAACAAGATGGCCGAGGAACTTGAAACCGAGCGTCCGGACGTTCGCGAGGATGGCAGACGCCCGCCAAGGGCAGTCGTCGGCTCGCAGCGTGTCGAAGAGGAAATCTTCGGCAAGGTCTTCGATTCCAATATCGTCAAGCGTATCTGGGCCTTCGTGCATCCCTACCGGCGTGATGTCATCCTGTCGGTGATTTCGGTGCTGGTCTTCACCGGCATGCAGCTTCTCATTCCACTGATCATCCGCTACGCCATCGACCATGGCATGCAGCCGGACGACAACGGCTCAGCACTGACCTTAGCGATCGTCGCCTTCCTGATTGCCATCCTCATCAACTACGGGGCCAGTTATTTTCAGGAAACGCTGGTCGGCGGCGTGGCGGAAAACGTGCTCTTCGATATTCGCAAGGCGATGTTCTCCCACCTCCAGCGCGTCTCTCTCTCCTTCATGGACAAGACCGAGGTCGGCCGGCTGATGTCGCGCCTGCAGGGCGACGTCAACTCGATGCAGGAATTTCTGGAAACCTGCGTGCTGTCCGTCGGCGATATCTTCCTGCTCTTCGGCATCGTCTTCGTGATGCTCTATCTCGATTTCAAACTCGGCCTGCTGACGCTGTCCGTGCTGCCTGTGCTCTTCGTCGTGCGCCTTTTCTGGCTGCCACTCGCCCGCAAATCCTTCATGGCGGCTCATGAGACGAACTCGGTGGCGAACGGCGCGCTTGCCGAAGCGATCCATGGCGTGCGCGCCGTCCAGAGCATGGACCGGCAGGAGGTCAACTTCACGCTTTACGATGACAAGGCGCACGCCAACCTGCTGACGCATCTGACCGCGGCCCGTTACGCGCAGATCATGGTGCCGATCGTCGATACGCTGACCGGCATCGCCATGGCGCTCGTCATCGTCGTCGGCGGTGCGCGCGTGTTGAATCAGGCGCTCGACGTCGGTGTGCTCGTCGCCTTTCTCTTCTATATCCAGCGCTTCTTCGACCCTATCCGCTCGCTGACACTCCAATATTCGGTCATGCAGCGCGCCATGGCCTCGGGCCAGCGGCTAACCGACGTGCTCGACGTGCCGATCGAAATCAAGGATGCGCCGGATGCCAAGGTGCTCTCGCCCGACATGGACGGCTCCGTCGAATTCCGCGATGTCGTCTTCGGCTATAATCCCAAGCATCCGGTACTCAAGCATGTGAGCTTCAGGGTCAATCCCGGCGAGACGGTCGCCCTTGTCGGCCCGACCGGTTCAGGCAAATCGAGCTGCATGTCGCTGATCCACCGCTTCTACGAGGTGCAGCAGGGACAGGTCGTCGTCGGCGGCCATGACGTGCGCGAGCTGACACAGGATTCGCTTGGCCAGCAGATCGCCATGGTGCTGCAGGAGCCCTTCCTCTTCACGGGCACGGTTTTCGAAAACATCCGCTATCACAAGACGGAAGCCACCCGCGAGCAGGTGATCGAGGCTGCCAAGGCCGTCGGCGCGCATGATTTCATCATGCGCTTGCCCCAGGGCTACGACAGCATGCTCGGCGAGCGTGGCGGCAATCTTTCGCTCGGCCAGCGCCAGCTTCTCTCCTTTGCCCGCGCTCTGGTGGCCGACGCCAAGATCCTCGTGCTCGACGAGGCGACGGCCAATATCGACAGCTATACCGAAATGCTGATCCAGAAGGCGCTGGTGAAGCTACTCGAAAACCGCACCGGCCTCGTCATCGCCCACCGTCTGGCAACGATCCGCGAAGCCGATCGCATCATCGTGCTGCAGAATGGCGAGATCGTCGAAAGCGGCAATCACCAGCAGCTCATGAAAAACGGCAAGCTTTACTCGAAGCTCTATAACCTCAATTACGCTTCCTTCGACGATATTCCCGAGGACGTGCTGGAAGAAACGGTGACGGAATCGGCGACCTGATACCGGCAGTTGCGATTGCGCGTTTGATCCGCCGAATTCGCGCTGAGGATTTCAGTGCAAAATATAAATTGAGGCCTTACGCGCCGTTTCTTGGCGGGCTTGCCTCAAAAGGTGCAAGATTTGAACGAACAAACGCCGCCGTGGAGCATTTCATGTTCTATAGGGGCGATTTGCGACTAAGGAGAATGTTATGAAGAGAATTGTTAGCAGTCTGCTGATTGCGACGGCCCTTGTGGGCTCGGCTATTCAGCCTGCTGCCGCACGCGACCATCATCACCACGACAATACCGGCCGTGCCATTGCCGGCGGCCTGGCAGCGGGTGTTGTCGGTGGCCTGATTGGTGGCGCCATCGTCAACGGCGGTCCTCGCTATGTCGATGGCCCGCGCTACTATGATGCAGGGCCGCCGCCGCCGCGGTGCTGGTACGAGGATCGTGATGTCCGCAACCGCTATGACGGCGGCTATCATACTGAAACCGTGCGGGTCTGCGATTAACGGCTTCGACGATCACTTGATGCACTAAAGCGGCGTTGACCTGATCCCCGATATCGCCGCTGCCTCTCGCCCCCTCAGCCGGGATTGCAGCCGCAATCCCGGCTATACTCGCCAGAAATTGCCGACGGTATCAGTTGCGGCTCGTTCTGCTCAGCCGGAAAAATCTCTCATCTGTCATTCGTCTGCAAAGAATCGCCGTTAGGTGGTCGGCCTGGGCAATTGCACGGCTGTGCCACATGATTGCACCTGTGCAATGGGCAGTGAAAATGGACGGGGATGAATTCCTGAAACGACAAAACATCGTCCGCACCATCGGCGCGACCGGTGTCAACTTACTGCCATCGCTTCTCTATACATCATGTGCTGGTGGAGATTGCCAGATCGCATCACCCGTCCTTCCGCGGCTCATCGAGCACCGGTCTTCAATGTTGATCGTTGAGCGGTTCTGGAAGGCGGATATTTTGTCGCGCACCGGGCGTTGAGGGAAAACCGATGAGTGATGGTCCGGTGAATGACGACAAGGCACAGAAGAAGGAGCGCATGCGCTTCGTTAGCGCCGAACAGGTGGCGCAGCTTGCCGGCGTTTCCCGCTCGGCCGTGTCGCGCACCTTTACGCCGGGAGCAAGCGTTGCGCCTGCAACGCGCGAGAAGGTGCTGCGCGCGGCCCAGGAACTTGGCTACCACGTCAACGATCTTGCGCGCGGCGTGCTTGCTAATCAGAGCCGCCTCGTCGGCATTGTCGCCACGAAACCGGAGATCGGGTTCCGCGCCCATCTCGCCGCCGCCCTTTCCAAATTCCTGATCCAGCGCGGCAGCATTCCGATCCTCATCAACACCGGCCAGACCGAGGATGAATTGCTGGCCGCCCAGAAGATGCTGATCGGCCATCGCGCCGAGGCAATCATCATCCTGTCGGGCTCGCCGCCTGCCAGATTCTTCGAGCTTGCCCAGCGTAATGGCCAGCCGCTCATCGTCATCGGCCGTTCCGAACCGGATGCAGACCATGTGCGCGCCGGCAATTCAGAGGCCTCCCGCAAGGCGGCGACAGTGTTCTTCGAGACCGGACGGCGCAGGCTGGCGGTTGCCGGTTCCAACACCGGTACGCCGAGCATTATCGAGCGCGAAAGTGCCTTTCTGTCGACGGCGGAAAGGCTCGGCGCGGAGGTCTTCGTCGGCCGTGGCGCGGATTCGGACTATGAGAGCGGCATCACCGCAGGCCGGGCGCTGTTTTCGAATTCTGTACGCCCCGACGCCGTCTATTGCGCCAACGACCAGATCGCCTTCGGGCTGATGGATTACGCGCGACAGGAGGTGAAGCTGCGGATTCCGGAGGATGTTGCCATCATCGGTTTCGACGACGTTCCCGAAGCGGCCTGGCTCAGCTATCAGCTAACTACCTTCCGCCAGGACCCGCTCGTCATGGCAATGCGCGCCGTCGAACTGATGGAACGGCGCCTGGCAAATCCGGACTTGCAGCCGGGCTATGAACGGGTCATTCCAGAACTCATCATCCGCCAGAGCTTCAGACCCTGATTCCCTTCGAAAGTATCCCATGCATTGCGAATTTCCTGATGATGCCCGCTTCGTCCTTGCCAGGGACGTGATCCTCGATGCGGCGGGAAGGCGCTCTCCTACTTCTCCGATCTCTCATCATTGGAAACTGGCCACAAGCTGAACGGCCAGGATGTGGTCAGCCAAGCCGACAAGGCCGTGGAGGTAATGATCCGTGACCGCATCACCGTCGCCTTTCCTGATGACGGCGTGCTCGGTGAGGAGGAAGGGCTGGCGGAAGGTCCCTCGGGCTACCTCTGGATCGTAGACCCCATCGATGGTACGAGCTGCTTCGTGCACGGCATCGACCAGTGGTGCATCTCGATCGCCGTCATGAAGGGTGATGAGACCGTGCTCGGCCTTATCTGCCAACCGACATCGGGCGATCTTTTCGTGGCGAGGAAAGGCGAAGGCGCCTTTCTGAATGGCAAGGCGATCAGCGTCGACAAGGCCACCAGCATCGGCACCGGGCTTCTCGGTGTCGGCGCCAATTTTCGCATTCCGCTGAAACAGGTGTCAGTCTTCATCCAACTTCTGCTGGAGGCGGGCGGCATGTTCATCCGCAACGGCTCCGGCGCGCTCATGCTGGCGCAGGTCGCCTGCGGCCGGCTCGCCGGCTATTATGAGCCGCATATCAACGCCTGGGACTGCATGGCCGGGCTCTTAATGATCCGCGAAGCCGGCGGCTGGACTGAAGCCTTCCCCAGCAAGGGCACCCTTTTGACCGGCGGGCCTGTGATCGCCGCAGCGCCCGGTGTGAAAAGCGACGTCCTGACACTTGTCAGCCGCTCTCTGCAGGATGAATTGGCCTAAAACCTGCTACGTTGTTCGCCCAGCCTCACCGCTCCCGGATGAGCTGAATGCAATCTTCTCCGTCAGATCGACGAAATTGCGGATGAGGGCAAGCCGCGCATCGGCACGGTGGGCGACATAAAGCGGCAGGGGTGGGAGTTCGCCAGGCAATAGCGGCCGATAGACCACAGATTCCTGATGAAGTACCCGCATGGACGCCGGCACCACCGTCAGGCCGCGCCCACCGGCCACCAGATTGATGGCAGCGATGATCCGAGAAACCTCATCGACGATCCGCGGTGCAACACCGGCAGTACGGAAGGTTTCGGCAAGCCGTTCGAATATGCCAGGCCCATCTGTGCGCCGATAGACGACCATGTCGACGCCGTGGAGCATATCGAGCGTCATGGGTTTATCTTCCGGCTCCGCATAGGGATGGCTGCGCGGGACTGCGACCAGCATGTCCTCTTCGGACAGAGCCCGTGCCGTCAGATCGGGAAAACGCTTCGCATCGATGTGCAGCAGCGCAACGTCGATGCGCTGCTGCTGGAGGGCCAGAATCAGCTCATAGGTCTCGCTCTCCTCGACCACGATTTCGGCAAGCGGAAAGACCTGGCGAAACCGCTGGAGGAACTGCGGCGCAAGCACATGTAAAGAAGCCGAGCTCGTAAAACCGACCGACAGCCGGCCGCTTTCACCCTGATTGAAACGCCGCACATTGTCGACTGCCAATTGTGCCCTTCTCAGGATATCGCGCGCCTCTTCCAGGAAGAGTTCGCCCGAACTGTTCAGCGCAACTCGGCGCGGAGAGCGGTCGAACAATTGAACGCCGAGCTCATATTCAAGATCGCGGATCTGCTGACCGAGGGGCGGCTGTTGAATATGCAGACGCTCGGCGGCGCGGTTAAAGCTCCCCTCCTCGGCAACGGCCACGAAATATCTGAGATGCCTGAGCTCCATCGGATAGCCTAGAACCTTTTGAGTTTAAGTGTTGAACAATATAAATATTTTACATGCTGATGTCACGCTTCTAGGCTCCTCCCAACTTGACTGACACACGGAGGAGATGACATGGCCAAGAGCAAACCGAAGATCGCAATCATTGGCGCCGGTATGGGCGGGCTTGCCGCCGCGGCGACGCTGCGCAAGGTCGGTATCGACGTCCAGGTCTACGAACAGGCACCGAAATTCGCACGCGTCGGTGCCGGCATTCAGATGCTGCCCAATTCGTCACATGTGCTGCGCGGCATCGGCGTTCTAGACCGTCTCAAGAAGATTGCGTTTGAACCCTATTCCCACCTCAACCGCGTCTGGGACACTGGCGAGATCAAGCGTGAACTGCCGATGCCCGAAAGCCTCTATGGCGCACCGTTCCTCTGCATGCATCGTGCCGACCTGCACGAAGCGCTTTATTCGGTGCTCCCGCCTGAAATCGTCCATCTCGGCAAGAAACTCGTCGGCCTGGATCAGAAGAACGGCGGTGTCAGCCTTTCCTTCGCCGATGGCAGCAAGGTCGAAGCGGATGCGGTCATCGCCGCTGATGGCGTTCACTCGCTGGTGCGCGAAATCATCGTCGGTCCTGACGCACCGCTGCACAAGGGGCGCATCGCCTACCGCGCAGTCTTCGACGCCAGCCTGATGAACGGTGGCAAGATCGCGCCGTCCCGAACGAAATGGTGGGGCGTCGACCGGCATATCGTCATCTACTATACGGCGGCAGACCGCAGTTCGCTCTATTTCGTCACCAGCGTTCCCGAGTCTGCCGACTGGATGACTGCCGAATCCTGGTCGGCAAAGGGCGATGTCAAGGAATTGAGAGCCGCCTATGAAGGCTTCCATCCGGAAGTGCAGATGGTGCTCAACGCCTGCCCGGATTGCCACAAATGGGCAATTCTCGAGCGCGAACCTCTGCCGCGCTGGAGCGACGGCCGTGTGGCACTTCTGGGGGACGCCTGCCATCCGATGACGCCTTATATGGCGCAGGGGGCGGCAACCTCGATCGAGGACGCTGCCGTGCTCGCACGCTGCCTCGAAGCCGTCGACAATGGCGACATCGAAGGCGCTTTCCGCCGCTACGAGGCGAACCGCAAGCCGCGCACCTCGCGCATTCAGGCAATCTCCAGCGCCAATACGTGGATGTCCGGCGGCAACGACGATACGACCTGGCTCTATGGTTATGACGCCTGGAACGTACCGCTCGTCGGTGAAAACGATCTGGCCATGGCCGGCTGATTGGAACAACAGATGTTGCAGCAAGAAACCCGTGACATGGACGGTCACTACGAATTCGTGACCGTCTCGGATGAAGCGACGATCGCCTTCCGGCGATATGGCACGCCCGGAAAACCGCGCCTGCTGCTGATCCATTCGCTCGCCCTTGACGGCAGCATCTGGACGGACGTCATCTCCGGCCTGCAGAGCCAGGCGGAGATCATCTGCATCGACTGCCGGGGGCATGGCTGGAGCAGCCGCGCGCCCCTTTCCTACGCAATCGAACGCTACGCCGATGACGTCGCTGAGGTTCTGGACAAGGCCGGCTGGGAGCGGGCGGTCATTGCCGGCTGCTCCATGGGCGGCTGCATTACGCAGGCTTTTGCTGCTCGCCACCCAAAACGAATTTCGGCAATGACCCTCATCGATACCACGGCCTGGTATGGGGAAAAGGCTCCTCAGGAATGGCGGGTACGGGCCGCGAAAGCGCGGGCCGAAGGCCTCGCCTCGATGGCTGCCTTCCAGGCGACCCGCTGGTTCGGTGATCGTTTCAGGGCGGAAAATCCGCGCAAGATCCAGGAGATGATGGAGATCTTTGTCCGCAACGATCTCGATGCCTACGAGGCGACCTGCATCATGCTCGGCGATGCCGATCTTCGCAATGCGCTTTCCGGCTTTCATTTCCCGGTTTCCGTCGTTGTCGGCGAAGAAGACTATGCGACACCGGTCGAGAGTGCACGCCAGCTTGCAGAGGCAATCCCCGGGGCGTCCCTGACGATCCTGCCGGGCGCCCGACATCTGACACCGATTGAATGCAGCGATGTTGTCGCGGAAGTGATCGGCAAGATGATTGAAGCTGCCGCCCAGTAGGGCGAAGCTGGCGGCAGGGGGTGCCGCCGGCCCGTTTAACCGTGCTGATCTGGGAGGATGATATGCACGATAGCAATAGCATGCTGGCTGCCGGCTCTGCCGCAGGCGAGGTTTCACAAGACGTCCCGCAGCAGACGCGATTGGCTGGCCGCGCCGCGGCTTTGACCGCGCGTTTCGAAGCGATCCCCTTTACACCCTGGCATCGTCGGGCGCGTATCATCATGGGCAGCGCCACATTCCTCGACGCCTTTGACGCGCTTTCGCTGGCCTTTGTTCTGCCGATCCTGATCAATCTCTGGGCGCTGACGCCAGCTCAGATCGGCTGGATGATCGCGGCAAGTTATATTGGCCAGCTCGTCGGCGCCCTTCTCTTCAGCCGCCTTGCGGAAACGCTCGGCCGCGTTCACATGGCCGCATCCGCCACTGCACTGATGTCGGTCATGAGCCTCACCTGTATATTGGCCGGCAATTTCCAGATGCTGTTCATTTGCCGTTTGATCCAGGGCATCGGCGTGGGTGGCGAAATGCCCGTTGCGGCCGCCTATATCAGCGAGCTCCTGCGCGCCAAGGGGCGCGGACGCAACTTCATGCTCTATGAGCTGATCTTTCCGGTCGGGCTGATGGTGACGGGACAGGTCGGCACATTGATCGTCCCGGCCTTTGGCTGGAAATCACTGTTCCTGCTTGGCGGTATTCCAGGCCTGCTGATCGCCTATCTGCTCTACAGACTGCCGGAATCGCCACGCTGGCTGATCGGTCAGGGCCGGCTCGACGAGGCGGAAAACATCATCCGCCAGGCGGAAGACAGCGCGAGGCGTAGGGATCCGAATTACACGTTCGACGACCGCGCCTATAATGAAGCGACCCTGGCGCTTGGGGGGCAGGTCCAGGCTGCACCCAGGGTGCGAAACCGTTGGCGCGAACTTCTGTCGCCGACCTTCCGTGTCCGCACCATCGTCGCCTGGATCCTCTGGGCAAGCTCGTTCTTCGTGGCCAACAGCCTGAACAACTGGATGCCGACACTCTATCACACCGTCTATTCGCTGGAACTCGGCAGCGCGCTCAGGGCAGCCTCGATGACCAATGTCGCGCAGGTCGTCATCCTGCTTGCCTGCGCCTTTTGTATCGACCGTATCGGGAGGCGCACCTGGGCCGTCGTCTCTTTCCTTGTCGGCGCCGTTCTTCTGGCTGCGCTTGCCGCTGGTGGTGCGAACAGCCTCTGGTCACTCATTCTGCTGGCAACACTTGCCTATGGCGTCGTCGGCTCCGTCAACGCCGTGCTTTACCTCTATACGCCGGAAATCTACCCGACGCGTATGCGCGCGGTCGGAACGGGCCTTGCGACGTCGTGGCTGCGCATCGCCTCGGCTGTCGGTCCGACGACGGTCGGCTACATGGTCGGCGCACAGGGCATCAAGTCGGTCTTCATCATGTTCGGGATCGTCGCCGTGATCGGCGCGCTTGCCGCAACGCAGATGATCGAGACCGGCGGCCGCAAACTCGAGGACATTTCCTCCTAACCCATGCCCGTCCGGCAGCCTCCCATGGAAGAAGCCCCAGTACCTTTGGTGCCGGGGCTTCTCCATTTCCAAGATCTCAGATGCCGCGTGGCACGGCGTCATGCTCCTTGCGCGCGATGATCATCGCGACCGCAAAGACGAGCAGTGCGCCGGCAGCAAGGCAGACAGCCAGGAAGAACATCGGCGCAATCGTACTTCCGGTTTCGTCCTTGATCCAGGGCACGACGTTCTGAGCAACGAAGCCGCCGAGATTGCCGACAGAATTGATGGCTGCAAGGCCCGCCGCAGCCCCCGCGCCCTTGAGGAAACGGGATGGCAGACTCCAGAAGACCGGCTGTGGCGCGAAGATGCCGGCCGCGGCGACGCAGAGGAAGATGAACTGCAGCGTATTGTTCGGAACAAGCGCCGAGAGCAGCAGGCAGGCCGCACCGATGAAGGCAGGAATGACGATATAAGGCGTTTTCGCCTTCGCCTTGTCGGCGGCAGCCGGCACTGCCCAGAGCGCAATCGCCACCAGTATCCACGGGATGATGTTGAGAAGGCCGTTCACGGTGTTGCTGACGCCGAAGGCCTTCACGATGGTCGGCAGCCAGTAGCTGAGGCCATAGGCGGCGAGCGGAAAGGCGATGTAGCAGAGCGCCATCAACAGGACGCGGGGGTCGACGAGCGCCTTGAAGCCGTTTTCGGCATTGTGATCCATGCCGGAATTTTCCGATGCGAGACGGTTCGCCAGCCAGCTCTTCTCCTCCTTGCTGAGGAAACTCGCATTTTCGGGCCGGTCATAGAGATAGAAGAAGGTAACGACACCGGCAATGACGGCCGGAATGCCTGTCGCCAGGAAAACCCATTGCCAGCCGGCATGGCCGAGGAAACCATCGAGATCGAGCAGCATGCCTCCGACAGGTGCGCCGACGGCATTGGCAAGCGCACTGAAGATCATGAAGAGACCCACCATGCGGCCGCGATAATCTGCGGGAAACCAGAGCGTTAAAAGATAGAGCACGCCCGGAAAGAAGCCTGCCTCGCAGACGCCGAGCAGAAAACGCAGGACATAGAACATTGTCGCGTTCTGCGTATAGGAGAGCAGGATGGTGACGATGCCCCAGGATACGAGAATGCGGGCGAACCAGACGCGCGCGCCGAACCTGTCGAGGAACAGGTTGCTCGGTACTTCGAAGAGGAAATAGCCGATGAAAAAGAGCGAGGCACCGAGGCCATAGGCATATTCGCTCATACCGAGCGCACCGACCATTTCCAGCTTGGCGAAACTGACGTTCTGACGATCGATATAGGCAATAAGATAAAGGATTCCGAGGAATGGCATGAGCCGCCAGGTGATCTTCGAGATCAACTGCTGTTCGTTGATCATTGCAAATTCTCCAAATGATTGTTGTTTTTCTCACCAATAGATAGCCGCATCCGGACGATTATCAATCACACCGAACGGATGGGGACGGCTCTTCCATTGACAAGCGATATGTCGACGGTCATCGCTAAAGGAGCGGAAGCCCCCTCTTCTGCCTGTGTCTCCAGAGAGATCATCATGACCCTGTCCTCACCCCGCGATTTTCTGACCAGTCTGTTTTCCGCAGCCGTACGCGCGGCCGATCCGCTGACCGGCATCACTGCACATCTGCCGGAAAAACCGGATGGCAGGACGGTCGTGATCGGCGCCGGCAAGGGTGCTGCGCAGATGGCCCGCGCGCTGGAAAGCGTGTGGGACGGGCCGCTCGAAGGCGTGGTCGTCACCCGCTACGGCTATGGCTGTGAAACGGACAATATCGAGATCATCGAAGCCGCCCATCCAGTGCCAGATGCCGCCGGCCTTGCCGCGTCCAGACGGCTGATCGATACCGTCGCCGGATTAAGCGAGGATGACCTCGTGATTGCACTGATCTGTGGCGGCGGCTCGGCGCTGCTGCCGTCTCCGCCTGAAGGACTGACGCTGCAGGACGAGATTCTGCTCAACGAGTTGCTGCTTGCTTCGGGCGCGCCGATCTCGGCCATGAACGTCGTGCGCAAGCATCTCTCGACGATCAAGGGCGGACGGCTGGCGGCTGCGACCAAGGCCCGCGTCGTCAGCCTCATCGTCTCGGACATTCCCGGCGACAATCCCGCTCACGTCGCTTCCGGCCCGACCGTTCCCGACGGCTCGACCCGGCATGATGCGCTTCAAATTATCCAGCAATACAGCCTCAAGCTGCCGCAGGCGGCCATCGATCATCTGAACTCCCCGAAGGCCGATGCGCCCCAGCCGGGCAATCCGGTCTTCGCCCGCCACGAGCACCACATCATCGCTTCGGCCGGCGTGTCGCTCGAGGCAGCTGCCGAATTCGCCCGCTCGCAGGGCATCACACCGGCGATCCTGTCGGATTCCGTTGAAGGGGAATCGCGCGACGTGGCGCTGGTACACGCGGCAATCGCGCGCGAGGTTGCCGGCCGCGACCGGCCTTTCACGAAACCCGCCGTCATCCTCTCCGGCGGCGAGACGACCGTGACGTTGCGCGCCAAGGGCGGCAAGGGAGGACGCAACGGCGAATTCGCGCTCGCCTTGGCACTGGCAATCGACGGCTATGGTGCCATTCACGCGCTTGCGGCCGACACTGACGGTATTGACGGTTCAGAAAACAATGCCGGCGCCTTTGCCGACGGGGGCACCGTCAAGCGGCTGCGCGCCGCCGGGCGCGACCCGCGCCATGTGCTCGACGCCAACGACAGCTATTCCGGCTTCAAGGCGATCGGCGACCTCTTCGAAACCGGTCCGACCGGCACCAATGTTAATGATTTCAGGGCAATCCTGATCGTCTGACCGCTCCTCTACAACTGAGCCGCCAGGCTTACCGACTTACCGATGCGTCCTGGGATAGGAATTTGGCGCCGGCGGCGTCCAATTGGCGAGTGTCGCTGGATCGGGCTTCCATATCTCGACCTTCAAAGGATAGCAGGCGGCCGCATCACTGGAATGGCTTGCGCCGCAATCACCACCCGGGCATGCCGAAAGGGCGCCAAGAAGATCGATCTCTGCAAAGAACTCGATAAAATCTCCCGGCCGCACCGGGCTCGCCTTCATGAAATACTGGTGCGTGTCCCGGGTGAAGCCGGTGCACATGAAGACGTTGAGGACGTCATGCACGTGCATTTCCGCTTGCTCAAGCGGCATGCCGCTCTCGGCCGCAAGCGCCCGCGTCAGGTTCGAATGGCAGCAGTGATGGTAATCGCTACCCTTCAACAATCGGTTCGTATAGGGATCGCAGCGCGTGCCGATGACATCATGAATGCCGGCGCCATCATCATCCCACCCGTACCAGCCGAGGCTGTCATAGGTGATCGTTGCCATAGGACGCAGGTAGGGCAGCGTACTCCAGAGACGATCGCCGACACCGACATGGGTTGCGTGCAATGCTCGTGTCTTGCCACTGAAAAACCGTTCGGAAAGGTCTGTAGCGTTCCAGAGATTGAGGTCACCGACCTGTGGGCCGTCGATACTGACGATGCGAAAGAAATGCCCCTGCGGAACGTGAAAGCTGCCTGCCTCGCGCGGCGGCACGATCACCTCGCTGACCTTCGTCAGCGTTTGGCGGACGGCCTCGAGCAGACCGAGATCGGCGGACGGCAATGTTTCGACGGGATAGACGACCACGGGCGGTGCTGACCGCCGCTCGGCTGCGTCAGAAGGAATGCGCACGATCGACTGCTTCGACATCCTGATATTTCCGCTCCGCTGGCGGTCTTGGGGTGCTGCACCCGGCGACGCGCAATAATTCGCCGGGCACTCTTAGCGAGGCTGCACCATTGGGCAACCGAGATGATTCTTGCCCTCTGGGCAAGTTTTGCTTAGTCATCTCGACATGAGAAACCTCCCCCTCGCATCACTGCGGGCATTCGAAGCCGCCGCACGCCACGAAAGCTTCGTCAGGGCGGCTGCCGAACTGAACCTGAAGCCTGCCGGCATCAGTCAGCATGTGAAGGCAATGGAGACTTGGCTCCGCATCCCCCTGTTTCGGCGTCATAGCCGCGGCGTGACGCTGACAGCCGCCGGCAGGGAATTCGGCGTGGCCGTCACGCATGCGTTGGCGCATATCGAAGTCGCCGCTGGGCAGTTGAGGCTGGAAGCCAACAGCCGTCCGGTCAGCGTTGCATGCATTCCCTCCATGGCGGTGCGATGGCTCATTCCGCAGCTGCCGAGGCTGAGAATTGCCTTCCCTGAAATCAGGATCAACATCGTCTATGCGCTGGATGCGAGGACGCCCGAAGCGGCAGGTGCCGATCTCCTCGTCTGCCACGGCGTGCGGCCGGGTTCCGGTGCCATCAAGCTCCTTGATGCCGAGACCAGACCAACCTGTTCGGCGGAATTCCTCGCCCGGCATGGCCCCTTTCACAAGCCAGCCGACCTGCTTTCCTGCGAAATCCTGCATGACGAGACGACCGATGCCTGGGCGCGCTGGCTGTCAGGCGCTGGCATCCATTCCGCGCCGAAGGCCGGACCTATTTTTGCCGACTTCAATCTCATGATCGGCTCGTTGATCAGTGGCCAGGGTATCGGCCTTTGCCCGACCGCGCTGATCGCTGAAGAGATCGCGGCAGGTTCGCTTGTTTCCCTCTTCGAGCGGGCTTCCGATATGGACAAGGCTTACTGGCTCATCGAGGCAAAGGGCCTCTCGCGCGAGGCAAAAACGCTTCGTGATTGGCTGCTTGCGGCAAAACAGGAGAACTGACGAGCCAATCAGGCCTAGGCCCGCTTCGGAATAGGCAGATCCAGAGGTGTCATACGCCAGGTGTTGCGGCCATCGGCCTTGGCACGATAGAGCGCCCGGTCCGCCTCCTGCATGAGCGCTTCGCTGTCCACTCCGTCAACCGCGGCAATGCCGATGCTCACACCGAGACGGATGGCAAGACCATTGATGGCAAAAGGCTGTTCGAAGGCGTCGATACAGCGCTCGGCAAGATCAATCGCTTCGGCTCTTTCTCCCCTCATCAGGATTGCGAATTCATCGCCGCCGAGGCGGGCGACCAGATGGCCCCGCGCATGCATCTGCAGCCGGTTGGCGACATTTTTCAACACTTCATCGCCAGCAGCATGGCCAAACGTATCGTTGACGGGCTTGAACCCATCCAGATCCAGGCAGCAGATGATGACCTTTTCCCGATCCTCCGATGCAAGGGCTTTTTCGAGCGCTTTATAGAATTGCATCCTGTTCGGCAGGCCTGTGAGAATATCGTGATGTGCCAAACGATTGGCTTCAGCCTCGGCAAGAATTCTGTCGCTGACGTCGGCCACGGTGAGCAGCAACCGACGCTCGGCCCCCTCGTGGAGCTGCCGGACATAGATCAGCACGTGGCGCTCCGATCCGTCCAGCGTCCTCTGTCGCCAGATCGTTCGTGCATCACGGTCGCCGTCGAGATGAAGGAGGATCTTCTCGAATGCCTGGAGTTCGCCGTCGACATGCATGTCGCAGGCTCGCTTCGACAGTAGCGTCGCGGGGTGGAAACCATAGAAATCAACGGCCGCCCGGTTGGCCTGAAGGATGGCGAGGCTCTCGCCGTCGCACAAAAGCATGGGCATGGGATTGGCGTCGAACAATTGGCGAAGCCAGTCTTCCCGCTGCTTGAGGCCGGTAATATCAATGCGCATGCCGATGGCGCCGCCATCGGGCGTGCGCCGGTCGTCGTGGCGCAGCCACCGGCCGTCCTGCAACTGCTGTTCCTCCTGCGAAACCGGCTGACGGAATTTCTGCATGCGGGCGCGGAACCAGGCTTCCTTATCCTCGACGCGCTCTCGCATCCTGTCGCCGGCGAGACTGGTCCTCAAAATATCCTCGAACGCGGCACCGGGCCTCAGGTGCTCGGCTATGTCGGCATAAAGCTCGGCATATTTCTGGTTCCAAAGAACATAGCGGTCATTGGCGTCGAACACACAGACCGCCTCCGGCAGCATCTCGATGACATAGCGCAGACGCAGATTGGCCTCGCGCGCCGCGTAACCTGCCGGACGTTCGTCATCGACAGGCTCGAGGAAAGCAGCCGTGACCGTCTCTGTGCCCGCGGGCCAGTTCACGACCTGTACCCGGCATAATCTACGATCACCGGAACGATCGCTGATGAAAGCGGTGGAAACGCCTGAGAGCAACGGCCATTCCGGCATCAGTTCGGTAATATCCAGTCCGGCAGGCTGATTTTCGAGAAGTAGGAGATGCCCGGCTTCGGCATTGACAAAGATGACGCGGCCAGCGGTGTCGAGGACGAGCACCGCCATCGGACACGCCTCCAGGAATGCAAGGATCTCGGCACCAAGCATCGTCAGCCCAACCGTTAAGTCGCTTCAGCAGATATTTCGGATGTGACTTTAACAGCGGAACGTAAAGGAATGTAACCAAGTCTCAGAGTGCGAGAATTTCATAGCCGACCCGAAGCAAGACAAGGTTTCTCGAAGGTTAAGAGACGATCCGGCTGCAATGTTCCACGACGAGACGGCCTGGGAGTTGCATAGGGCTTCACTGTTCTGACTGCGATCTGATCACGATGTCGGGCCGCGTCTTCTCGCCCAAGCAGGAAATCGCCGTATCCTCACCAAACAACGCGCGAGTCTGCCGCGCCTGCACAATTGGTAGGATTTTTCACGAACAGGCGAACGAAAGAAATAAATAGTCTATAGATTTTATGGAGAATTCAGCACCCTTCCCGTCATCGCTTCCTGACATTGCAACCTCAAACGGGAAACATCAACGATGACATTGGCAAAAACACTGGGAACGGCTGTGCTCGGCCTCATCTCCCTTGGCATGTTCAGCAACGTGGCATCTGCCGAGACGAGTGCGCCGCTGCTCGACAAAGTGCCGCCCGGGACGGTTCTGACGATCGGTGATCCGGTGACGCAGAAGGCTCTCGAGGTTTCCGGCCTCGTCAAGGAACTAACCTTCGAGGTCAAATGGGCAAATCTCAGCGGCGGCCCGCAGACCTCCGAAGCCTTCCGTGCGCATGCACTTGATGTCGGCTCCGTAGCCGAAATCCCGTCGATCTTTGCGACCTGGAACAATCTGCCCGTGCGCAACATCGCCTATCGCGAACGGAAGGACCCGATTGCCAATCCAATCTACCGTTTCGGCATCGCGCCTGGCGTCGATGTCAAGTCGCTCGCGGATTTCCGCGGCAAGCGCATCGCGTTCAGTCCCGGCCAGGCTCAGGGTACACTCGTGCTTCGTGCGCTTCATGCCGCAGGCCTGACGAAGAAAGACGCCACACTGGTCGAACTGCCGAGCACCGGCGATGTCTATCCGAAGGCGCTCGCCAGCAAGCAGGTCGATATCGCGCCGCTCGGCGGCGTCAATATCCGCCGCTACATCAGCCAATATGGCTCCGATGGCGCGAGCCTGATCGGGCACGGCCTTCGTGACGACCCCGCCCATCTCTATGCACCGCAATGGGTTCTGGACGATCCGGCAAAGGCAGCCGCCCTTGCCGAATATGTCCGCCTCTGGGCACGGGCAACCGAATGGGTCGATCAGAATCCCGAGATCTGGATCAAGGAATATTACATCGGCCAGCAGGGCCTGAGCCGCGAGGATGCCGAATTTCTCGTCAAACTCTCGGGCACCCAAGTCATCCCGGATAGCTGGGCGGACGTAAAGAAACGCCATCAGGAAACCATCAACCTCTTGGCTGAAGAGCTTGGCTACAAGCCCTTCGACGTCGAACAGATCTTCGACAACCGCTTCGAAAAAATCGCTGCAAGCGCTCTGCCAAGAAGCCAGTGATCGCGCCTGCCGTTCCATAGCGAAGAGAGGAGATCGCAAGCATGGCAACCACCTGGGATGCAGATAACGTCAAGACATCACGGATATCGCCGCGCGAAAGCGCTAGTGCCACAGCAAAACCCGCGGCTTTCCGCGCCCACCGCAGGCTCGGCCCCGGACGCGAGATACCCTTCGGACTGCAGATCGGCCCGGCACTGCTAGTACTGGCCTGGCTTGCCGGATCGGCATTGGGGTGGATCGATCCGCGCATTCTCTCGGCGCCCTGGACAGTCGTCGAGGCATTCGGACGGTTGATCGCCGAGGGCCGCCTGCAGGACAACTTCGTGACGTCTGCGACACGCGCGTTGCTCGGCCTCAGCATTGGCCTCGTCATTGGCACGGCTCTCGCGGTCATCGCCGGCCTGTCCCGCATCGGCGAGGCGCTGATCGATGGGCCGATCCAGATCAAGCGCGCCATCCCGACGCTGGCGCTGATCCCGCTTTTTATCCTGTGGTTCGGGATTGGCGAAAGCATGAAGGTCACGACCATCGTGCTTGCCGTCATCATCCCCATCTACATCCACACCCACAACGCGCTGCGCAGCATCGACAGCCGCTACGTCGAGCTCGCCGAGACGCTGCGCATGAGTCAGAAGGACTTCATCTTCCAGGTCGTGCTGCCCGGCGCTCTGCCCGGCTTCCTCCTCGGCCTGCGCTTTGCCGTCACGCTCTGCTGGGTGTCGCTTGTGGTGGTCGAGCAGATCAATTCCACCAGCGGCCTCGGCTACATGATCGATCTTGCCCGCACCTATGGCCAGACCGACGTCATTCTCGTCGGCCTCGTGGTCTATGTGCTGCTCGGCCTCGTCTCGGACGGTCTCGTCCGCCTGCTCGAACGGAGGGTCCTGTCATGGCGCCGCACTCTGGCCAGCTGAAGCCTGCCGTCCGCGTCGAAAATCTCGTGCGGTGTTTTGCGGCGAAGACGATCCTCGACGACGTAGAACTCGATATCCGTGAGGGCGAGTTCGTGGCCCTGCTCGGGAAAAGCGGATCAGGCAAGAGCACGTTCCTCAGAGCCCTTGCCGGCCTTGACCACGAGGTTAAGGGAACCGGTACGCTCGAGACGCCGGAAAAACTCTCGGTGGTCTTTCAGGACGCCCGCCTGCTGCCCTGGCGTACGGTCATTCAGAACGTCACGCTCGGCCTGCCGGGTGAAACAGGACAGGAGGCCGGACGCAAGGCGCTCGCCGAGGTCGGCCTCGCGGGACGGGAAACAGCTTGGCCGAACCAACTGTCCGGCGGCGAGCAGCAAAGAGTGGCGCTCGCCCGCTCGCTGGTGCGTGAACCAGCGCTGCTATTGGCTGACGAACCCTTCGGCGCACTCGATGCACTGACCCGGCTAAAGATGCATGACCTCTTGCGGGAGCTTTGTGCAAAACACCGCCCCGCCGTTCTGCTCGTCACCCATGATGTCGATGAGGCGATCTCGCTCGCCGACCGGATCCTGGTACTCGACGAGGGCCGTTTTGTCGAGGATCTGCGCATCGACTTGGCCGTGCCGCGCGACCACGGCGATCCGCGCTTCGCACAGATCCGAACCCGGCTTCTGAGCCGGCTCGGGGTCGATGCCCCCGGCCGCCGCGCCGCCTGAAACCAACGGAGATCCTCATCATGGCTAGTCAGAAAAGACAGATACGGCTTGGCGCATTCATCATGGCAACGGGCCATCATATCGCCGCCTGGCGCCACCCGGACGCGCAGGCCGACGCTGGCTTGAATATCGATCACTATCGCGATCTGGTTCAGACGGCGGAACGCGGTAAGTTCGATCTCGTTTTCGTTGCCGACAGCCCCGCCGGCTGGGAACGCGCGAAGGATCCGGAAGCGCTGCGCCGTACAGCGCAGGGCGCCCATTTCGAGCCGGTCACCCTGTGGGCGGCGCTCTCGCAGGCCACAAGCCATATCGGCTTTGTTGCGACCGCCTCCACGACCTATGAAGACCCCTATCTGCTCGCCCGCAAATTCGCCTCGCTCGACTATATTTCCAAAGGGCGGGCAGCCTGGAACGTCGTGACCACAGGCGCCGATGTCTCCAGGAATTTCTCCATTCCCGGCCACCCTGCTCATGCCGACAGATATGCCCGGGCCGAAGAATTCGTCGATCTGGTGAAGGGCCTATGGGATTCCTATGAGGACGATGCCTTCATCCGCGACAAGAAAAGCGGCGTCTACCTTGATCCGGACAAGGTGCATCAGCTTGATCACCAGGGCCAGTTCTTTAGTGTCAGCGGGCCGTTGAATGTCGGCCGCCCGGTTCAGGGCTACCCAGTCATCGTCCAGGCCGGTGCATCCGAGCCCGGACGCGAACTCGCCGCGCGAACCGCGGAGATGATCTTTACCGCCAACCAGACGCTGGAAGATGCTCAGGAATTCTACTCGGACGTCAAAGGACGTCTTGCCCGCTACGGGCGCAGCCCCGACGAACTGCTTATCAGCCCCGGCATCTTCCCGGTCCTCGGCGGTACGGAAGCTGAGGCCAAGGCGAATTACGACTATATCCAGTCGCTCGTCCACCCCTCGGTCGCCTGGAATATCCTGTCACGCCACTACAAGGGCGTCGATCTCTCGGGTTATTCGCTAGACGATCCCGCTCCGCCGCTTCCTGACAGCACCGAGCTCAACAAGAGCCGCCTCAAGCTGGTCACCGATCTGGTCTCCCGTAACAATATGACACTACGCGAGTTCTATCTGGCGGTCGCCACTGCTCGCGGTCACCGCACGGTGGTCGGCACGCCGGAACAGGTTGCAGATGCGATGCAGGAATGGTTCGACAATGGTGCCGCCGACGCCTTCAACATCATGCCGCCTATCCTGCCGACGGGACTAACTGACTTTGTCGATCAGGTTGTGCCGATCCTGCGCAAGCGGGGCCTCTTCCGTGAGGAATACGAGGGCACGACACTGCGCGAGAATCTCGGCCTTCCCCGTCCGCCGAATGGCTTGGCGCTCAAGGCGCAGCAGCGCGAAGCGGCTCGGGCGGCCGGGTAATCCATCCATGCAGAGACACGGGGCAGCCGCCTCGCAGGAAAGCTCGGCTGCGCTATTCTTGACAATCCAATCATAGAGAACCGCAGGCGCATCGCATGAGCAGCATTCCGGAATTCCTCTGGTATATCCCCAATGCCGTCAAACCCGGCCACCGCGGCGATTCGGCAGCAGAAAACCACAACAGCCTCGAAACGCTGACAAGCCATGCCAAGGCACTCGAAGAGCACGGCTGGAAGGGCGCGCTCATCGGCACCGGCTGGGGCCGGCCGGACACCTTTACGCTTGCCACCGCCCTTGCGGCACGCACCACCACCTTCGAGCCACTGATTGCGATCCGTCCCGGCTACTGGAGACCGGCGAATTTCGCCTCGGCCGCCGCCTCGCTCGATCATCTCACCGGTGGACGCGTGCGCGTCAACATCGTCTCCGGCAAGGACAATCTGGCGGCTTATGGGGACAGCGAGGGCGATCAGGCGCATCGCTATTGCCGCACCAAGGAATTCATGCGGCTGGTGCGAAAGTTATGGACCGAGGAAAACGTCAGCTTTGCCGGCGAGCACTTCGGGGTCACCGAATCCACCGTGGTGCCGCGCATCGAGGCGAAAGGCGAGCGTCGCCATCCGAAGCTCTATTTCGGCGGCGCATCGGAAGCGGCCGAGCGTGTCTCGGCCACCGAAGCCGACGTCCAGCTCTTCTGGGGCGAACCTCTCGATGGCGTGCGGGAACGGATCGACCGTTTGAAGCGTCTCAGCCGCGATCTCGACCGCGACCTGCCGCCGCTTCAATTCGGTCTGAGGATTACGACGCTGGTACGCGACACGACAGAAGAAGCTTGGGCCGACGCAGAAGCGAAGGTCGCCGAAATGGCAGAGAATAGCGGTGCCGGCTGGCACGACCATCAGCGGGCCGTCGCCGTCGGCCAGCAGCGCCTGCTCGACCTTCATCAGCGCGGTGAAGTGCTCGACGACAATCTTTACACCGCGCCCGGCAAATTCGGTGGCGGCGGCGCGGGCACGACCTGGCTCGTCGGTTCCGCCGCAGATGTCGCCCGCTCGCTGCGCAAATACCAGGAGCTCGGCATCAGCCATTTCGTGCTCTCCGACACGCCCTATCTTTCGGAGATCAAGCGACAGGGCGTGCAATTGCTGCCCTTGCTCAAAGCCGCATAACGACGCCTGAGGAGCATGTCTCCATCACCGTTGATCGGCTGCCCGCGACGCAAAAAACAGGCCCATCGGGCCTGTTTCTATTTTGATCGGCACATCAATGGGCGCCGGCGCCTGCGCCTGCCTGCGGCTTCTTGGTCAAAAGCAAGGCAAATGCTGCCAGCGCCAATACGACGCCGATGACCGCAAACGTATCACTGAAACCCATGATGAGGGCCTGGCGCTTGACGATCTGGCCGAGCGCGACGATCGCTTTCTGCGAGGCTACGGCCGGATCGGTAACACCGTGCTGGGTGAAATAGCCTGTGAGCTGGGTTAGGCGGTCGCGCACCTCGTCACGGGTCAAGGTGATCGACTGACCGATGATGTTCGAGTGGAACTGCTCGCGCTTCGTCAGGATGGTGCCGAGCGAAGCTGTGCCGACCGCACCACCGAGATTGCGCAGCATGTTGGTGAGGCCAGAGGCGGCGGCAGCGTCTGCCGGTGCGATGCCGGCCGTGGTGATGGCGGTGATCGGCGTCAGAACGAGAGCCTGGCCGATGGCACGTACAATATTCGGGATCCAGAACTGGTCGCCGGCATTGTTGGCCGAAAGTGTGATGTTCATGAAGCAGCTGATCGCGAAGATCGAGATGCCGAGGAAGCCTATATAACGCGCGTCGAACCGCTTCATCAACACGGGCACCAGCGGGATGAGCAGGAGCTGCGGCAGACCGGTCCAGGCGAGTACGTTGCCAATCTGCTCGGCATTGTAGCGCTGAACCTGGCCAAGATATTGCGGCAGGATGTAGACGGTGCCGAAGAGTGCGACGCCAACCAGCACATTGACCAGCACGCCGATACCGAAATTGCGCTGAGTAAGCAGGCGCAGCTTTACCAGCGGCTTCTTGACCGTGAGCTCGATCCAGATGAAGGCGGCCAGGAAGACGAAGGCCACGATGGCGAGTTTGACGATGAAGGGCGAGGAGAACCAGTCGTCCTTATTGCCCTCTTCCAGCACGGTCTGCAGAGCCGAAAGGCCGATTGCCATGGTGACGATGCCGGCCCAGTCGCCCTCCTTGAGCAGGTGAAGCTGCATCGGTTGCTTTTCAAGTGTCAGAGCGAGAGCAGCCGCCATGAGGAGGCTCGGGATGGTGTTGATGAAGAAGATCGTCTGCCAGCCGTAATTCTCCGTCAGGTAGCCCCCGATCGTCGGGCCGATGGCCGGGGCGAAGGTGACCGACAAGGCAAAGACTGCAAGGCCAAGCGGCTGCTGGTTCTTCGGCAGCTTGGTCAGCACCATGGTGAAGGCCATGGGGATAAGCACGCCGCCGGCAAAGCCCTGCAGGCCGCGCAGCAGGATCATCGTGCCGAGATCATGGGCGAAGGCACAGGCCATCGAAAAGAGCGGAAAGAGGATGGAATTGACGAGGATATAGCGGCGGAACGAGAAAACGTTGCTGAAATAGGCCGTCAGCGGGATGACGACGATCTCGCCGATCAGGTAGGAGGTGGAGATCCAGGCGCCGTTATCGACACCTGTGCCGATGCCGCCCTCGATATCGAGAAGCGAGGCATTGGTGATCTGGATATTGAGGATCGCCATGAAGGCGCCGATCATGCCGGCGAGAACGGCGATCCACTCCCTTGTGCTGGCCTTGGTGCTGGCGCCCGGCTGCGGGATGGCACCTGGTGTTGTTGCGATACTGGACATGACACGATCTCCTGCCCCTTCGCTTAGTTGCTGGCAGCATCGGCCTTGGTGTCGATGCTCGGTTGAACGGACATGCCCGGGCGCAGATCGCCCTTTTCGGCGGCATCGCCATCAAGCACGATCTTTACCGGAATGCGCTGGACAACCTTAGTAAAGTTGCCGGTAGCGTTATCGGGCGGCAGCAGAGCGAATTCCTGACCGCTTGCCGGCGACAGGCTGTCTACATGGCCGTGATAGGTGCGGCCCGGGAACATATCGACCTCGATAGCAACAGGCTGGCCGGCATGGACATCGGTCAGCTGCGTTTCCTTGTAGTTGGCGACGATGTAAGCAGCCGTCGTCGGCACCACAGCCATCAGCTGAGTGCCGGCCTGGACATATTGGCCGACACGCAGCGTGCGGTTGCCGACCGTGCCGTCAACCGGAGCGACGATGGTCGCATAGGAGAGATTGAGCTCAGCCTGATGCGCAACGGCCTGGTCGTGGGCAAGTGTCGCCCTGGCCTGGGCGAGCTCGGCATTCAGAAGATCGACCTGCTTGGTTGCAGCGTCGAGAGCCGCCGTGTCCCGAACGATCGTTGCCTGGGCGGCCGCAATTGCGGAAGCTGCCTGCTGGGCCGTCTGGACCGGGGCATAGCCGCTTGTGGCAAGGTTGGTGTAGCGCTTGTTGTTCTGCTCGGCGAAGGTCTCGTTGGCCTTATCGACATCGAGTGTGGCGCGGGCAGCAGCAATGGTCGACTGTTGGATATTGAGCGATGCCTGCTTGGCATTGACGGTGGCTTCGGCTGCAGCGACATCGGCCTTCGCCTGATCGAGTGCGGTGCGGAAATCGCGGTCGTCGATACGGGCCAGCGGCTGGCCAGCCTTTACAGTTTCATTGTCGCTGACGAGAACGTCGGCAAGATACCCGGAAACCTTCGGCGCGACCGTAGTGCTGTCGGCTTGGACATAGGCGTCATCGGTCGAGACCTCGAAACGGCCGACCTTCCAGTAATTATTGCCGTAATAGGCAGCAGCGGCGATGATGGCGATAGCCGCTACGCCGATCAGCAGCGAGCGGCCACCGCGCTTGCGGGCCGGTGCTTGCGCAGCCGAAGCGGGGACGACGGGATCGGTGACACGCGACGTCGTGCCGGCGTCAAGCGTTGCGGGCGTAGCCTCCGCCGCAGCTTCGGCGGCCGATATATCGGCCGGGGCGGCGTTGTTGTTCAGGGCATGCAGCTTCTTGACGGACATCGTCACTCTCCTTGTGGAAGGTCGCCGTCGTCTCGGCTGCGGCCTTGAAATTCGGCTCAAGTCCAATTTAGGAAACTTGATGTTTTCCAAAATATGCGCTAAAAAAGGGATGTCAACGATAATTTGGAAAATCGCAATGGTCCAAAATCACAATATCGAGAAGAAGCCACGTGGCAGGCCGCAGGTGCGTTGTGACGAGGATACGCGCGGCGTGCTCATCGAGGCCGCCAACAAGCAGTTTCACGAGAATGGCTATGCCGCAGTCAGCATCGCCGCGATTGCCCAGGAAGCCGGCGTTTCGACGAAGACGCTCTATCGCCTGTTCCCCACAAAGGCAGATCTGTTTTCCGAAATGGTCTCGGATCGCACCGGACGCTTCCTCTTGGCGCTCGACCCCGGCACACTGGCGACGGTCGAGCTCCGCCAGGGGCTGGAGCGTATGCTGATGGCCTATGGCATGCTGACGCTTTCGCAGGACACGATCACGATTACCCGCCTCGTCATCGGCGAATCCGACCGCTTTCCCGAGCTCGCCAGCTCTTTCTACGAGAAAGCGATCATGCGCACCAACGCGTCGATGGAAAACTGGCTGCGCCGGCAGGTGGAACATGGGCTGATCAAACTCGAGGACCCACACGCCGCCTGCGGCATGCTGCGCGGCATGATGATCATGGAGCCCCAACGCGCCGCCATGCTGCGCCAGCTTCCGCCGCCGAATATCGAAGAGATCGCTGCGAGGGCGAGAATGTGTGCGGATATTTTCCTCAAGGGATGCACAGCCTAGGACAATGGGGAGCATCCACGCGAAAGACGTGGCCGCTGAAAACCAGGAACTTCAGCTAATGGCAGAGATACCAATCGCCGGATTGTCCGGCGCAATATCATGAAATCTATGTCGCGCCGGAACACCGCCGCGGGGATCGCGACGGCATCCGGCGAATCTGCGCTACATCAGGCCGCGAGAACTCCTGCCTTTTTCGCCGTCCAGGTGGCGATAAGGTCCATCAGGCCCGGCGAAAGGCAATCATAGGGCTCAAGCCCAGCCTCCTTGAGGCGCGAGCGTACGGCGCCCATTTTCCCAGGGTCATATCCGCTTTCGATAATGGACGATACGAAGGCGGCAAAGCCGGGTGCTGCCCAGCCTTTCTCCTGGAACCGTTCGGGATGGACGAAGGAAAGGCCCTGAAAGGCATGGTCGCGCTCGACAGGCCCGTACATGTGGACCCCGCAATCCTTGCAGGCATGGCGCTGGATTAGCGCAGACGTGTCGACGACCGCCAGCTTGTCTCCGTTCTCCAGAACCTCGACGTTGTCAGTCGGCGCCACGGCAACCACGGAAAAGACCGCACCCTGCGGCTTCCAGCATTTCGTGCAGCCGCAGGCATGGTTATGGGCAATATCGCCCTTGACGCGGACTTTCACCGGATTGCTCGCGCAATTGCATATGAGCGTGCCGCCGACAAATGACGCATCGGTCGCCCGGTATCCTGAATCCACGATTGGGTGGATCGCTACATTGTTCATGCGTTGTCTCCTTCCCTTCCTGGGCCGAGGCGGGATGCCGCGGCCAAGCCCTGTGTCACCGCGCAAACCCCTCGACTGCCAGCGCGAGACCTCCTCCGCAAGCGAGTATATCACCACGCCGGCGATATCGTCCGCCCCTCTTCTGCGCGTGAGACAAGATCAGTCGCGCTTATGCGAGCGGACGTTCGTAAGCTTAACCGGCGGTCGGCTCGAGGAGCACAGCGAGATGGGATGCGGGCTCATCGATCGTGCTCACGCACTCCCGCAAACCTGTCTTTGCGTCAGGGTTTCGCGCGGTCAGGATGGGCTGCCTGGAAGGCTGGCAATTTGGCGCATTTGCCATCGATCTCGACGATCCGCTTGAAACCGGACATGTCCACTCCCCAGCGGCGGGCATTGTAGACCTGTGGAACCAGACAGAGGTCCGCCATCGTCGGCGTATCTCCAAAGCTGAACCCGTCGCCGGCCGGATCGATCATCGCCTCCAGCTTGCGAAGTCCCTCCGAGATGAAATGCTTCATCCATTCCTCGCGGGCGTCGCTCTTGTCCGTTACGGTCATCAGATGCGCCACGACATGCGTGTTGCATATCGGATGGATGTCCATGGCGACCGCGTATGCAAAGGCGCGCACTTTCTGGCGATCGGAACTATCTGCCGGCAGCAACCCACATTCCGGCCGAAGCTCGGAAAGATATTCGATGATTGCCAATGATTGAGTCAGTATTTTCCCATCGATCACCAATGTCGGGACGAGCCCCTGCGGGTTGAGCGCCAGATATTCCGGCTTCCTGTGCGCTCCCTCCAACAGATTGATGGACACTGTTTTGTAGTCGATCTCCA
This sequence comes from Rhizobium viscosum, assembly GCF_014873945.1. Taxonomy (NCBI): domain Bacteria; kingdom Pseudomonadati; phylum Pseudomonadota; class Alphaproteobacteria; order Hyphomicrobiales; family Rhizobiaceae; genus Rhizobium; species Rhizobium viscosum. The sequence continues at coordinate 2,216,134 of NZ_JADBEC010000002.1, read as the reverse complement.
GGAGATTGAGCGCAATGCGGACGCGATAGCTCGCCGATGACCTCCAGTAGTCATAAAGAACGACGTTGCTCACTGCAGCCTTGCTCCTCAAAGAACGATTCCGGCTTAAGGAATTATCGGTATTTCTCGACGGTCTGCTCGATCGCCCCGAAGATCGAATGGCCGGCATGATCCTTCATCTCGATGCGGACCTGATCCCCGAACTTCATGAACGGAGTCTTCGGTGCCCCGGTTTCGATCGTCTCGATCATCCGTATCTCGGCGATGCATGAATATCCGTCGCCTCCGTCTTCGACCGCCCTGCCCGGGCCGCCATCCAGCTTGTTGGAAACCGTTCCCGAGCCGATGATCGTTCCAGCCACCAGATTGCGGGTTTTGGCGGCATGGGCGACGAGCTGGCCAAAATCAAACGTCATGTCGATGCCGGCATTCGCCTTGCCGAATGCCTTGCCGTTCAGGCTCACAAGCAGCGGCAGACACACCTTGCCGCCATCCCAGGCCTCCCCGAGCTCATCCGGTGTCACCGCGACCGGAGAAAATGCCGATGCCGGTTTGGACTGGAAGAAGCCAAATCCCTTGGCCAGTTCGTCCGGTATGAGACCGCGCAGCGACACGTCGTTGACGAGCATCACCAGACGGATGGCGCCACGCGCTACATCCGGGCTGGAACCCATCGCAACGTCACCGGTGATGACGGCAACCTCGCCCTCCATGTCGATCCCGTAGGTCTCGTCAGCCACCACGATTGGGTCTCGCGGCGCAAGGAAACCGTCCGAACCACCTTGATACATCAGCGGATCGGTCCAGAAGCTCGCCGGTATCTCGGCGCCCCGCGCCTTGCGCACCAGTTCGACATGGTTGAGATAGGCCGAACCGTCAGCCCACTGGTAGGCCCGCGGCAAAGGCGATGCGGCACCGTGCTCGTGAAACCGGATCGTCGGTTGAGCCCCCGTCTCGATGCCTTCAGCAATTTGTTCGAGCCTCGGAGCCACCTGCTCCCAATCATCAAGAGCTGCCTGCAGGGTGCGGGCAATGTGAATGACTTCGGAGCAGCAGGTAAGGTCGCGGGAGACGACAACGAGCCGGCCATCTCTCGTGGAGTCTTTTAACGTCGCGAGCTTCATATCCCGTTCCCGTGCCTGAGGATGCCTGACCTATTGACGCGATGCCTCACTTGATACCGGGGGTCCCGTCGAACTTGCGTTCCAGGCCCTCCCAGCACTCCAGGTAATTGTCCTGCAGTGTTTCAAGCTCGGCTGCATATTTCGTCAATTGCTGCGGGTACCGTGTCTCGAACATGAAGGCCATCGTGTGATCCAGCTTCACCGGCTTGAGCTCGGAGTTGGATGCCTTCTCGAAGGCAAGTGCGTCCGGCCCGTGGGCAAGCATCATGTTGTGCAGGCTCATGCCGCCGGGGACGAAACCCTCCTCCTTGGCGTCATATTGGCCATGGATCAGGCCCATGAACTCGCTCATGATGTTGCGGTGATACCAGGGCGGACGGAAAGTGTGCTCGGCTACCAGCCAGCGCGGTGGAAAGATCACAAAATCCACATTGGCCGTGCCGGCATCTTCGGTCGGGGCGGTCAGCACCGAAAAAATCGACGGATCAGGGTGATCGAAGCTGATCGCGCCAACAGGCGAAAATGTCCGCAGATCGTATTTGAAGGGGGCATAGTTGCCGTGCCAGGCCACCACATCGAGCGGTGAGTGGCCGATATCGGTGACATAGAATTTTCCGCACCACTTCACATGGACGCGGCAAGGCTTTTCCTTGTCTTCGAACGCGGCGACGGGTGTCTTGAAGTCGCGCGGGTTCGCCAGGCAGTTGGCGCCGATGGGACCGCGGTCCGGCAGGGTAAATTTCGCGCCGTAATTCTCGCAGATATATCCACGCCAGACCGTCTGCTCGCCGCTGCGCAGGACCTTGAACATCATGCCGCGGGGGATGAGGCATATTTCCAGAGGCTCTACATCCATGATGCCCATTTCGGTGAACACCCTGATGGCGCCGAGCTGCGGCACGATCAGCAGTTCACCATCGGCGTTGAAGAAGTAATCGTCCACCATGTCCTCATTGAAGACATAGGCATGGGCTGACATGCCCACCTGGGTCGTGACGTCGCCCGCTGTCGTCATCGTCCTCACTCCCTGAAGAAACGTCAGTTTCTCGGTTGGCGCAGGAATGGGGTTCCAGCGAAGTTGCCCGAGGGGGAGCGAATGTTCGTCCAGGCAAGGCGCGGTTTTCCAGAGCGGGTAAGTAACATTCGAGAAGCGGCCTGTGTGGCGCACACTCGGGCGAATGCGATAAAGCCAGGACCTTTCGTTCGTCCCGCGCGGTGCGGTAAACGGCGAGCCGGAAAGCTGCTCGGCATAAAGACCGTAATTGCATTTCTGGGGGCTGTTCTGGCCTTGCGGCAAGGCGCCGAGAAGCGACTCCGTTTCGAAATCGTTACCGAATCCCGGCATATATTTCAGCTTGGTTGCAGTAGCGGCTTCACCTTCGGAAGCCTGGATCGAGGTCTGGTCCATGCTCATCTCCTCCCCGGAAACTCGGCGGCGCCGCGCATCTCTTCAGACGCGCGGGCAGCCCCAAGAGTTTACTCCGCCGCGGTCCCGATGACACCACGCTTGATCTGATCGGCCTCGATCGACTCGAAGAGAGCGCGGAAATTGCCTTCACCAAAGCCCTCGTCGCCCTTGCGTTGGATGAATTCGAAGAAGATCGGGCCAATCACGGTCTTGGAGAAGATCTGCAGCAGGATTTTCGTCATGCCGCCATTCACCACGCCTTCGCCATCGATGAGGATGCCGTGCTTCTTCATGCGGTCGACAGGTTCGCTATGGCCATTCACGCGTTCATAGGACATATCGTAATAGGTTTCCGGAGGACCCGGCATGAAGCGCAGGCCATTGTCTGCAAGCCTGTCGGTGGCCTCGTAGATATCTTCCGTTCCAACGGCGATATGCTGGATGCCCTCGCCCCTGTATTTCTTCAGATATTCCTCGATCTGGCTCGTGTCGTCCTTCGATTCATTCAGCGGAATGCGGATCTTGCCGCAGGGCGATGTGATGGCGCGGCTCACCAGACCGGTGATGCGCCCGTCGATATCGAAGAAGTGGATCTGCTTGAAATTGAACAGGTTGCGGTAAAAATCCCACCACTTGTCCATGTTGCCGCGGAAGACGTTGTGGGTGAGATGATCGAGATAGTAGAAACCGATCCCCTCAGGATGCGGGTCGCGCTCGCCAAGCCAATCGAATTCCGCATCGTATGCCGACCCCTTCGCCCCATAGATCTCGACGAAATAGAGCAGTGAACCGCCAATGCCGACGATCGCCGGGACGTCGAGCGCCTTGTCATTTCCTTCATAGGGAACGGCACCTTTCGACACCGCGTGATCGAAGGCGTGTCTGGCATCCACGACGCGCCACGCCATCGACGGGGCGCAGGGACCATGCTCTGCGACGAAACGGGCGGCATGGCTGCCGGGTTCGGCATTCAGCACATAGTTGATGTCACCCTGGCGCCAGATCGTGATGTCCTTCGTCTTGTGCCTGGCGACTGGGACATAGCCCATGCGTGTAAAGAGTTCGCGCAACTTCTCGGGTTCGGGATGGGCGAATTCAACGAACTCGAATCCGTCAGTGCCAGCCGGGTTGTCGGCGGTGATTTCGGAGGGCGGCGCATCATGCGGGAAAGGGCCCATTTTCTCCTCCTGGGAATTGGATTTTGACTATGCAAAGTGTGGCCCAAAACGCATGCAAAGTTCTTGCATTCTTCACGCCAGAGGAAGAGATTATGCACGGTTCGTGAGGATTTTGGAGATTTCACGCAATGGATGAACAACTCGACAAATTGGATTTGCGCCTGCTTCAGGAGCTTCAAAAAGACGGCCGTTTGACAAACAACGAGCTCGGGGAGCGGATCGCGCTTTCACCCTCGCAATGCTCGCGCCGGCGCACCAGACTGGAGTCCGAGGGCTATATTCGCAGCTACCGGGCCTATCTGGATCAACAGAAGCTGGGTCTGGATATGCTGGTGGTCATTTCCGTGACGCTTGCGACGCACAACAGGGACAATGCCCGCAGATTTTCGCAGCTGATCAACGGACTGCCGGAAGTTCTCGAAGCCTATGCGCTGACCGGGGAAATGGACTATCACCTGAAGGTGGCAACCCGCGGGCTCGCAGACCTCTCCAAATTCGTCAACGACGTTCTATTGCCCCACGAGTCGGTGCAGCACGTAAAGACGTCGATCGTCCTCGACACGCTGAAAACATTCGAGGGCTTTCCGATACACGTGCCAGGCAGTTGGCATGGCGACAGCACACGTTGATCCGGCACCGAGCGTCATAGCGGCAGTTCGGTCGAGAATTTCAGCTCACGCAACACGAAGCTCGATACGACCGTGCGCACATGCGGGTTGCGCATGAGGTAGCGGGTCATGAAGGCTTCGTAGCTTTCCACGTCCCTCGCCCTTATCTTCAGCATGTAGTCGAAGGCGCCTGACAAGGCGTAGCACTCCATGATCTCCGGCCGCTCCTGCACCACCGAAGCGAAGGATGCTACCGCCTCTTCGTGATGATCCTCCAGTGTCACATGCGCGATGACGCAGAGCTTGAGATCGAGCTTTCCAGGATCAAGCAGCGTCACGCGCTTGCGGATGACACCGTCAGCCTCCAGTTCCTGGATCTTCCGCCAGGCCGAACTCTGAGACATGCCCGCCTTTTCGGCCAGGTCTGCCAGCGAAAGGCTGCCGTCGGCTTGGACGAGTTCCAGAAGCTTGCGCCGAAAATTCCCAGATTCTTTCATTTTTCGCATCCCACTCGGGAATATTTGCCACCACTATGGCGATAGGCACCAGGAAAGAAAAGAAAATCCTCCCAATCCGGGGGATAATGGCGCGAACGCCGTCCCCGGGAGGATCAGATTATGACCAAGGAAAGCAGCTACACCGCCAAATTGCCCGGCCCTGATGGTTTATATGCCTATACCCCCGAAGAGGATGCGATTTGGGGCGAACTCTACCGGCGTCAGATGAAGCTGCTCGCCGATGCGGCCTGCCGTGAATATCTTGATGGCGTCAAAATGCTGGGGCTCAAGCCCGACAAGGTGCCTCAGCTTCTCGATGTGAATAGACGCCTGAACGAAACCACTGGCTTCGGCGTCGAAGGCGTGCCGGCGCTCATTCCGCCCTCACGCTTTTATGAACTTCTGTCGCAAGGCAAATTCCCACTCGCAACCTTCCTGCGCCGTCGCGAACATATCGACTACATCGAGGAACCGGATCTGTTCCATGAGGTTTTCGGCCACTGCCCGATGCTCACCAACCAGAGCTATGCCAATTTCGTGCGGCATTTCGGCGAAGCCGCCGTCCGCCTCGGGAAAGGCTATTCGTGGCATCTGTTCCGTATCTTCTGGTTCACTGTCGAATTCGGCCTGGTCAATACACCGGAAGGCCGTCGCTGCTTCGGCGCAGGAATCGTTTCGTCGCCAAGCGAAGCGAAAGCAGCAATGGAAGGCAAGGCATGCGAATTTCGGCCGTTCGATCTCATGAGCGTGCTGAGAACGCCCTACCGGATCGATATCCTCCAGCCGATCTACTACGTAATCGACAGCTTCGCCGATCTGGAAGCGATCGTGGAGCAGGATATCGAAGGCACGATCCTCAAGGCAAAATCGCTGGGTGATTTCGCCCCCACTTTCGACGCCAAAGCTTCGTGAAACGCTGACGGTATGGCGGTCGCGAGGAGCGAGCTCTGGCCTTTCCTCCACCGATCGCCCAACCTTTGCAGCGCGGACTTCGGTCCCGGCTCGACCTCCTATCTGATCTCGACGTGAGGTAGCTGACGATCACGTAAGACTGCGGGATGACGTCAGCAAGGCTTCACAAAGGCCAATCGCTCAGGTCTGGAGCGCTCGCACCGGCCCGGTGGACTCGCGCAGGATGAGTTCAACCGGCCACAATTCGTGAATCTCCGTCGGCGAACGCCCGGCCAAAAGCTGCAGGACGAGATCGGCGCATCTTGTACCAGCCGCGCGCATCGACGACCGGGTTGCCGACAGCGACGGGACCATATTATCGGCCGTCAGATAGGGAAAGACGTCATCATGAGCGATAACCGAGACATCGCTGCCGATCTGGAGCCCCAGCGAACGCGCGGCCCGATAAATGCCGAGTGCCGTCATCATGGAACCCGCGACAAACGCTGTTGGCCGCTTCGGCTGCTCGAGAAATGACCGTGCAAAGCGGAAACCAAGCTCGTCGGTGAAATTGCCGTTGGCAATCAGTTGCGGATCGACTTCGATCCCGTGGCTCTGCAAGGCGCTGCGGTAACCGATGTCGCGATGCAGCGCATAGGTCGCGCCCTCGCGGCCATTGATCATCGCGATCCTCGTATGACCGAGATCGATCAGATGCGACGTCGCACGGCGCACGGCCCCTTCATTGTCGATATCGAGCCAGGGGTGCGGCACGTCGATGTCTGAACGCCCATGAACGAGAAACGGCATTCCCAACTCGTGCAGCAAAGCGATGCGCTGATCATTGGGCCGAGGCGAATGCATGATGATCGCATCCACCCGCTGACTTTGCGCCAGCCGCCTGTAGAGTTGCATCTCGTCATCAGATTCGGGATTGGCCATCGGGATGACCAGAATATCGGTATCTTCCGTGATGAGACGCTCAGCCATGCCGGCCATGAATTCCGCGAAATGAAACTCGCCGGCGCGCCCCATGACAACGCCAATCGCGCCAACCCGGCCGGTCTTCAGCCTGACCGCATTGACGTTCGGTCTATAACCCAGCCGCACGGCCTCTTGAACGACGCGGGCGCGGGTCACCTCGCTTACCTCGGGATAGCCACTGAGCGCACGGCTGACGGTCGTCGGAGATAATCCAAGTTGTTTTGCGAACTCTTTAAGTTTCATTGACCGAAATGACTTTCATCGCCTGCGCTGCCGGGCATCTATACCATCGGCCTCGCAAATTCCACATTCTATGCCGTCGATTATATTTTCTCAAATCGATTTCAATTTTATTCGCCGTCGGGATGACCGCCGCTACGGTTCGGAAAATCACGGTGGATGGCCTTCCTATTGATTTATAACGATATTCTTCGCATTTGAGCAAGTACTGGTAGCAGTCGAGAATCCGCCTTGACAGGATATCAACCTTCTGACAGGTTTTCCTTAACCAAATCGATTTCAATTTGGTCTTTGGGAGGAGAAAATGAAGTTTCGTTTCACGGCCGCCGCCATCGCGGCCGCGCTTATTGGCGCGTCAGTACCGTCCTATGCCGCCGAGATCAGCATTTCAGCGAGCTCTACCGGCAAGAACCTCGATCTGTTCCGCAAGCAGCTCGATGCCTTCGAGAAGGCCACCGGCAATACGGTCAAGATCGTCACCATGCCGCCGTCGTCCACGGAACAGTTCTCGCAGTATCGGCTCTGGCTCGCAGCCGGCAACACGGATGTCGATGTCTACCAGACCGACGTTATCTGGGCTCCGCAGCTGGCAGACCAGTTCATCGACCTGAAGGACGCCACCAAGGACGTCATCGGCGACTTCTTCCCGGCGATCGTCGGATCGCAGACCGTAAACGGCCGCCTGGTCGCAATACCGCTTTATACGGATGCGCCCGCCCTCTTCTATCGCAAGGATCTGCTTGAGAAGTACGGCAAGCAACCACCGAAGACCTGGGACGAGATGGAGGCAACCGCCAAGGAAATCCAGGAAAAGGAACGCGCCGCCGGTCAGAAGGATCTCTGGGGTTACGTCTTCCAGGGCAATGCCTATGAAGGCTTGACCTGCGATGCACTGGAATGGGTCAAATCATCAGGCGGCGGCCAGATCATCGAGACCGATGGCACGATTTCAATCAACAACGAGAAGGCTGCGGCAGCACTCAATCGCGCCAAGGGCTGGATCGGGACGATTTCACCGAGCGGCGTGCTTGCCTATCAGGAAGAAGAATCCCGCGGCGTCTGGCAGACCGGCAACGCCGTCTTCATGCGTAACTGGCCCTACGCCTATGCGCTGGGCAACGGCGCCGACAGCCCTGTCAAAGGCAAGTTCGACGTGACGACGCTTCCCGTTGCCGCAGAAGGCGACAAGCCCTCCTCGACGCTCGGCGGCTGGAATCTCGCCGTCTCGAAATATTCGAAGAACCCGGATGCGGCGATCGAGCTCGTCAAGTTCCTGACCTCGAAGGATAGCCAGAAGCAGCGCGCTATCGAGCTCTCCAACCTGCCGACCTTGTCCGCGCTCTATGACGACAAGGATATTGCCGCCGCGCAACCGTTCATGCCGAACTGGAAGCCGATCTTCGAAAATGCGGTGCCGCGTCCGTCGGCAGTCGCCAAGGTCAAGTATAACGAGGTTTCCGCGAAATTCTGGACTGCCGTCCATAATACGCTCTCCGGCAGCGGGACAGCCGAAGAAAACCTGGAGCTTCTCGAAGCCGATCTGACGACGCTGCAAGGCAGCGGCTGGTAACCGATCGAGGCGGCAGCGTCGGATCTCCCCCGCTGCCGCTTCCGATAACGCCGTCGTCGATTGTCTCATGAGGCGGATATTCCATGAGTGAAGTTGCAGTCTCCCAAAATCTGCAGACAGGTGCGCTCGCCAAGGCGACCTCTTCGGATCTGAGTTCGGAACGTGTCCGTTCCGCCTGGATCTTCTTGGCACCCACTCTTTTCATCCTCGCCGTCGTTGCCGGCTGGCCACTGTTTCGCACCATCTATTTCAGCTTCACCAACGCTTCCCTGACGAACCTTGGCGACGCCCGGTTCGTCGGATTCGACAACTACCTGTCCTGGATCACCCTGAAGAGCGGCCGTACCGTCTATAAGGGACTGCTGGCCGATCCCGCCTGGTGGGGCGCCGTCTGGAATACGGCGAAGTTCACGCTCTTGTCCGTAACGATCGAAACCGCACTCGGCCTGATCGTCGCTCTTGTGTTGAACGCGCAATTCGTTGGCCGCGGCATCGTGCGCGCCGCCATCCTCATTCCCTGGGCGATCCCGACCATCGTCTCCGCGAAAATGTGGGCCTGGATGCTCAACGACCAGTTCGGCATCCTGAACGACATGCTTCTCGGCCTCGGGCTCATCAGCCAGAAGATCGCGTGGACCGCTGATCCTCAGACAGCGATGATCGCCGTTCTGATTGTCGACGTCTGGAAGACGACACCCTTCATGGCGTTGCTGATCCTCGCCGCCCTGCAAATGGTTCCGGCCGACATTTACGAGGCTGCCAAGATCGACGGCATCAACCCCGTCAGGGTGTTCTGGCGTCTGACCCTGCCGCTGATACGCCCGGCGATCATGGTCGCAGTAATTTTTCGCATGCTCGATGCGATGCGCATCTTCGATCTCATCTACGTGCTGACGCCTAACAATGCCCAGACCAAGACCATGTCGGTCATGGCGCGCGAGAACCTGTTCGATTTCGACAAGTTCGCCTACGGCGCAACCGCCTCCACCGTTCTCTTTCTCATCATCGCGTCAGTGACCGTACTCTACATATGGCTCGGCCGCGTCAAACTCGGGGGTGGGGAACACTGATGCTGCTCACAGCCACCAAGAATACTCTGTTCTATCTGCTGGTCGCCGTCATCGTCATCATCGCGGTCTTCCCGTTCTACTATGCGATCCTGACGAGCTTCAAAGCCGGCACCGCGCTCTTCGAGGTCACCTACTGGCCGACCTCGATCTCGCTGGAAAACTATACCGGCGTGTTGACGACAGGCAGCTTCATCCGCAGCCTCGGCAATTCGCTGCTCATTGCCTGCCTGGTGGTCGCCGCCTCGCTTCTGCTCGCCGTGACAGCATCCTACGCGCTTGCTCGCGTGCACTTCCGGGGCCGAGCACTCTTGATGCTGACCATCCTGTCTGTCTCGATGTTCCCGCAGATTGCGGTGCTGGCAGGGCTTTTCGAGCTCATCCGCTGGATCGGCATCTTCAACACGCCTTTCGCGCTGATCTTCTCCTATATGATCTTCACCCTGCCTTTCACGGTCTGGGTGCTGACGACCTTCATGCGGGATCTGCCGGTCGAGATCGAAGAGGCCGCCATCGTCGATGGCGCCTCCCCCTGGGTCATCATCACGCAGGTGTTCATGCCGCTGATGTGGCCGGCCCTTGTCACGACAGGCCTGCTTGCCTTCATCACCGCCTGGAATGAATTTCTGTTCGCCCTGACTTTCACCTCGTCGGATGCGCAACGGACGGTGCCGGTGGCGATCGCTCTGCTTTCGGGCGGCAGTCAGTTCGAAATCCCCTGGGGCAATATCATGGCGGCATCGGTCATCGTCACCGTGCCCGTCGTCATCCTTGTTCTTATTTTTCAACGCCGGATCATTTCCGGGCTGACGGCCGGTGGCGTCAAAGGCTGAGGAAAGCGCGATATGGCACAAATTAGATTAGACAATATCCGCAAGAGCTTCGGCGCATTCGAAGTCATCAAGGGCGTCAGCATGGACATCCGCAAGGGCGAGTTCATGGTCTTCGTCGGTCCCTCCGGCTGCGGCAAGTCCACCTTGCTGCGCCTGATCTCGGGACTGGAGGACATAACATCAGGCACGCTTTCCTTCGATGGCGAGCCGGTCAATCGTCTTTCCCCGTCGAAGCGCGGAATCGCAATGGTCTTCCAGTCCTACGCGCTCTATCCGCATATGACGGTATACGAAAATATGGCCTTCGGCATGAAGCTTTCCGGCCGAACCAGGGAAGAATGCAAGGCGCGGGTCGAACAGGCAGCCGGCATGCTGCAGCTCTCGCCCTACCTGGAGCGCCTGCCGCGCCAGCTTTCGGGCGGCCAGCGTCAGCGTGTCGCCATCGGCCGCGCCATCGTTCGTGACCCGAAGGTCTTCCTGTTCGATGAACCCTTGTCGAACCTCGATGCAGCGTTGCGCGTCGCCACAAGGCTGGAGATCGCCAAGCTTCACCGCGGCATGCATGACACGACGATGATCTATGTCACCCATGATCAGGTCGAAGCCATGACCCTTGCCGATCGCATCTGCGTTCTTCGCGATGGCGTCGTCGAGCAGGTCGGAACTCCGATCGAACTCTACGAGACCCCGAATTCGATCTTCGTTGCCGGTTTCATCGGCTCGCCGAAGATGAACTTTCTCTCCGGTCCGTTTGCAGCACCCCATAATGCCCACACGATCGGGGTCAGGGCCGAACATATCGAGTTTAGAGATCAGGATCCTGCCTGGACAGGTACCGTCATCCATTCCGAAATCCTCGGCTCGGACAGTTTCGTCTATCTCGACATCGGCTCCGCAGAACCGCTCATCGTTCGAGAGACCGGCGTGTCCAGCCATCAGCCCGGCCAACAATTGGGCGTATCGCCCATCAACGGCCGCATTCACCGCTTCGACCAATCCGGACGCGCGCTCGAAAGAGTTCCTTTCAAGGGCGCTGCCTGAACAACCCATCAAACAAACAGGATCTGACCGCTTCCCATCGGTTCCGGTCCGCTACTTGCTGCAAAGGAGCATAGTCATGGCCATTCGCACCGTCGTATGGGGAGAGAACATCCATGAGACAACCAATGAGATCGTCCGGGGCATCTACCCTGAAGGCATGCACACGACGATTGCCAAGGCGCTGAACAGCGATCCGGCGATTTCGGCGACCACGGCGACGCTGCAGGAGCCCGAGCATGGGCTCACCGAAGCACGCCTTGCGGAGACCGATGTCCTGACCTGGTGGGGTCACAAGGACCATGGTGCGGTCTCCGACGTCGTCGTCGAGCGCGTCGCCAGGCGGGTGTGGGAAGGCATGGGCCTCTTGGTGCTGCATTCCGGCCATTTCTCCAAGATCTTCAAGCGGCTGATGGGCACGCCCTGCGCGCTCAAGTGGCGCGAGGCGGGCGAGCGCGAGCGTCTGTGGACGATCAACCAACGCCATCCGATCGCAGCCGGTATCGGCGAACATTTCGAGCTTGAAAACGAGGAAATGTATGGCGAGCAGTTCTCCGTGCCGGAGCCATTGGAAACGGTGTTCATCTCCTGGTTCCAGGGCGGCGAAGTGTTCCGCTCGGGGCTGACTTGGCGGCGCGGTGCCGGCAACATCTTCTATTTCCGTCCGGGCCACGAAACCTACCCGACCTATCACGATGCAAACGTGCAGAAGGTGCTGATCAACGGCGTGAAGTGGGCCTATAACCCGCAAGGCGACCTGAAGAGCATCACCGATGCTCCAAATGTGCCGGTAGAGAAGGCACTGGAGCCGATCGTCGAACGCGGCCCGAGACTGCACCAGGCCGGCGAAGCCGGTTACCGCTGAGGAGAATAGCAATGCGTCTACTCGTTCTTGGCACGGGCATGATGGCCAAAAGCCAGGTCGCCGGCTTCCTCGCGATCGATGGTGTCGAAGTGGTCGGCGCCGTCGATACGGATCGGACCCGGCTCGATGAATTCGCCGATCATTTCAACATCGAAAAGCGCTTCGGCACGCTCGACGAGGCGATCGCCTGGGGTGAATTTGATGCAGCCACAAACGTCACGCCCGACCGCATCCACCACGCGACGAGCCTCGCGCTGATCGCCGCCGGCAAGCATGTCTTTTGCGAAAAACCGCTGGCGGAGAACTATGCGCACGCGCTTGAGATGACGGAAGCGGCGGAAGCGGCCGGCGTCATCAACATGGTCAACCTCACCTACCGCAATGTCGCACCGCTGCAGCGGGCCCGTGAGATGGTACTCGCCGGCGAACTTGGCACAATCAAGCATGTGGAGGCCTCCTACCTGCAGAGCTGGCTCGTGTCGCGCGCCTGGGGCGACTGGCGCACGGAATCGCGCTGGCTGTGGCGTCTTTCCACCGGTCACGGTTCGAACGGCGTGCTTGGCGATGTCGGCATTCATATCCTCGATTTCGCCGCCTATGGCGCGGCGACCGACATCGATCACGTTTTTGCGCGGCTGAAGACTTTCAACAAGGCGCCGGGCGGGCAGATCGGCGAGTATATGCTCGATGCCAATGACAGTTTCACCATGTCGGTCGATTTCGCCAATGGCGCCCTCGGCGTCATCCATGCCAGCCGCTGGGCGACCGGGCATCTGAACGAGCTCAGGCTGCGCATCTATGGCGAGAAGGGCAGTCTCGAGGTCATCCATCGTCCTGACGGCTCGGACCTTCGCGGCTGCCTCGGCGACGACATTGAAAGCGCCACTTGGCGTGACATCGAGGTGCCGGCAGTCCCGACCAACTATCAACGCTTTGCCGAAGCGGTCAGGAGCGGCAAGCAGGACGATCCCACCTTCCGCCATGCCGCCAACCTGCAGAAGGTCATCGACCTCGCGATCGTTTCGGAGAAAGAACGTCGGGAGTTCAATCTGCTGGCCGCTGATACCCCAGAGAGCACGGTCGGCCAGGGGCCGGAAAGCAAGGGCGACGATCAGGGACCGGCATTGGCACTCGTCGTCTGATGGCTTGGTGAAACATCGAAGGCCCGAATGATCGGGCCTTCTTTGAAGCGGTAGAGCTCGCTCTGCTTACTGCACAACCGGCAGCTAGGCAGCCTTACCAGGCGCACTGACGCCCCGATAGGCGATGAGATCCTCGATGGTGATCAGATGGAGGCCGTGCCGTTCGGCAAACTGCTCAAGCTCGGGCAGGCGCGCCATCGTGCCATCATCATTGGCCACTTCGCAGATGACACCTGACGGAGAAAGGTCGGCGAGCCTTGCGAGATCGACAGCAGCCTCGGTATGGCCGGGACGAGAAAGAACGCCGTTCGGATGCGCACGCAACGGGAAGATATGGCCGGGCCGTGCAAAATCCTCAGGGCGGGAATTCTCGCCGATGAGGGCGCGAACGGTTGCGGCGCGGTCAGCTGCGGAAATACCGGTCGTCGTTTCAGGGATATAGTCAACCGAGACGGTGAACGCCGTCTTCAAGAGTTCGGTATTGTTGGGGACCATCTGCGGGATCTGCAGTTCATCCAGCCGCTCACCTTCCATCGCCACGCAGATGAGGCCGCGGGCGTAATTCATCATAAACGCGATCGCCTGCGGGGTGATCGCTTCGGATGCAATGACGAGGTCGCCCTCGTTTTCCCGATCGCGATCATCGACGACAACCACGATCTCGCCCCGCGCAATCGCGGCGATCGCATCTTCTATCTTGGAAATTGCCATTTCTCTGCCTTTCAAGGGTTAGCCGCGTGAGCGGCATTCATGGCCTGTCAAAGCCACCATTTTCCCTTGGGCGAACAAGCATATGAAACGCCGCGTGCCGAGCGGCGCCCCCTGCGTTGCTCTCTTCCATCCGGACTGTGACCGTCGGCTCCGGCATCTCACCGGATCTGCTGACCCTTCGCTTTCACGAAGGCGCTCGCGGGCTCCGAGTTGCCTCGATACCGCCGGTGGGGAATTGCACCCCGCCCTGAGAACATTGCTTATGTAAATGACGAATGGCTTGTTCTGCAAGAGGTTGGGTGCAGATCGCCTCGCGAGAATTGCCTCCCGGTGATGAAAGCACCGTTTCCTATTGTCGAACAGCGCTAGGACATGATCAGCCCGCCATCGACATTGATGGTCTGGCCGGTGATATAGGCCGCGTCGTCACTTGCAAGAAAGGTGACAAGACCAGCGACGTCTTCGCCCGATCCGGCGCGCTTCATCGGGATGCCTTCGACCCATTCTTTCATGAGTTCGCCGGGTGCGTAGTTGCCGAGCAGCTTGCCCCATGCCTGGTCGTTATAGGCCCACATGTCGGTTTCGATTATGCCCGGGCAGAAGGCGTTGACGGTGATGCCGTCAGTCGCGACTTCCTTGGCAAGGCTCTGGGTGATGCCGACGACGCCCATCTTCGAGGCAGCATAATGCGGCGTATAGATGAAGCCGTCTCGTGCCTGTCCGGACGCCGTGTTGATGATGCGTCCGCCGCGACCATGTTTGCGCATGCGGGCGATCGCTTCCTGGGCGCAGAGGAACACGCCCTTGGTATTGACCGCCATGACCTTGTCCCACTCGCCCTCGGTCATGTCTTCGATACGGGCGATGGTGATGACACCGGCATTCTGGATGGAGACGTGGACAGCGCCGAAGGCCTCCTCAGCTGCATCAAAGAGAGCTTTGACGCTTGCCTTGTCGGTGACGTCGCCAACAAAGGAGATTGCCTTTGCGCCATCGGCCTTGATCTGCTCGGCAACGGCATGCACGCTCTCCTCGTTGGCGGAGACCACGAGATTGGCGCCCTCGCGTGCAAAGCGTTTGGCAATCGCCGCACCGATACCGCGGCTTGCGCCGGTAATGACGACAGTCTTGTTTTCGAAACGCTGCATTCTCTTTTTCCTTTCAGGGATGCCTGCGTCAGCGCGCCGATCGGCAAACCGGCGACACTCGCCTCCTCACTCAAACTTCAAACGGCTGCAGAGATAATCCCGGCGAATTCTGATGCCTTCAGCGAAGCGCCGCCGACCAGTGCTCCATCCACATTGCGAAGCCCGAAAATCGCTTCGGCATTGGATGACTTGACCGAACCGCCATAGAGGATTCTGACCGAGTTACCATCGCTCCCCAGCCGCTCTTCGAGCATCTGCCGGATCGCGGCATGGACCTCCTCAATCTGCTCGTTGGTCGGCACCAACCCGGTTCCTATCGCCCATACAGGTTCGTAGGCGATGACGAGATTTGCGCTCGTCGCTCCCTCGGGAACGGATTCTCTCAGTTGCTCGCCAACCACTTCGATCGCCCGTCCTTCATCCCGCTCATGTCGCGTTTCACCGACGCAGACGATCGCGATCAAGCCCCCGCGATGCGCGGCGACCGCCTTTGCACGGACGATCTCATCGTCTTCGCCATGAGACACACGGCGCTCGGAATGTCCGAGGATGACATAGCGCGCACCGATATCGGCGAGCATTTCGGCCGAGACGTCGCCCGTATGGGCGCCTGACTGCTGCGCATGACAATCCTGCGCGCCGATGACCAGGTTCGAATCCTTGACCCGCTCTACAGCGCGATCAATCAGCGTGAAGGGCGGGCAGACGACGATATCGCACGTCGCACTGCCCGTTAGTCCCTTCAGCGCCTCGATCTCAGCTTGGGAGGAGACGAGACCGTTCATTTTCCAATTGCCTGCAACGAGCTTGCGCATGAGATCACCAGCAGCAGAAGCCGCCGTCGACAAGCAGATCGACGCCCGTCACGAAGCTTGCAGCATTCGACAGCAGGAAGACGGCCGGACCGACCATCTCGTCGACGCCAGCCATGCGCTGCATCGGCGTCTGCTCTTCGAAGAGCTTGGTCTGATGCACCATCTCCGGGCGCGTGTTCATCGGCGTTGCGGTATAGCCCGGCGAAATCGTGTTGACGCGGATACCGCGCCCGACCCACTCCATGGCCAGCGACTTGGACATATGGATCACGCCGGCTTTGGAAGCGTTGTAATGCGCCTGGCTGAGGCCGCGATTGACGATAACGCCGGACATGGAGGCGATGTTGACGATCGACCCGCGGCCGTTCTTCAGCATGGCGCGCGCTTCCGCCTGACAGGACAGGAAGACGCCCTTCAGATTTATGTCCATCAGTGTCTGGTACTGGTCCTCTTCCATTTCCTCGGCGGGATTGGCATTGGCGATGCCGGCCGCATTGACTGCAAGCGAGAGGGCGCCGAGATCTGCTTCGGTGCGGGCGACCGCATCGGCCAGAGACGACTTGCTGGTGACATCGGCGGCAATCTCGATCGAGCGACGGCCGGCTGACCGGATATGGCTGGCGGTGGTGGCAAGACCGTCATCAGTGCGGCGATCGAGAAGCGCTACGTCGGCGCCGCACTGGGCAAGACCGATCGCGATCCTTTGCCCGATACCGCTGCCGGCGCCGGTCACGATGGCGACCTGGCCGCTGAGATCAAATAGTTTTGGTGCGTTCAGAGAGATGTCGGACACCGCTCTTCCTTTCTGTCTTTGCCTAGATTGTCGCCAGTTCCATGACCGAGACGTCGTTCGCCTCGTCACGCTTCAGAATGCCTGCCTGCTTGCCCTGTGCCAGCACGAGAATCCGGTTCGAAACGCCGAGAACTTCTTCGAGATCGGAGCTCACGACGATGACCGCGACACCCTGCTTGGCGAGGTTGACGATGATATCGTAGATGCCGGCGCGGGCTCCGACATCGATGCCGCGTGTGGGCTCGTCCAGCACCACGACTTTGGGATCGCGCATCAGCCATTTGGCGATGACGACCTTCTGCTGGTTGCCGCCGGAGAGATCGGAAGCCAACTGCTCCGCACGACCTTTGACGCCGAACTTCGCCACCGCCTTTTCGGCGAAGATGCGTTTCACGCCCGAGGTGAGCCAGCGCCCGCCAAGCTTGTCGAGATTGGCATAGATGATGTTTTCGCTGATCTTGTGTGCAACGACGAGGCCTTGATCCTTGCGATCTTCCGGGACCATCACGATGCCCCTGGCGATCGCATCCGCCGGGCTGCGCAGCTTCAGCGACTCGCCTTCCAGCCGGACTGAGCCGGCGCTGATTGGATCGGCACCGGAAATCGCACGCACGAGCTCGGTGCGGCCTGCGCCGACGAGGCCGGCAATGCCGAGAATCTCGCCTGCGTGAACATCGAAGCTGACATCGCGGAAGGAATCGTCCGGCGATGTCAGGCCGGACACTTCGAGCACAGGCCTGCTGGTCGGCTCGGGAAGGGTCGGAAACATGCGATCGAGCGAGCGGCCGACCATGCTTTCGACGATCGTGCGTACCGGCGTTGAACTGTCGGCGAATTCATGGACGCGCTCTCCGTCGCGGAGCACGACGATACGGTCGGTGATCTTCTTGATCTCCTCCATGCGGTGGGAGATGTAGATAATGCCCACGCCCTCGGAGCGCAGCTTGCGCACCTGCTCGAACAGAGCTTCGGTCTCCGCCCCGCCAAGTGCGGCAGTCGGCTCATCGAGGATGAGCAGCTTGGCATTGAGCGCCAGTGCTTTGGCGATCTCGATGAGCTGCTGATTGGCGGTCGAGAGACCGGCAACCTTTCGGGTCGCAGGAATATGCAGGTTCAGTCGAGCGAGCTGCTCCTGGGCACGGCGGACCATTTGCGTGCGGTCGACTACGCCATTCTTCATCGGCCATCGGCCGATAAAGACATTTTCGGCGATGGAAAGATGCGGCAGAAGCTGCAGTTCCTGGTGGATCAGCACGACGCCCTTGTCGATCGCCTCGCGCGGAGCGGCCGGGGCATAAGGCTGCCCCAGCCATGTCATCGAGCCCTCGGACGGTGTGCGCGATCCGGCAATGATGCCTGACAGTGTCGACTTGCCGGCGCCGTTTTCACCGAGCAGCGCCACCACTTCGCCGGGATAAACGTCCAGGTCCACATTTTTCAGAACCTGGAGCGGTCCATAGCGCTTGGATATGCCCCTCAGGGAAAGAACCGGCTCGGTCACAGCACACCTCCTCGAGATTTCGACTGATTACGGGTGGTTGGCGATGAAGCCTGCCACGTTTTCCTTGGTCGTCAGCGTGGCGTCCATCAGCTGGACCGGCGGCACCTTTTCCTTGGCAGCGAGCTTGACCGCATTCTCCACCGCATCGCGGCCCATCTTCTGCGTCTGCTGTGTCGCGGTCACGTCGAACACACCCTTGCTGAGGGCTTCGAGTGCAGCGGTATCGCCATCAAAACCACCGACCACAATCTTTTGGGATGGATTGGCGACCTTGATCGCCTGGGCCGCACCGAGCGCCAGTCCATCTGCCTGGGCGAAGACGATCGAGACATCCGAATTCGACTGAAGCATGTTCTGCATGATCTGGAAGCCTTCGTCCTGGCTCCACATGTTGGAATATTGCTCGGCGACGACGCTCACGTCCGGATAGGCCTTCAGGGATTCCAGGCATCCCTTGGTGCGGTCGAGTTCCGGCGTGGTGCCCTTCTGGCCATGGATGATGACCATCTTGCCCTTGCCACCGGCTTCCTTGAGGATGTAGTCGCAAACCGCCTTTGCGGAGGCGACTGAATCGGTCGCCAGGAAGGTATCGCCCGGAGCGCCTTCAGCATTGCGGTCGACGTTGACGACCGGAATGCCGGCCTGCTTTGCGAGCTTGACCGGCACGCTGGCTGCAGCAGCGCCTGCCGGGATGTAGATCAGAGCGTCGATATTCTGGGTCAGCAGGTCCTGGATCTGGTTGACCTGGGTCGGACCATCGCCCTTGGCGTCGACAGTGACGACCTCGATGCCACGCTTCTTGGCTTCAGCTTCGACGGACTGCTTGATCTGGTTGAAGAAGTTTGCCTGCAAATTGGCGACGGCAAGGCCGAGCTTCTTGACTTCGGCCGCCTGTACGGATCCCAGGCTGAGGCCAAGCAGGGCGGCAGACGCGAGCAGAGTGCGCGCAAATTTCATGTCAGTTCCTCCGTTGTTAGTGAACCCTCGGGTATCCTCCCCCTCGGGCAATAGCTCCGCTCCAAACCTTTCGGAGAGGAATTTCTGACGGCCCGCACCATCTGCGGGCCGAATGATCAGGCAGCCCGCCGCTTGCGGATCGTTTCCGCACCCACAGCGAGAACGATGACGATGCCGATGATGACCTGCTGCAGGAAGGGCGAGACGTTGAGCAGGTTGAGGCCGTTGCGCAGCACGCCGATGATCAGGACGCCGATAAGCGTGCCACCAATGCCGCCCGCACCTCCCGACAGAGACGTTCCCCCGATCACGACGGCCGCGATCGTGTCGAGCTCGTAACCAAAACCGCTGGACGGCTGAACCGAGTCCAGACGGGCGGCAAGAACGATACCGGCAAGACCTGCAAGGACGGCGCTCGCCACGTAAACAAGAATAGTCACAAGCTGGACGTTGATGCCGGCAAGACGAGCAACTTCGGGGTTGCCGCCGACCGCATAGAGCATGCGGCCTTCTGCGCGAAAGTGCAGAAAAATCCAGGCAGCGGCGACGACAGCCAGCATCAGGAAGACGGTTGCAGTCAGAATGCCGAAATGGCGGTCAATGGCCAGCATCATGAACCAGTCGGGGAAGCCGACGATCTGCTGGCCGTCGGTGATCATGTTCGCCACGCCGCGCGCAGCCGACATCATCGCCAGTGTCGCGATAAAGGCAGGGACCCTGAACCAGGTGACCATGATGCCGACGATCAGGCCGCTGATCATAGCGGCAATGAGTGCCGCCACGATGCCGAGGCCGAGCGGCAGACCGGCGACGTTCGCCGTCCAGCCCATCACCATCATCGCGAGAGCCAGGACCGAACCTACCGAAAGGTCGATGCCGCCGATCAGGATCACGAAGGTCATGCCGACTGCCATGATCCCCAGCACGGTGATCTGGTCGAGAATGTTCAGACCATTGCGGACGGAGAGAAATGTATCTGTGCTGAAGGTCAGGAACAGGCAGAGCAAAAGCAGTCCGATGAGCGGACCGGTTGCTCCCGTGAGCTTGCTGACCCACGTACCGGAGGGCCGGCTCTGTTCATTCACGTCGATCGCCACCATCGTTCCTCCCTGGGATTAAGGCCGGCGGCCAGTATTTCTTCAGGCAAGAATATTTATTCACACCTGCTGGAAAATTCATTAACAACTTGCCTGGTTGCTGTCAACCAGCTTTTCGGGTGACTGTGAAGCGCAATAGCCAATAAGGGGCTTGACTAAGGCGGCTTGTATGCAAAAATATAACTACATGAATATTTATGCACAAGAGGAAACAATGGAGCCTTCCGAACTTGAACGTGTTGCTCGCCAGATACGTCTGCGCGACCTCCAGGCCGTATACGAGGCAGGCGCCGGCCATATTGGCGGCGAGATGTCGGTGATCGATCTCCTCACCGCGCTGTACTTTCGTGTGCTGCGTGTCTGGCCCGATCAGCCAAGACACCCCGATCGCGACAGGTTCGTGCTTTCGAAGGGCCATACGGCCTGCGCGCTCTATGTCACGCTCGCCAAGCGCGGCTTCATTCCGGAAGAGGAAATCTCGACCTTCCTGAAACCGCATTCCCGTCTGAACGGTCACCCGAACTGTAACAAGGTGCCGGGTGTCGAAACGAATACCGGGCCTCTGGGACACGGGCTGCCGGTCGCTGTCGGCATGGCCAAGGCGGCAAAACTCTCAGGTGCGAAGTACCACACCTATGTCGTCACCGGCGACGGCGAGATGCAGGAAGGCTCCAACTGGGAGGCCATCATGGCGGCATATCAGTTCCGCCTGGACAACCTGACGCTGATCATCGACCACAACCGGTTCCAGCAGGGCGCTTCGCTCTCGGACACCAACGATCTCGCACCGTTGCGCCCCAAGCTCGAGGCCTTCGGCTGGGAGGTCAGCGAAATCAACGGCAATGACATGCACGCGATCGTGCCCGCGCTCGAGCATCGCTCCGACCGGCCCCATTGCATCGTTGCGCACACCAACAAGGGCCATGGCATCTCTTTCATGCAGGATCGCGTCGACTGGCATCACAAGGTTCCGAGCAAGGAACAGTATGAAATTGCATTGGCAGAACTGTCGGAGGCACTCTAATGAACGCGCCCGTAAACCCACCGAAACTCTATGACTGCCGCGATGCCTTTGCCGCGACGCTCGAGCGCCTGGCTGCCGAGAATGAAACCATCGTCGCCGTCTGCAACGACTCGGTCGGCTCGTCGAAACTCGGCGGCTTCAAGTCGAAATTCCCTGATCGCCTCGTCAATGTCGGCATCGCCGAACAGAACATGGTCGGCGTCGGCGCCGGTCTCGCCAATGGCGGACGCCTGCCCTATGTCTGCGGCGCCTCGCCGTTTCTGACCGGCCGGTCGCTCGAGCAGATCAAGGCCGACATTTCCTACTCCAACGCCAACGTCAAACTCGTCGGTATTTCCTCGGGGATGGCTTACGGCGAACTCGGCCCGACCCATCATTCGATCGAGGATTTCGCCTGGACGCGCGTCCTGCCGAATCTGCCCGTGATCGCCCCTTGCGACCGGATCGAGACTGCCGCCGCCGTCGAGTGGGCTGCGAGCTACAATGGTCCCTGCTTCCTCCGCCTGTCGCGCGTCGGCGTTCCGGATCTGCTGCCCGAAGGTCACAAGTTCGAAGTCGGCAAGGCGAACCTGCTGCGCGAAGGCTCCGACGTCACCCTGATTGCCAACGGCACGCTGACCCACCGCATAGTGAAGGCCGCCGAAATCCTGGCCGGGCGCGGCATCAAGGCGCGCGTGCTCAACATGGCGACCGTTCGCCCGATCGACGAGGCCGCCATCATCGCGGCGGCCAACGAGACTGGAGCGATCGTGACGGCGGAAGAGCATTCGATCTTCGGCGGCCTCGGTTCCGCCGTCGCCGAAGTGGTCGTCGACAACACGCCCGTGCCGATGAAGCGCCTTGGCGTTCCCGGCGTCTACGCGCCGACCGGTTCGGCCGAATTCCTTCTCGACGAGTTCGGCATGGCGCCGGCGGCGATCGCCGATGCGGCCCAGGCGCTGATCAAGCGCAAATAATCTGATAGCAGGTCTATTGCACCGGGGCGCGCATCCGCCCCGGCCATTCGTTTGAGGAGAAGATGATGCGGGCTATTCTGGCGATCGACCAGGGCACCACCAATTCGAAGGCAGTGCTGGTTTCCGAAACCGGAGAGGTGCTTGCCAGAGGTTCGGCCGCCGTCGGCATCTCCTATCCGCAACCGGGCTGGGTCGAGCAGGATCCCCGCCGGATCTTTGCCTCTGTCTGCGAAGCGATCGAGGCCTGCCTGAAGAAAATTTCCGAGGTCACCGTCGAGGCGGTGGCGGTGTCCAACCAGCGCGAATCCGTCACGGTCTGGGATGCAGAGACCGGCGAAGCACTGGGTCCGGTGCTGAGCTGGCAGTGCCGCCGCACCGCGCCGGACTGCGAGCGCCTGATCGCCGAAGGTCATCTCGGCCGCGTAGAGGCGCTGACCGGCCTTCCCCTCGATCCGATGTTCCCCGGCTCGAAATTCCGCTGGCTGCTCGATCGCGTACCAGCCGGGCGCCGGGTGCGTCTCGGCACGATCGATAGCTGGCTGATCCATTGCCTGACGGGCGGCAGCCGCCACGTCTGCGATGCCTCCAATGCCGCCCGCAGCCAGTTGTTCGACCTCAATGGCCAGGTCTGGAGCGCAGAACTCGGTGAAATCTTCGGCGTCGATATTGCGCTTCTCCCTGAAGTGCTCGACAGCGCCGCCGATTTCGGCATGACACGGGGGCTTCCCGGCATCCCCGATGGCACGCCGATCCGGTCCGCCGTCGGTGACAGCCATGCGGCGCTCTTCGGCCATGGCGCCTTCAAGCCGGGCGACGGCAAGGTGACGTTCGGAACCGGCTCCTCCGTCATGACGACATTGCCGCGCTTCATCGCGCCGCAAAACGGCATCACCACGACGGTCGCCTGGCGGATCGCCGGCGTGCCGACCTTCGCCTTCGAAGGCAATATCCTCGTTTCGGCCGCAAGCCTTCCCTGGATGGCCGGCATTCTGGGGCTTCCCGATGTGGCCGCCCTCGTCGACCTTGCGGCGACGGCCGAGCCGGGTGGACCGGGATTCGTGCCGGCCTTTGTCGGCCTCGGTGCACCCTACTGGAGCTCCGACGCCCGCGCTCTCTTCGCTCAGATCAACTTTTCCACGACTCGCGCCCAGATGGCCCGCTCGGTCACGGATTCGATCGCCTGCCAGGTGCATGACGTGATCGCTGCAATGCGCGCCCAGAGCGGCGGTAGACTCGGCGCCCTCTATGTCGACGGCGGCCCGAGCCAGAACCACTTCCTGATGCAGTGCGTGTCGAACCTGATCGAGCATGCCGTCATCCAGTGCGAGGCGCCGGAGGCTTCCGCTCTCGGTGCCGCCTATCTCGCCGGGCTTTCGCTCGGCCTGTGGAAGGATCTCGACGCGATCGAGGCACTGCCCCGAAGCACCGATGTGATCCGCCCCGAGGAGATCGATCGCACTGGCCTTCTCAATACATGGAATGATGCGCTGGCCCGCTCGACGTCGCGACCGACACCGGTTAAATGTGAATAAAAATTCAAGCCGGTATTGCCCATGTCCCGTCTCAACGAACTCCGCCTGATTTCCAGGGTTGCCCAGATGTACCACATCGAAGGGCGGCGGCAGGCGGAGATCGCGCAGCATCTGCGGCTTTCCCAGGCAACGGTCTCGCGAATGCTGAAGAGGGCCGAGGCAGAGGACATCGTTCGCACCAGCGTCATCCCGCCGGTCGGCACTTACAGCGAGCTCGAGGGAGCCCTGCGGCAAAAGTTCGACCTTCCCGAAGCAATTGTCGTCGAGTGCAGCGAGGACCGGGACGGCGCTATCATGGCCCGTATTGGTGAAGCCGCAGCCCATCTTCTGGAGATCACACTCGCACCTGGGGAGATCGTCGGGGTGTCGAGCTGGAGCCAGACCATCTTCAAGATGGTTGAAAACATCCATCCGCAGAAAAGCGCCCAGGTAAAATACGTCGTCCAGACTCTCGGGGGCATGGGCGACCCTTCGGTGCAGACGCATGCCACGCAGCTCACCACGCGCCTTGCACGCCTCACCGGAGCCGAACCCAAACTGCTTCCCGTACAGGGCGTGACGACATCGAGGGAAGCCAGGCTTCTGATGCAGTCAGATCCCTTCGTCCGCGAGACCATGGATCTGTTCGGCAGCATCACGCTCGCCATCGTCGGCATCGGCGCCGTGGAACCGTCCGAATTGCTTGCCCGCTCGGGCAACATCTTTTCGTCGCGGGAACTCGCCGATCTCGCCGAGGCCGGCGCCGTTGGTGACATTTCACTGCGCTTCTTCGACAAGGACGGCAAACCGGTGAAGACGCCGCTGGATGACCGGGTCATCGGGCTTCCGCTCGAGGACCTTGCGCGGGTGGATCGGGTCATCGCGCTGGCTGGCGGCGCGAAGAAGACGGCAGCGATCTCAGGTGCCCTCCGCGTTGGCGTCATCGACATGCTGGTAACCGACAAGTTTACCGCTCAGCGATTGATCGACGCCACGGCGTGAAGTGACCGTCGAACGCTCTGCCAAGTGGCATTTCTGGAACCAGCGGTTAACGAACTGTTAGATAATTCGACGCAAATCTAGTCGTCAGTTGCCCCAGGAGAAACAGGCCGGAAAACGCACAGCGTTTTCGGAGGTGCTTCTTCAACTTCCGCCTCCTGTTCTGGACCAGCTTAATGAGTATCATCTCCCGAATTCTAAAGATCAAAAGCCGGTCCCATATCCTCGTCGCACGTCAGAGGATCGGCATTGACGACAAAATCCCGGGCACAAGAAAGAAGCGAAGCGGCCAGACAAGGCAGCGCCTGGGGGTTTTGATCGGCGCTTTCGTCTGCGGGTTCCTTCTGATCGGCGGCCGCCTTATCCAATACGGACTTGCCGAGGAGCCCACTACCGCCTCGCTGGGCAATCCCAATGTCGTCGCGTCCCGGCCTGATATCATCGACCGCAACGGCCAGCTCCTGGCAACCGACCTGAACATGGTCTCCCTCTATGCAGACCCCCGTCGCATCGTCGACGCCGACGAAGTGGTGGAGAAACTCGCGGCCGTAATCCCGAACCTCGATTGGCGGGAGACCCACAAGAAGCTGAGGATGGACAGCGGATTTCAATGGTTACGGCGCCAGCTGACGCCGAGACAGCAGGCCGACATTCTGGCTCTCGGCCTTCCCGGCATAGGCTTCAGGCCGGAAAAACGTCGTTTCTATCCCGGTGGTCGGTCGGCGGCGCATATCGTCGGTCACGTGAATGTCGATAATCTGGGCCTAGCGGGCATGGAACGCTATCTCGACCAGCAGGGCCTCGCGGACCTGAGGGCCATCGGCATGACGTCAGGCGTTTTGCTAGAACCCGTCAGGTTGTCGATCGACATCCGCGTCCAGAATATCGCGCGCGAGGTCGCCGCCAAAGCGATGAGCGCCTATGAGGCGGAAGCGGCCGGTGCCGTCGTTCTGGACGTCGAGACCGGCGAAGTTCTGGCGATGGCTTCAGTCCCCGACTACGACCCCAACGAACCGTCGCGCACATTGCCGGACGGCAGCGTGGACAAGGAATACGAGAAGGGCTGGTTCAACCGGATCAGCAATGCTACTTTCGAAATGGGTTCCACCTTCAAGAGCTTCACGCTGGCGATGGGGCTGGATGCCGAAAAGATCACCCTGAACTCCGTCGTTGATGCATCCCGCCCGATCCGCATGGGCGGCTTCACGATCAAGGACTTCAAAGGCAAGCACAGGACGCTGTCGATCCCGGAAGTCTTTCAGTATTCGTCCAATATCGCCACGGCGGCGGTCGCCGACATGGTCGGCATTGAGGGGCACCAGCAGTTCCTGACCAAGCTCGGACTTTTGTCGAAGGTAGAGACCGAGATGCCGGGCGTCGCAACGCCGACACAGCCGCGCACCTGGAAGAAGATCAATTCGGTCACGATCTCCTTCGGCCACGGCGTCGCGACGACCCCGCTGCAGACGGCGTCCGCCGCCGCATCTCTCATCAACGGCGGCAATCTCATTCCGCCAACCTTCTTGCCGCGGTCGCCTGAACAGGCGGCGACGCTGGCGAAAACCGTGGTCAAGCAAAGCACAAGTGCCGATATGCGCTATCTCTTCAGCTGGAACGGACTGAAGGGCTCAGGCCGTGCTGCCCAGGTCGAGGGCTTCAATGTCGGCGGCAAAACCGGAACTGCCGACAAGGTCGTCAATGGGCGTTATGCCAATGACTTGAATTTCAATGCCTTCGTTGCAGCTTTTCCGATGGACAAGCCGAAATATATGGTCCTCGCGATCATCGATGCCCCGAAAACCGGCGAGCATGGAGGACGGACGGCCGCATCCACAGCCGCGCCGATGGTGAAGGAAATCATTGGTCGGGCAGCCCCGCTGCTCGGCGTCCAGCCTCGCTTCGGATCGAACGATGCGCCCTATTCGCTGATCAGTTACTGAGCGCACCCGGAACAGCCTTTGCGCTGTGGCTACCGGCTGACGGATTTAATCTAACTTAATCGATCTTTGCCGATCTTTGACCGCACGGCATATTCGATCCGCTAGACCCCGTGCAGGAAGAACGGGACTGTGAACATAGCGGTGAAACTAGCCTATTCGAAAATCGAGCGCCTCCTCCAAGCCTGCCCAAAAGTCGATCCGGCCGGCAGAACTTTTAGGGAAGATTCTGCGGCTGTCGCGCCCGGGCTTGACCGGAACACAGTCGCCGACCTGAAGTGGATCTCGCAGGCGAGCGGCACGAGCCTTCCCGACCGCCGATCCTTCTTCTCGTTGATTGTCCTTATCCTCGGAGCGGCGATTGTGTGCCCGGGACGGCCGGCGCTCTCGCAACAGACCGATGGCGCAGCGCTCACCGTTGCCGCGACAAAGCCTGTCGAACGACAATGGTCCGAAACGGTGCCTGCCAGCGGCTGGCTGAGGCCCTGGCATGAGGCAATCAGTGCTGCGGAGGTTGGCGGTCTGCGGATAACGGATGTGCTCGTCGATGTCGGATCGGTCGTCAGGAAGGGCCAGCCCCTTGCGCGCCTTTCCGATGAGACCGTTCGCGCTGAACTGCGCAAGGAGGAAGCAGCCTTAGCGACGGCGAAGGCCGACCTCGCCAAGGCGGAAACCAATGCCGAGCGCGCGCGCAGGATGCAGGGAAGCGGCGTCCTTTCGGACGAAAAGATCAACGAATACCTGATCGCCGAGCAGACGGCGGCGGCCGGCGTCGATTCCGCCGAAGCTTCGCTGGAAAGTCAAAGGATCAAGCTTTCCCAAACCACCATCACAGCCGTCGACGACGGGTTGATCACCTCCCGCTCCGCCCAGCTCGGCGCCGTCGTCGCGTCCGGGACGGAGCTGTTTCGCCTTGTGCGCCAGCAGCGCATCGAATGGCAGGCCGAGGTTTCGGCGCGTTACCGCCCCCTCCTCAAGGAAGGACTGGCCGCGACGATTTTCGATCCAGGCGGCCAGCAGATCAGGGGAACGGTTCGGCTCGTCGCGCCAACGGTCAGCACCGATACAGGCCGCGCGCTCGTCTACGTTTCGCTGCCACCCGAGGCGCATGCACCCATCGGCCTTTACGCAACGGGACAAATCGAATTCGGAGCCCAATCTGCTCTGACCGTGCCGGACACCGCGCTGGTTACACGCGATGGCATGAACTACGTTTTCACATTGGATGGTGAAGCGCGCGCCAGGCGCGTCCGCGTCGAGATAGGTCGCCGCAATTCCGGCGATGTAGAGATCCTTTCCGGGCTCGATCGCTCGGCCCAGGTCATAACGACGGGCGGCGCCTTCCTGTCGGACGGAGCGCTCCTACGGGTGGAAGGAGCGGCACGATGAACTTCTCCGCCTGGTCGATCCGAAACCCGGTCCCCGCCGTCCTTCTGTTCATCCTGCTGACCGCGACCGGCCTGATCGCCTTCGCCCGGCTGCCGGTGCAGAATTTTCCCGACATGGTTCTTCCGACTATACAGGTCAACGCGAGACTCGAGGGCGCGGCCCCGGCTCAACTTGAAACTGACGTCGCCCGCAAGATTGAGGACAAACTCGCCTCGCTGAGTCTCCTCGACCACATCACGACGACGATTACGGATGGGACCGTCGTGATCAATGTGTCATTTCAGCTTGGCAAGAACGGCGAGGAAGCACTGAATGAAGTGCGAAACGCCGTCGACAGCGCAGGCAGGGAGCTTCCCCCTGCCATGCAGGCACCGAGTGTCACGCGCGACACGGTCCAGGGGTCGACGCTCACTGCCTACGCCGTGCGATCCACAAGACTCGACCAGACAGAGCTTTCCTGGTTCGTCGACAACGCCATGACGAAGGCACTTCTTGCCGTTGCGGGCGTCGGAAGTGTCAACCGTGTCGGCGGCGTCGACCGTGAAGTCCATGTCGACCTCGACCCGCAACTCATGAGCGCGCTCAATATCGGCGCGGCGACCATCTCTTCACAGCTGCGCTCGATGCAATCAGATACGTCGGGCGGGCGGGCAGAGATCGGAGGCAGCAAACAGGCGGTCAGCACGCTCGGAGCAGTTTCCTCGATCGAGGAGTTGAAGAAGGTTGCCATACCGCTTCCAAGCGGAACGCTCGTGCGGCTCGACGAAATCGGCACGGTGACAGACAGCTTTGCCGACCGTTCGTCGATTGCCTATCTCGATGGCGAACCAGTCATTGCCGTTCAGGTCAAACGCTCGAACGGCTTTTCCGATACGGCCGTCGCAGCAGCGATCGAAACGGCGATGAAGGACTTCGCTGGGGCCAATCCCGATGTCGAGATCGTCGAAGCTTACAGCACGGTGGCCCCGATCGTCGAAAATTACGACGGATCGATGCACATGCTCTTCGAAGGTGCCATCCTTGCGATTGTCGTGGTCTGGCTGTTCCTGCGCGACTGGCGGGCGACTTTCCTGTCCGCAGTGGCGCTGCCTCTGTCCGTCATCCCGACCTTCCTCGTCATGTATCTGGCCGATTTCAGCCTCAACACCGTCACGCTGCTCGCGCTCTCGCTTGTGGTGGGTATCCTTGTCGACGATGCGATCGTCGAGATCGAGAACATTGCTCGCCACCTGCAGATGGGCAAGTCGCCGAAGCAGGCCGCACTCGAAGCGGCCGACGAGATCGGACTTGCCGTTGTCGCCACGACCCTGACGCTTGTCGCAGTCTTCCTGCCGACGGCTTTCATGAGCGGCATTCCGGGTCTGATCTTCCGGCAGTTCGGCGTTACCGCGGCAGTTGCCGTTCTCGCCTCGCTGCTGGTTGCGCGCCTTTTGACGCCGATGATGGCGGCCTACATGATGAAGCGACACCCCATCGAAGCCAAGGATGGGACGATCATGCGCGCCTATATGGGCGTCGTCAAAACGTGCCTGCGGCACCGCATACCGACCGTGATCGGCGTCATGCTTTTCCTCGGCCTCTCGCTGGCGACAATCCCGCTGCTCAGTTCGGGCTTCCTGCCACCGTCGGACGATGCACAGACGCAGGTTACCATCACGTTGCAGCCCGGCACGACACTCGAGCAGACGGACATGACTGCGCGCCGCGCCGCCGATATCGTTTCCCGCCTGTCGGATGTGACACATGTCTTCAACGCGGTCGGAAGCGTCTCGTCGAACGATCTTCTGGATTCTTCTACAACAGTCGATACGGCAATGGCCTCCCTTGTTGTCAACTTGAAGAAAATCGACGAACGGGAGCGCACACAGCTCGACATCGAAAACGACATTCGCCAGGCGCTCGGCATTCTGCCAGGCGCGCGAATCGAGATTGGCTCTGGCGGCAATGGCACTAGGCTGGATATCACGCTTGCCAGTGACGACCCCGGCGCGCTCGACAAGGCGGCCAGCGCGCTCGAGGAACAGTTGCGGACCCTGCCGGGCATCGGCGCCGTAACGTCCAGTGCCTCGTTGCAAGCCCCTGAAATCCAGGTCGTTCCGGATCTTGATCGCGCTGCAGCTCTCGGGGTGACCACGGAATCAATCTCCGAGACGGTCCGGGTGGCAACCAGCGGCGACTATTCCTCCTCTCTTGCCAAATTCAATCTGCCGCAACGCCAGCTCGCAATCAGGGTCCGCTTTGATCCGTCCAATCGAACGACGCTGGACGACATCGCCAATCTCCGGGTCGCCGGCAGCAGAGGCAGCGTCGACCTCGGGTCAATCGCCGATATCCATATCGGTGCGAGCCCGTCGGAGATCAGCCGGATCGACCGATCCCGCAACGTCACGCTCTCGATCGAGCTCAATGGCCGTATCCTCGGCGATGTCTATCGTGAGGCCCAGGCGATGCCGGCGCTGCGCAACCTTCCCGACGATGTCAGGCTTGTCGAGCAGGGCGAACTGCAACGCAGCTCCGAACTCTTCGAGAGCTTCGGCATTGCCATGGCGATCGGCGTGTTCTGCATCTATGCAGTTCTGGTCCTGCTCTTCCATGACTTCCTCCAACCTTTGACGATCCTGGCAGCACTTCCGTTGTCGCTCGGCGGTGCCCTGCTTCCGCTGGTGTTGACCGGCACCAGCTTCTCCATGCCTGTGGTCATCGGTCTCCTGATGCTGATGGGGGTGGTGACAAAGAACTCCATCCTGCTGGTGGAATATGCAATCATGTCACGACGCGCGGGCCTCCGCCGCTTCGATGCGCTCGTCGATGCGTGCCACAAGCGCGCCCGTCCAATCGTCATGACGACGATTGCGATGGCATGCGGCATGCTTCCCGTGGCGCTCAGTCTCAGCGGCGGCGATGCGAGCTTTCGCCAGCCGATGGCCATCGTCGTCATCGGCGGCCTGCTGACCTCAACTGTCCTCAGTCTCGTGGTCATTCCCGTCATCTTCACCTTCGTCGACGATTTCCTCCACGTCCTCAGGCGGATTGTCGGCGCAAAGCAAGGCGGGAATTTGCCGGCATGCGGCGAGTAGAAGATATCGGATCTATCCGAGCCGCTGTTGCAAAGAGACGCACCGAAGCTCGTACATAAGACCGTGCCGGTCAGACGCCGTCTCACGGATGCCGCCAACTGTCGAGGATGCCCAATCCGGTACCAGCAGTGCTGCCAGTGCGTGGACAAGGAAACACGCGGCATTGGCTGGTCGCAGCAAAACCGCCGACATCCAAGATGTCGGCGGTGACGGAACATAGCGAATTTAAACGCGGCCTGCATGAGCATCAAGCGGTCGATGCATCAGTCGCCGGCCATCCTTGTCATGGCGACCATTGGCCGACGACCGTCGGTCGTTTGTCCGTCCAGGACGGAGGCAGGCCAATTTGCGAGCCCGCGAAGTCCTTCAAGCCGGGCGACCGGCCGAACCGCTCGCAAGCCGGATATTTGGGTCTTCCGCCGAGGCCCGACTTGATTTTCTGCGCAGAGGGGATTTTCGGCAGCCCCTTATACGGCGTCTTGCCGGTGACGAGCATCTTTGAGAAATCGCTCCCGAAGCTTGAGGCGAGCGAGTAGGCATCGCCGATCTGGGAAACACGCGCACTCGTGGTGATGGCGTTGGCGCCCTTGGCCCAGACCATGGCTCCTATCTGCTTGCCGTCCCTTGTCGTCGCTTCAGCTTCGACCGCAAGGCCTCCGAGGCCTATTGGCAGCCGCGGAACCGGGACGGGAATGACGAACGATGCCCCGAGCGAAGTCGCGGTCGACAGGCCGGCAGCCGTCGCGCTGGTCGCCACAATACGGGTGACGGTGGCGTGCACGACGACATCGGCGTTCTCCCTCCGGTCGACTACCTGGAAACGATCGCTGACGCCAACGCAGAGGGCGCGGCTGATCACATTGGCGACAAGGTCCTGGTCGGAAGACTTCTTGATCGAAAGCGCAGCGCTCGGCGAAACGGTGGTCGGTTCGATGTATATGGTCTTGTTCGCCGCGAGATCGCCTGGATCGACTTTGAATTTCGCCTTTGTGAATTTGCCGTTGTTCGATGTCAGGCCATCATAGGATGCCAGCGTATTGGCCTCTTCGAGCGGCACGGCGGCGCAACCTGCGACGGCCGTTGATAACAGGCAAGCAAGCAGAGCCGGTGCAATCCGCCCACAATGGGGTCGAATGCTTGCTGGGCCAATTCCGGAATGCGACATTTGGTTCTCCTGTGGTTGATAAGGAAGGGAGGGTTGGCACGGCTATTGCGTCGCTTGGGCTGACTGCGCGGCGGCGGGACCTGTAAAGATCGGCTTGTCTTTCCACAGGCTGCCACTCGCCATTTTCGCATATCCGAGGTTGTAGACAGCGCGCATGTAGTCGGTGTTGAACGGATCGGTCATCGTGTAGGGAATCTGCGCATCGATGGAGGCGACGCGGAATCGAATGCCGTTCTTCTGGGCGTAGACGTATGTGGCGACCAACGCACTGCGTGTCTGTGCCTTGATGAGGGCCGTACTCGCCCTCGCCATGACGGCAAGGGTATTGTTCGTCGTTGTCGAGAATTCCGGCATCAAGGCGTTGTTGACGATGACATACATGTTGAGTTTCTGGCCCTTGGGCCAGGCATCATTCTGTGGATTGACCATCCATCCCTCGGGGATCGTCAGGACCTGGGACGATGTACCGCCATCCGAGTGCATTTCCTCAAACGCCTGCCCGCCCGCGGTGGCTTTGATGAGCACGGCCGGGAATATGCCGGGTATGCTGGCCGAGGCGATGATGACATCCTGGAACAGCTTCAGTGCGTCTGGCCGGGCACTGTTGGCGATCGCCCCCATGTTCCAGATGACGGCTCGCTGGGAATCGAGATTGGTGGTCAGGACAAAAAGGCGCCTTCCCTTGCGGTGCTCGGTTGCGACTTTCGCCACTATGTCCGTCGTCAAATGGCGTTCGACCATCCGGCGAAGCGGTGCCTCCTTCAGCAGGCTCGGTCCAAGCAGGCCTTTCGGCAGGAAATCGGCGTCGACCAACTCCTTGGCGACGCCGCTCGTATAGAGGTCGACGAGCGTGTCGTCGTAAGTCCGGCCGAGAAAGGCGTAGGGCGCAATCAATGCGCCCGTGCTGACACCACTGACGATGTCGAATTCCGGCCGTCCCCTGTCCGACCAAGCTTTCAGCGCTCCGACACTGAAGGCGCCTGCGGCGCCGCCACCCGACAAGACCAGATAGTTGACGTCCTTGTGCCTCGGGATTGTCAGCCATGCAGGACCGCCGTCGAGCCCTGTCGTATCCGCATAGATCCGGATGTCGCCGAATCCTTCGATATTGGCGCTTGCCGCGGCCTTCGGCGTGTAGGCAACCCGGTCCGGCGCCAGACAGCCGGCCAGAAGAGCCAGCGCGAAGATGGCCATCAGTCGAATCACGTTTGTCGCCCTGTCCTTCATTCGGCCTCGGCCTAACGTTTCGGCAAGACTGCCACTGGCCGCGTCGATATCGTCCTTCCGGATCGCCTCTGTTGGCATTAATCCGGATTCGCGATTGCCTTGGATTTCATGATGTTAAGAAATATTTGCGTCGCCCACGGCAGATGCAGCCCAAACGGCTTGGAGCCCCGCGGCAAAGATTGCGCGGCCGACCCAGATTGCCGAAACAAATCTTCATCGGCCGCCTTGGTTTCGTCCCTCTTTCGACATTGCGAGGCTCTCTGCACCGGCTATCTCAGCCTGAAAATTGCAGGAGAGCACCTATGTCCCATCAGGAAATGACAATTGCCGACGTTCTTCAGGACCCGCTGATCAGACAGATGATGGATGCGGATGGGATTTCTCTCGAAGAGTTCGAAAAGCTGCTCATTCATTCAGCGAACATGCTCTTCGCTAAAGGACAGGCTCACTCGCTTCGACAAATGCGAGACAACGCAGCTTCAGGCCCGAAGCGTGCACATGAGGTTTTCGATGACGCGACGGTCGTGCACGCATGAACTGCATAAGCTAAGGGGGCAAACGGCTTTTCGCACTCGTCCTTTGCCAGCCGCCGGGCGGGTCGCAGTTATCCGCGCGAACTATTTCGTGACCTTGGCTTACGGCAGAAATCCGTCCGGAGCGAAGCGAAAAAGCAATGCACGCGCCTGACCAACAGCGGCTAATCGTGAACCCTGGAGACTTCGGGCGTGAATATATAGCCGCCCAGGCGGACGGTCTTGATGAAGGTCGGATCCTTGTAGTCGGGCTCGATTTTTTGCCGCACGCGACTGACATGGACATCGATGCTGCGTTCAACCGGGCCGGCAGCACCCGCATGGGTGCGGGCCAGGATCTCCTGGCGGTTCATGACCTGCCGCGGGTTTTGGCAAAACACCAGCAGGACGTCGAATTCTGCCGTCGTCAACGACACATGCACGCCGTCGCTATCGGTCAATTCACGCGTGACCGGGTCGATCCGCCAGCCGGCGAAAGTCATTGCTTCCAGGATCGGCTTGACCTGCATCGCATAAGAAGATCGACGCAGGAGCGCTCTTATCCTTGCCAGGAGCTCCCTGGAATTGAAGGGTTTTGTCACATAGTCGTCAGCACCCAGCTCCAGCCCGATGACCCTATCCACTTCCTTCGTCAACGCCGTCAGCATCAGGATCGGGACCGTATTGGACGACCTGATCCGCCGGCAAATGCTGAAGCCATCCTCGCCCGGCAGCATGCCGTCCAGGACGATGAGCTGAAATTCCTTCTTCTTCAGGACGCGATCCATTTCGACCGCCGATCCGACCGCCTCGGCGCCATAGCCCGCCTCCTTCATGAGGTCGATCAGCATGCTGGCGATATCGCGATCGTCCTCGACGATGAGTATCCGGGTCGTCGCCTGCGGAGGCGCATTGAATGCGATGTTATTCATGGTCAGTGCCCGAACTTAAAGGGTTGCTGCTACAGATGGAGGCTTGTCAGCCAATGCATGTTACACGTGGTTTTCGCTTCCGCGCTGCCTTTCCTGGTCGACCGCGGCAGGTGCACAGACACTAAGGCAATGACCGGCCCACCCAATAGTCACCAGAGCCCCCCCCGAGGTCGCGAAGAATGATAAAGCCAATCGAGCACCTTGGATAGCGACTGCCACCGGCCTGTAGAACGGGGGCGGGTCTCGCAGCAGTCAACGGCCCGCCGACATCGAGACCGCTTGTTTGAGGAGCGGCCTCAGAATTTGTAGCCAACGAACATCATGACGGATGGCTGGATCTCCTTCTGGACGATCGGGCTTTTCCTGGCGTCACCGGTCAGGATCCCGAGTTCGGCCTGGCCGCGAATGAACCAGTTCTCGGAGGCCAAATAGGTGACGGACGCCGTCAGATCGACACGCTTGAAGCCAGCTCCCGCGTCGTAGACGTCGAGGCCAGACCTTGCCGACTGCAGCGGAGTGACGCCAAAGTAGGATTTCATGTAGTTCTTGTCCGCCCAGGTGACCGAAGCCCCCGCAGAGAAAATAAACTGTCCTGCAAAATGGGAATATTCTGCGCCGAACGTGCCGGTGAGACCATCACTGCCGCCGATGATCTTGTCGATCCCGGCACTGAGTTCGACCGATCCGAGCTGGTAGGAAATGAGGGCGCCGATCACCGCTCCGGTGTCGATGTCCCCCAGTCCCTTCAGATGATCGCTGTCGTCTTCATCACGGCCGAATTCGATGCCGCCCTTGGCGCTGACCTTGATGTTGTCGACCTTGTAGAGATCGACGAGCAGGCCGGTCGGACCGACGTGAACATAATCATTGAAGAATGATGCGGAAATAAAAGGGATAGGGACGACCTCGTAGTCCTTCGACCCCTCAAATTTCGGGGTATATATCGCCCCTGCACCGAGGACGACCTCCCAATCGTGAAGCTTGCCGCGGACGCCGGCGGGTCGGATTGATTCCGCGGGTGCGACAGTACCCGGATTGCCATCGTCAAAGCCATTCGCATCTGCGGCTTCTGCCGCGCTGCCCATTGACAGGGGCACGGCCAGCGAAGCGACGATAACCAGGCCAGTATTTCTCACCATAAATGACAATGTTTGCTCCCGCGGCGTTTCAGTGGCGCGTCGTGCTGCCACCGCGGCGAAAGTGCGGGGAAATCGTTTTGGAATGGATTTTGTGTTGTTAAGAGATGTTTCCGAGGCGCTCTTCAACGCACTCATATAAGGAGCGGCGCTCCAGATGTTCGGAGGCCGCGACAGGCACTTGCATCGCGATATTCGCAAGCGTGCTCAATTTGATCCGGCTGCGCGCGTAACAATTCGGTGCATACCTTAACAACACTTAAAACCGCTCCGCCGGCAGAACCGCTAGTCCCAGGCAATTGCGTCATCGACCCACCGACGGCGCTTGAAATCATTGCCTGGAGAGATTCATGTTTTCCTATCTGGAACCGCTGCGGAAGACGGAGCGTCCCGAAACGATCGCCTTTCCGGCATTGGCCACAGCCAGCGCTCGAGCGTCGGTCTCGATCATCCTCCCGACCCTGAACGAGGCGGAGAACATCGACCGCACACTCCGCGAGATCGTCGATCACATCCGCGGCCATTTCGAGTTCGAGATCATCGTGGCGGACGGTGGATCGACAGACGGGACATGTGAGAAAGTGGCGCTCTGGCAGACGAACCATCCGGTTTCCCTCATCGGCAATGGTCGCGCTGGCGGCCTTGCCAAGGATGTGCTGTCGGCAGCCGCACAGGCGAAGTTTTCGACCATCGTCGTCATGGACGCCGACGGAAGTCATCCGGCTTCGTCGATCCGGCAGCTCGTCGCTCCTGTCGCTTCAGGTCGCCATGACATGGCGATCGGCAGCCGCTATGTCGATGGCGGGACAACGACCGGCTGGGCCGCTCACCGCCGCGCACTTTCGCGCCTCGGCGCTGCATTTGCCTCGCCGTTTACGGAAATCAAAGATCCGCTGTCGGGCTTTTTCGCCATTCGTCGACCCTGCCTGTTGGCCGCCGGCGCCCATACCGAGGGATTCAAGATCGGACTTGAGGCCATCTATACAGGCGGCGACCGGCTCGATGTTTGCGAGGTGCCGATCTCTTTTTCCGAGCGTCTGCACGGCAGCTCAAAAATCGGAGCGAGCCAGTTCATCGCCTATCTCAGGCAACTGGCACGATTTTCCGGGGCAGCCACGGCCTCAGGCTCATTTCAGCGTTTTGTACTGGTTGGCATTGCAGGCTTCTTCCTGGATCTTCTGGTCGTGTCTTTTGCACAGGCGCTCGGCGCAGGCATTATGGTCGCTCATATCTCAGGTTTCTGCGTCGCGACGGTCTGTAATTATCTTGGACATGCCAGCTTTTCCTTCGCGGACCGCCCGAAGGATGCCATGCAGCTTGTGCGGTTCATCGTCATTGCCGTGATGGCGCTGGCAATGCGCGGCGGCTTCATCGCGACAACCTGGGGACTCGGCCTTCCAATGTTGCTGGTGATGAGTACCGGCATCATCGGCGGTGGCTTGGTCAGTTACATTGGCAACGAGTTCTACGTCTTCCGTGACCGTACCGTTCCTGCACGCTCGATCCAGTGGAAGATGGCGACCATCGGCCTTGTCGCTTACGTCGTCGTTCTGCGGCTGCTCTATCAGGGCGGGATCGATGTCATGCCGCAGGAAGCCTATTACTGGACCTATGCTCAGCATCCGTCCTGGGGCTATCTTGACCATCCACCGATGGTCGCGTGGCTGATCTCTTTCGGAACGACGCTCTTCGGCGATACCGAATTCGGCGTCCGATTTGGCGCGACAATATCTTGGCTTGTCACTGCTTATTTCATGTACCGGTTCACGAGCAATCTCTTCGGCCGCATGTCCGCATTCCTGGCTCTGCTTCTATTGTCGGTCCTTCCCTTCTTCTTCGCCATTGGGGCATTGACGACCCCAGACGCTCCCCTGACGGCGGCATGGTCGGCAGCATTGTATTTCTTGCATCGAGCGATCATCGCACACCGCCCCAAAGCCTGGCTT
This sequence comes from Rhizobium viscosum, assembly GCF_014873945.1. Taxonomy (NCBI): domain Bacteria; kingdom Pseudomonadati; phylum Pseudomonadota; class Alphaproteobacteria; order Hyphomicrobiales; family Rhizobiaceae; genus Rhizobium; species Rhizobium viscosum. The sequence continues at coordinate 2,177,856 of NZ_JADBEC010000002.1, read as the reverse complement.
GGCGCCGGCGTCTCGATCGGCCTCGGGATGCTGTCGAAATACACGATCGCCCTGCTTGGGCCTGCAGCGCTCGTATTCCTGATCGTCGATCCCCGATCCCGGCACTGGCTTTCGACAAAGTGGCCTTACATCTGCGCCGGCTTGGCGGCCGCCCTGTTTTCACCGGTCATCGCCTGGAATGCCCACCACGACTGGGCCTCGTTCCAGTTTCAGGGGGCCAAGCGATGGATATCCGACGAGATCAACTTTTCAACCCCAACCCTCCTGATGTTCATCGCAATCTTGCTCGGCCCTCTCGGTCTCCTCCTCGCCGGTACTGCGACAGACTGGATCGTTCGGATCTCCGGCCGGATCGATCTGCGCAGGACGAACGCCTTTCTCACCGTCTTTACGGTGGTGCCTCTCGCCGTCTTTATCGTCTTCAGTCTGTTCCATATGGTCAAAATGAACTGGACCGGTCCGGTCTGGCTGTCCTTGTTGCCGGTCATGGCCAGGATCCTCGCGACAGTCATCAAAGATGGCAGCATGCCGCGTCTGGTGGCCGCTGTTAAAGTTGGTGCCATGTCGAGCACTTTGGCTTTCGCTCTGCTGCTGCATTACCTGGCGCTCGGGCTGCCGTTTATTGGCTATTCGAGCAGTCTCCGCGGTCTGCCGGTCGCCTGGAAGGAGTTCGTTTCCGCCGCAGAACAGATTAAGGCCAAGGTCGCCGCCGAGACAGGCTACTTGCCGATGCTCGTCGGCATGGACAGCTATGGTATCGCCAGCGAACTTGGCTTCTACCGCAGCGGGCGCACGGTTCTAACAGACATCACGAGCCAGAACCTCTTCGGACAAGATGGCCTGATGTTCGGCATTTGGGGGGCCGCACGCCCATACGAAGGCAGGGTGGCGATCATGTATGGCCTGAAGGAAGAGAGCCTTTCCGACGATGGCGTCGCGGCATGGTTCGACAGCATCGGCCCGGTGGAAAGGCGCATCGTGCAAAAAAATCAAACCAGCGCAGGCCGTTTTTTCTACAGGATTGGCTATGGTTTGCGGAGCCGTCCTGCGCCTTCCGCGCAGTAATACTCTCCGGGCCGTGCGTGAAAGCGATCGAGGACGTCCTCCCATCCGAGAGCGAACGATGCGATGTAGCCCCGGCAACAAGCAATCTCGTAAGCTTCAGATGGAACAGCTGCAAGCCCGACTGCTGCCTGTACCCACGGGCAGGCCAGACGAAACAAGACCCTCGGATACAAGACTTAACATAATGAAACCCACATTTGAAACGTGACCGGTTAGCTTCGGGGTCAGTGTCCAAAAGGGAAACAGCGATGACCGGCGAAAGGCCACCATCCAACCTGTATTCAGTTCTTGTCTATATTCCGGGCCAACGAGGCTCATATCTCGCTAGCGAGGTCCTGCGAAGCGGTGGCTTCGACGTCAGCAATGCAGCAAGCAGGACGGAGTTGGAGCTTGCGCTGAAGCTTGTCCCGTGCGGGGTCGTCGTGACGGTTACGTCCGCGATCGGGGAGGTCCGAACCCTCTCCAACCTCCCGGTCATAAACATCCAGGCCTTTGTCCTGCCCAACCACGATCCGGCATCCCCGGACCAATCATCCCTCTTCGACAGGGAGGCTTTCCTCGAGAGGGTCCGGAGGAACCTCGGCCCCCCTGACGCGGCACTGCCGCGCTCCTCGGCGCCACACTGATGTCTGCGACGGGTCTTGTCGTTTCTTATACGGGGTGGAGCCCCGCGCCTTAACAAATAAAAACATCTCTCCGAGTGACATCGCTGGCCATCACCGCGCATAGTTGACGTGATTGAGCTGCGTGCAGGCAGTTCAACGACACTTTGTGGGCCGCGAGGCTGAAAGTCGCCACAGCTCACCGGATAACTGGTTGTGACAACAGGAAAGCGCGGAATGATGCTGGCGCGATTTTTTGCGGGGTCGATCCGTAGGCAGATTGCCTTGCTCGCGATCGGACCGGTGGTGCTTTTTGCGATCCTCGGCATTGTCAGCGAGCATCTGACCATCAAGGAACCGGAAAGCGTCTCCCAGGCGCGGTCCGTTGCGATGCGTATCGAACTCGTGGTCGATATGTTGCGCGCAGCGGAAACTACGGAACAGAAGTCGACTATCCTCGACACGGTCGCGAAAACGGGGTTGCAGGTAGAAGAAGTGCCAGCCGCCGAATTGCATGGCCCCGAACAGGCGGTAGAAGAGGATGACTTCCGCCTGGAGATAAAAAACAATCTCTCGCCAACAACGGATGTCACACTTCGTTCGAGGACGGCGACGGGTCACCTGACGCAGGTACTCGTTGTCGCGGTTGATCACGATCGCGCCCTGGCTTTCTCACCGCCATCCGCCGTGCCCGACTCGCGCATCACCGATCGCGAGATCAGCGATCTTCTGGCGACCATGGCACTCATCGTGCCGGTTATTCTTCTGTCCCTCTACGGAAGCCGCATGATCGCCTCGCCGCTTCTTCGGTTTTCTCGCGCCGCGCAAGATCTCGATCCGGACAAAGGCGCCGAGCGTCCGTTCGAGGAGATCGGCTCACTCGAGGTCAGGACGCTCGCGAAGTCGCTGAACGACATGCGAAGCCGCATACGTGCCATGATCGATGCGCGCACGCGCATGTTGCGCGCGATCAGCCACGATCTCAGAACTCCACTGACGCGTTTGCGCCTGAGAGCCGAGCGCTCCAGCGAACCCTCGCTGCGAAGCGCACTGCTGGCCGACGTTGACGCCCTGACACTGATGGTCGAGGAGACGCTGGTCTATCTCCGAAAGGACATATCGAAGGAGAATCAGCTCAGGGCGGACCTTCCGAGCATGATCGTGACGGCTTGTAGTGACTTTGCCGATATGGGGTATTCGGTGGCGTATCGTGGGGCCGAGCGTTTCGCCTATCCGTGCAAGCCTCACGCACTGAAGCGTGCGATCGCCAATCTCATCGACAACGGCACGAAATTCGCCGGACATGTGGATGTCGAACTTCTTGTCAAGCCAGATCGTACGGTCAGCATTCGCGTCACCGACGACGGACCCGGTATCCCCGCCGAGTTTCAGGCCAATGTCCTGGAGCCTTTCTATAAATTGGATTCAGCACGAAACGACCGGGGCGGATTTGGTCTCGGGTTGTCCATCGTTCAGGATATTGTCCAAGCCCATTCCGGCACACTCACTCTCGCCAACGCCACGCCGCATGGGCTGATCGTGGAGATCAATCTGCCGCCTGCTGGACCGGTCATCGCGGGTTCCCGACAAGAGACGCGTTCGTCGGGAGCTGTGAAGGTGTGAGCGATCGCAAGCGCCAAAGCGGGCAAGCGTGGTCGACCGTGCCGCCTGGCTAACGAAATCGTGACGGCAGGCGGTCTTTCGGGAACGGATGATCATCCCCAAGAGACAGGGCCTCGCGTCAAACGAGCACCATGCTCGAAACGCCTCTTAACATCACTTCATCCACCTTCGCGGAAATCTGTGCCGTAGTTGGTTTCCCCACCAGGAACCACTGATCATGACCAGAAAACCGGCCTCGGATAGTTCACCGACACGTCTTACAAAAAACCGGCCTCGCGCTCGGTCTTCTTTTTCGATCGTCAGGCGAGAGATGATCAACTTGGCAATATGCGCTTTCGTGCTTTTCCTGGCCGAGGCAAGCTGCGTCCAGTTCGCGTTTCTCACGCTACTTTGCATGAGCTCGTGTCTTGCCGCACTGGGCAGCCGCGACCGCCGGGATACCGGCCGAAAACGCCGCGCGGCTACCAACGACTATCTGTTGTCGTGTCTGGCCACAACACTCTTCCTAGTCCAATGGTGTTATGTGGCCGTCGTGGCCCTGGGAGATGTTTTAGGTTCGCATACCGTCATCCTGCGAAGCATTGGCTCCGCGTGATCATCCACTACAGACATCTCTCTTAACAAGACTTTATCCACTTTCACCGGGCTGCGTGCCGTAGTCGCGTTCTGTCATTGGGAACAGCGATCATGGCCAACAACGACCCGAACGTGAAAGTGAAGCAGGTTCAGAAATTCCTGGCGGGCGGCGATCAATCAGCCGCTTACACGCCGCTCGCAACAAAACCACGTATCCTGCATGTGCTGTTTGCGTCCGAACTTGCAGGATCAGAGCGATACTGCATCGATCTTGCCAACGGACAAGCCGCCCTCGGGCACGAGGTCCACCTTGTCGTGCCGCGCGGCCTCCCGCTCGCCGAACTTGTCAACCGGCAGGTCGTCCTTCACCGCTTCACGACACCGTTTCTGCGGCGCATGCGCCTGCGACGGCTGATTGCCATGGCAGGCATCGACGTAGCTCACGGTCATCTGAGCTCGGGCTGCAAGGCGCTTGCGACTGTTCCCGACACCGTCACCAGGGTTGCGACCTTGCATGTCGGGTTCAAAGCCAAGCAGCATGCGCGGCTCGACGGGGTGATTTGCGTGAACCGAGCCCAGTTGCCACGCCTCGGTGCCTATCGCGGACATTCGGGCCTGGTCTGGAACTGGTTACCGGAGATCAAGCAGGGCTGGACTTGGGATCTGCGTTCCGAGTTGAATGTCCCGGCTGAAACGCGGCTCGTCGGCGCGGTCGGCCGCCTTCATCCCAGCAAGGGAAACGACGTTCTGATATCGGCGTTTATGCGAGCCGCACCCGCGAACGCTGCCCTAGTGATCGCAGGCGATGGACCGCAGCGCCCTGCGCTGGAAAAGCTTGCCACGGGCGACAACCGCATCCATCTGCTCGGCCATTGCAACAATGTGCCGGGGTTCCTGCGCAATCTGGATCTCTTCGTCTCGCCGTCACGCGAAGAATCGGCGGGACTCGCCATTCTCGAGGCGATGCATGAGGGATTGCCGGTCGTCGCTACAGCGACGGAAGGACCGTCAGAATATCTGCGCGACCACCCGGTGCGCTTCGTTGAACCGGGTTCCATCGAAAGCCTGTTAGAAGCTCTGGCGGATATGTTTCGATTCGACGCCGGCAGCCGTTTGGCGCGTGTGGACTACGACATGGAGCCTTTCTCCCGAACGGCAGGCGTCGCCAACATCCTGCATTTTTACACCGAGGTTACCGCGTCGCGGCGCGCCACACATCGATCAGCTGCGGTCGATCTATGAGTCAGAAGTCCAAAAGTGATATCTGGAAGATCCGCATGGCGCCAGCACCCACAGGGGCACGAGGCGCCCCAACGCCTACGGTGGGGTCGTCGCAAATGCGAGCGTCAGATGAAAGTCGCTTCGAATAGCTCGCGCGCATAATCGTCGTGCGTTTTTCCATCCTGCAGATCCCGTTTCGAGAGCTCGTCGACGAACCGGCCATCCTGCATGATCAGCACGCGATCGCACATATGCGCGATCACCGCCAGATCGTGACTGACAAGCACGTAGGTCAGCCCCATCTCGTCGCGCTGGTCCGCCAGCAGGTTCAGGATTTCCGCCTGTATCGACACATCGAGCGCTGAAGTCGGCTCATCGAGGAGCAGGATCGGTGGGGCCAGGATCAGCGCCCGTGCGATTGCGACACGCTGGCGCTGGCCGCCGGAGAGTTCATGCGGGAAACGGTTTGCAAATGCGGCCGGCAGGCCGACCTGGCGCAGAGAACGCTCGACGGTTCGCCAGATCTCTTGTCTGCCCATGGCCCGCAAAGGTTCGGCAAGTGCTGTGCCGATCCGGTGGCGCGGATGCAGCGAGCCATAAGGGTCCTGAAACACCATCTGCGCGCATTTGAGGTCGTCGAGGCTTCTCGATTTGCCGACAGTGCGACCGGCGAGCGCGATTTCGCCGGACCAGCCCTTTTCCATGCCTGACAGGCATCGCAGGACAGTAGACTTGCCACAACCGGATTCGCCGACGATACCCAGAGTTTCCCCACGCGCGACGCTGAAACTGATATCCCTGACAACATGGTTTTGCCGTTTGCCGGACGAGAATGTGACATTGAGGTCGCGGACTTCGATCATCATGCTCTCTCCAGGTCGATCTTCGAGCGATCAAGAACTGCAAGCCGCCGGACGGGGTGGCGCGGATCCGGCATCGCGGCGATCAGCCCCTTCGTATAGGGATGGCTCGCATCTTCCAGCCGCGTCAGCGTCTCGACGATGCGCCCCGCGTACATGACGATAATTCGCTCACAGAAGGCGGAGACCATGCGGATATCGTGGCTGATCAGCAGCAGGCCGGAATCGTTCTCCCGGACGAGTTCGTCCAGTAGCGTCAACACGTCCTTGCGCACGCTGACATCCAGCGCCGAGGTCGGTTCGTCGGCGATGACGAGCTTCGGCTTGGCGAGCAGCATCATCGCAATCATGACACGCTGACCCATGCCGCCAGATATCTGATGCGGATACTGCGCCATCACGCGCTCGGCGTCCCTGATGCGAACGCGCTCGAGCATTGCTTTAGCCGCCGTGGTCGCCGCCGCACCACGCAGGTTGAGATGGAGGCGAGCCGCTTCGGCGATCTGCTTGCCGACTGTCAGCACCGGATTGAGCGAATAGCGGGGGTCCTGCATGATGAGTGCAATATCCTTGCCGCGGATCTTTCCCATCTGCCGCTCCGACAGCGAAAGAAGCGGATTTCCGTCGACGTCGAGACGCTTTGCCGAGACGGTGGCGCCTGCCGACAGAAGACGCATGATGGCTCGGCCGGTCGTCGACTTTCCCGAACCGGATTCGCCGACGATGCCGACGCGCTCGCGCCCGACGTCGAAACTGACATGGGAAACGGCAGGCACGGCATTTCTGCCGAAGCTGACGTTGAGGTCTTCGACGGAGAGGACTGGCTTCATATCAGGACCTGGCATGACGGGGATCCAGAATGTCGCGAAGCGCGTCGCCTGCGACGTTGAAGGCAAGGCTCGTGATCAGAATGGCAACACCCGGCATCACTGCAACCCACCAATAGTCGAGCATGAACTTGCGCCCGCTCGATATCATGGCACCCCATTCGGGTGCGGGCGGCTGCGCGCCCAATCCAAGAAAGCCCAGTGAGGCGGCCGTCAGAATGATGCCTGCCATGTTCAAGGTCAGGCGTACGATCACCGACGGAATGCACATGGGAGCGATATACACGAACAGGATGCGCAAGGGCGAAGCGCCATAGAGGCGGGCCGCAGCCACATAGTCCGCGTTCCTGACCACCAGCGCCTCGGCGCGTGCCAGGCGCGCAATGGGCGGCCATGCGGTGAGTGAAATGGCGATGATTGCCGTCGTCAGCCCGGCTCCGAGTGCGGCGGCGAATGCCAGCGCCAGGATCAGCGAGGGAAAGGACAGGACGATATCCGTTGCCCGCATCAAGAGCGCGTCCGTGCGACCTCCGAAGAAGCCGGCGACAACACCGATCAGCAGACCGATCGGACCAACGATCAAGGAGATTGAAAGGACGGTCTGGACGGTGATCCGCGTTCCGTAGATCAGCCGGCTCAGAATATCCCGGCCGAACTCGTCGGTGCCCGCCCAATGCGCGGCGCTCGGCGGCTGCAGCGCGTCGGACAGGACCTGGATGTTGGGATCATAGGGCGCAAGCAAAGGCGCAAGGATCGCGACGACGCAAAGCACCGCCAGAATGACGAAGCCGGCCATCCCGAGTGGTTCCTGCCCCAGTCTTGAGACGATCCGTATCGTTGAACCTGAGATCCGTGCGGACAGGCTCGGCGGGCGCACAGTGAGGTCGGTTTGGATTGCATCGCTCATTGTGCAGCCTCCCGCGTCCGTGGATCGAATATCGCATAGGCGATGTCCGCCAGGAAATTGAGGAACATGAAGATGAAGCCGATGATGATGGTGGCGGCAACGACGGCATTCATGTCGCCGATCATCAGTGCGTTCGTCATATATTGACCGATACCCGGCCAGGAAAAGACGATCTCCGTCACGACGGCGCCTTCCAGCAGTCCGCCATAGGAAATAGCCAGGATGGTGATCAACTGAACGGCGATGTTCGGCAGGACGTGACCGATGACGGTGCGGGCCGGGCCGACACCCTTTGCACGCGCGGCGATCACGTAATCCTGGCTCAATTGCTCAAGAGTGAAGCTGCGGGTCATGCGGGTGATATAGGCCATGGCGGCATAGGCGAGGATGACGGCCGGCAGGATGATGTGACCAGCCGCGTTCCAGAAGATCTCCGTTTCTCCCTGCAGCAGGCTGTCGACAAGCAGCAGCCCCGTTTGCGGCGTCACCATGCCCTCGTAGAAGACATCGACACGGCCGGGACCTCCAACCCAGTTCAATCCTGCGTAGAAGATGACCAGGCCGACGATCCCGAACCAGAAGACCGGGATCGAATGACCGACTAGCGCCACGATCCGGGCGATCTTGTCGATAAACGTGTCTCGAAAGAGCGCCGCCGTCAGCCCGAGCGGAACGCCGACGAAGGTCGAGATCAGGATTGCCAGGGTGGCGAGCTCGAAAGTCGCGGGAAATGCCTGGGCAAGATCGGAAGAGACCGGATTGCCCGTAAGAACCGCCGTTCCGAAATCGCCATGCGCCAGGCCATTCAAGTAGATAAGGAACTGCTGGTAGATCGGCAGATCCAGACCAAGCTTCTGGCGCATGGCGGCATAGGCGGTAGGATCTGCCAGTTCGCCGACGATCGCTCCGACCGGATCGGCGGGAAGAATACGGCCGATCACGAAAGTGACGCACAGCAGGATGAACAGGCTGACGGCCAGGTGCGTCACCCGGCGCGCCAGTTCCTTGACGGAGAGTTCCTTCATGATCGGCGACCTTGCTTAATCGGTCTCGGCTTTCGTGACGGCCTCAAGGCGCGTCGTCTGGTTCGGATGGCCGACATAGCCATGAACCTTGTCGTTCAGCACGATGGGCTCGAACCGTTCGAACATCGGCAAGACCGCGGGCTTCTGATCCACGAACATCTTCTGCATCTCGACGTAGAGTTCGCCGCGCCTCTTCGGATCGCGTTCGAGCGATGCCTTCGCCGTCAGAGCTGTCAGTTCGGGAATGTCCCAGGCCGAGCGCCAGACGAAGTTGCCGGCATTGTTTGCCTCGAGAGAATTATCGGGATTGGAGGCGAACTGCTCCATCGCCCCAAGCACGTTCGGCATGTAGGAGCCGGTCTGAGGAATGAGCAGGTCGAAATTTCTCGCACGGTGGGCCGCGATGATGTCCGATCCATTGCCCTGTTGAATGTCGACCTTGATGCCGATCTGAGCAAGCGAAGCCTGGATCGCGGTGGCAAGATCGATGCGGGGCGTCTGCGCGATGGTCTTCAGATTGACGGTGAAACCGTCCTTGAAACCGGCCTCGGCGAGAAGTTCCTTCGCCTTGGCGACATCAAGGTGCCAGTCGGGGCTTGGGATCGCGTATTCGAAGTTTTCCGGGACCGGCACGGTACGCGCCCGCCCGTAGGGACCCATGATCGTCTTCTCGATCCCCTTGTAGTCGATGCCATAGGCAATCGCTTCGCGCACCTTCGGGTTCGACAGATATTTGTTGCCGGCATTCATCGACAGCACATAGAAACCGCCGGTGGGCACACGCTGGATCTCGAAGCCCTTCTTGTTGTCGAAGGTGGCGAGATCCGACGCAGTCAGCGCGCTCGCTATGTCGATGTCGCCGCGTTCCAGCATCAGGCGCTCGACCTGGCTTTCGGGAACATGACGGACGATGACACGGCGCATCTTCGGAGCGCCGGAGACATAGTCCTTGTTGGCGTCGAGAATGACGAGTTCGTTGGGCGTCCAGCGGTTCAGCGTGAAGGGTCCGGAGCCGGCCGAATGGGTGCGCAGCCAGGCGTTGCCATAGTCGTCATTGGCGACATGCTTCTGGACTTCGACACTGTCGACGACGCTCGCAACGACCATCGCCAGACGATAAAGCAGAAGCTCCGAAGTCACCTCACCGGAGAGATCGATGCGCACGGTCTTGTCGTCGACGGCTTTGACCAGCTGATCGATATTGTCTTTCGTATAGCCGACGCGCTTCAGGTTGGCGGCTGCGGCCTGATCGAGCTTCAACAAACGGCCGAGCGAATAGGCGACGTCCTTGGACGTCACAGGATTTCCGGAGGCGAAGGTCGCGTCTCGCAGCTTGAAGGTGATCCCTTTGTCATCGACCTGCCAGCTTTCAGCAAGCTGCGGCACGATCTTGCCGTCAGGCGTCGAGGCAACCAAGCGATCGTAGAGGTTCGACATGATTTCGTTGGCCTTGGCTTCCGTCGCCTGCTGCGGGTCCAGCGAAAGAACCTGGGCGAGCGAGGTGCCGATCACCAGCTGATCGGCAGGCGTGGCCGCCCGAAGTGCCGGCGCCGCTAAGGTCAGCGCACACAATGCGACGCCAACAAACAGGCTTCTGGAAAAATGCTTCATTGCAACTCCTCCCTGAGTTACTATACAAGACATAATATGTCGTCCGTATGTCGTATTATGATTTTTCAAAGAAGTTTGCAAGTGCCATCGGGCGAGGATGAGAAAATGGGGAACAACGAAATGGCGGCCGGCACGCGTAGCAGACAGCGTTTGGCGCAGCAGGTCATCGACCAGCTGCGCATGCAGATCGAAACGGGAAAACTTCGTGAGGGGGATCAGCTTCCAACCGAACCGCAGCTCGAGGCAGCGTTCGGCGTCAGTCGCACGGTTGTGCGGGAAGCGATTGCAGATCTGCGCGCGGCCGGATTCGTCCGCCCCGTTCAGGGCAAGGGTGTGTTCGTGTCCGATCCCAACATGCATGCCAGGCTTGTCCTGACGCCGGTTGAGGTCAAAAGCATTCCGGAAACACTGGAATTGCTGGAGTTTCGCATGGCGGTCGAAGGGGAAGCCGCCGCTATTGCGGCCTATCGCAGAACGGCCGAACAGGAAGCGGCAATTCGGCTCGCCAACCGAAAAATGGCCCAGCTCATCGAGAGCGGTGAGCCCACGGTGGAGGCCGATTATGAATTCCACACCGCCATAGCCAAGGCTTCGAACAACAGATTCTACATCGACGCCCTGCGTCATTTCGGGCCGCGCGCGATCCCCCGCGGCCAGTTCCCGACCCTGCCTGAGGCCAATGACCGCGCCTACCTCGAAAAGGTTCATGCAGAGCATGGCGAGATCCTGGCGGCTATCGCCGAGCAGGATCCTGACCGCGCGAGACAAGCCATGCGCGCGCATATGATGGCGAGCCAGCGACGATATCGGATGCTTGCGGAGCAGCAATGAGGCTCGACAACTTCTGAAATTCATATTATGTCATATGACATGATTTGAATGATCGGGAGGTTAATTGTGTATTTGGGAACCCAGGTCGCCGCGCGGGACGACGATGATTTTCGCGTTTTTGCCCAACTGGGCGTAAAGCATATTTCCGCTGACCCGCCGGGGGCGCCTTCGAGCTGGACGCTGGAGGATCTCGAGCGCCATCGTGATCATGTGGAGAGCTTCGGTCTCGTTCTGGACATGATCCAGCTGCCCTTGCCCTCCAAACCGATCGAAAACGCTTCCTATCCCGACATTTTGCTAGCTGGTCCGGAACGCGATCGGCAGATCGATGCCGTCTGCCGGATGATCGAGAATTGCGCGAAGGCTGGAATCCCCGCCACGAAATACAATCTCAACCTCATCGGCATTCCCCGGACGGAGCTTGAAAAAGGCCGTGGCGGTTCTCTAAACGAGGCCTTTCGCTGGGAAAAGACCGATCAGCAGGCCGCGCCCGGCCTCGCCGGCGTCCTCTCCGAAGATGAGAACTGGGAGCGCATCGACTATTTCCTCGAGCGCGTGGTTCCCGTTGCAGAGAGCAACAAGGTGCGTCTTGCCTGCCATCCGCACGATCCCTATACACCGCCGGGCTATCGTGGTGTTACACGTGTCCTCGGCACTGTTGATGGGCTGAAAAAATTCGTGCAGATGCGCGAGAGCCCCTATCACGGCCTGAATTTCTGCCAGGGTTCGATCGGCGAGATGCTCGACAATCCGCGCGAGGAGATCGACGACATCATCCGCTGGTTCGGCACACGCGGAAAGATCTTCAATCTGCACTTCCGCAACATCAGCGGCGGCAAGCTCTCCTTCATGGAAACCTTTCCCGACGAAGGCGACATGGACATGGTGCGGTCGCTGAAGGTCTACCGCGAGGTCGGCTACAAATACATGGTCATGCCGGACCATGTGCCGCGCATCAGCGGCCGCGACGCGACGGGCGTCGCCTTCAGCTTCTGCTACGGGTACATCGCCGCAATCCTCGAGGCGATGGAAGCCGGTCACATGTGAGCGAGGCGCTCACCTTCAATCAGCAATTATTCAAGGAATTCAACATGGATCCCAACGCCATCAAGAAAGCCGTGGGCGACGGCCTCCTCTCCTTCCCGGTGACGCATTTCGACAGCGAGAACAAGTTCAATGAAGCCGCATACCGCGACCATGTGAACTGGCTTGCCGGTTTTGACGCAAGCGCCCTTTTTGCCGCTGGCGGCACGGGCGAATTCTTCTCCCTCAATCCGGCCGAAATCCCCTCCGTCATTCGCGCTGCCAAGGCTGCCGCAGGCAAAACGCCGATCATCTCTGGCACGGGCTATGGTACCTCACTTGCCATCGATATTGCGCGCGCTGCCGAAAAGGCCGGTGCCGATGGCCTATTGCTGCTTCCGCCCTATCTGATGTTTGCCGAGCAGGCCGGGCTTGTTGCCCATGTGAAGGCTGTCTGCCAGTCGGTCGGGATAGGCGTGATCGTCTATAACAGGGACAACGCGATCCTGTCGGCCGACAGCATCGCTCAGCTTTGCGATGCGTGCCCCAATCTCATCGGCTTCAAGGATGGCGTTGGCGACGTCGACCGTGTCATCGAGATCACCACCAAGATCGGCGACCGGCTCGTCTATGTCGGCGGCATGCCGACCCACGAAGTCTACGCACAGGCCTATTTTGCCGCAGGCGTGACCACCTATTCCTCGGCGGTCTTCAACTTCGTGCCTGCTCTTTCGCAACGGTTCTACAAGGCGCTCAGGGCAGGCGACCAGAAGACCGTCGACCAGATCCTCAAGGATTTCTTCTTCCCTTTCGTCGCGCTGCGCAACCGGAAGAAGGGCTACGCCGTCTCCATCATCAAGGCGGGGCTGCAGGTCATCGGCCGCGATCCGGGCACCGTGCGCGCGCCGCTCACGAACCTGACGGACGAGGAGCTCTCCGTGCTGCGGTCGATTGTCGAGGCTAATGACCAGGCGAGGCTGGCCGCGGAGTAAAACCCCGGCCACCGGCGCTCAGCCTCATCGCCGTATTGCCGCAACGATCGGCTGCACCGCCGCTCTCATGCTCTCCGGCGTCGTGCCGGTGACGATAACGCCGAGCAGAGGGGCAGCAATGCCCGCGTCCCTCAGCTTCGGCATATCGTCGGGCACAAACATCTTCTGGCTTGGCGCGATGACCGGAATGCCCGCCTTGCCCGCGATGGTCCGGTAGCGATCAAGATCCCTCTCGTCGAGCGGCTTTCCATAGTCGGCAAAGGAAGCGACCGAGGCTTCCATCATCGCGCCGGGAATGTCGAGAATGCTCGTCAAGTCCTCGTCCGTACTCGCCTCGCCAAGAGCAGGAATGGGCCGTAGTCTGGATTGCAGCAGATGCGGCTGCATATCGTTGAAATAGATATTGAAACCCTCGAAGCCGAGATTGGCGAGCGCCTCCATCTCTTGCGGGCTCGGAACCTTTTCTTGTCCCGCCATGACAAGAAGCGGCACGCCGAGCGTTGCGAGGTTCTCGAAAAACCGGCGCTCATCGGCAAAACTGCCGAAGGTCGTGCCGGTGGCGCGATGATAGGCGTTGAGATGAACCTTGATCGCGAACGCACCTGCATCGATGGCAGCCCTCGCGAGGTCGAGATCGTGACGCGCGAGCGAGACGATGACAGGAAACTCCCCCTCGCGCAGCGCCTTTGTGAGCCGGGTTTCCGGATAGGTCGGCATGGAGCAGCCTCAGTTCAGACGTTCGCCGCCATCGGCAGCGAAGAGATGGATATCGGAAAGCTCCGGGCGCACGCGGATTGTCGCTCCTGGAGACATCGATACGCGCTCACGAAAGACGCCGGTGACTTGCGTTTCACCGAGTTTCATTGTCACCTGGGTTTCCGACCCCATCGGCTCGACCAGAACGATCTCAGCCGGCACGCCAGCTTCTTCGAGCGAGAAATGCTCGGGCCGGATGCCATAGACAAGCTTGCGGTCGCTCAGTGCAGGGGCAGTTTGCGGAAGTGGCAAGACAATGCCGGGTGCTGCGAACCCCTTATCGGTGATCGTGCCGCTCAAGAAGTTCATGGACGGTGATCCGATGAACCCGGCTACGAACTGGTTGGCGGGCCGGTCGTAAAGGTCGAGCGGAGCGCCGATCTGTTCCACCTTTCCAGCATTCAGCACGACGATCTTGTCGGCCATGGTCATCGCCTCGACCTGGTCATGGGTGACATAAATGGTGGTCGTCTTCAGCCTCTGGTGCAGGCTCTTGATTTCGCCACGCATGACGACGCGCAGTTTGGCGTCGAGGTTCGACAATGGCTCGTCGAACAGGAAGACCTGCGGATTGCGAACGATCGCCCGGCCCATGGCGACGCGCTGGCGCTGACCACCGGAGAGCTGGCGCGGATAACGATCGAGAAGTTGAGACAGGCCGAGTATATCGGCCGCCCATTTCACCCGCTCGGCAATCTGCGCCTTGCTGGCGCCGCGATGCTCCAGCGAGAAGCCCATATTGGTCGCGACCGTCATATGCGGATAGAGCGCGTAGTTCTGGAAGACCATGGCGATATCGCGATCTTTCGGATCGAGATCGTTGACCACCCGCCCGCCGATCCTGATGTCCCCGCCGGTAATCGTCTCGAGCCCGGCGATCATCCTGAGCAAAGTGGACTTGCCGCAGCCGGATGGCCCGACCAGCACGACGAATTCGCCGTCGCGGATGCCGAGATCGGCACCATGAATGATGTCGAGCGCACCATAACTCTTGCGGACACGGGAAAGGGTAACGTCAGCCATGGGAGAAATCCGGTTCTTCAGCCCTTGAGGCCGGTATGCGCGAGGCCTTCGACGAATTGCTTCTGCGCGATGATGAAAACGATGAGAACGGGCAGGGCCGTCAGTGTTGCTGCAGCGAGCTGGATGTTCCACATCGGCCCGCCATAGGCGTCGGTATATTGGGTGAGCGCCTGGGGCAGAGTGAACTTGTCCGCGCTCGACAGGAATACTATCGGTTCGAGATAGAGGTTCCATGAATGCAGGAAGGTAAAGATCGCCACCGAGGCAAGCGCTGGTCTTGCAAGCGGGAGGGCGATCTTGCGGAAGATTTTGAAACGGCCGAGGCCATCGACCCGGGCGGCCTCCTCCAGTTCGACCGGCAGGGTCACGAAGAACTGCCGCATGACGAAAGTCGCAAAGACGCTCGGCGCACCAAAGATCGGCACCAGCACCAGCGGCCAATGCGTGTTGACCATGCCGGCCTTCAGAAACATCTGGAAGAGCGGCACGATCGTCACTTCGGAGGGGATCAAAAGGCCGAGCAGAACGATCATGAAGATTGTGTTGGCGAACGGGAACTTGATACGCGCGAAGGCGTAGCCGGCCATCGACGAAACGATCATCGTGCCAACAGTGACGACCGCAGCAATATAGGCCGAGTTCCAGTATTGCTTCACGAAAGGCTGCAGCTCGAAGACCTTGCTATAGGTCGTCCAGTCATAGCTCTGCGGGAAAAGTTGCGGCGGAAAGGCGAAGATGTCGCTGATCGGCTTCACCGAAGACGTGACCATCCACCAGGTCGGAAAAACGAATGGGATGAGAAGCACGCACATCAGCCCGTATAAAATGACCTTCATGCGCGGGGAGATCTCAGCTTTCATAGAACACGATCCTCTTGCGCAATTGCCATTGGGCGAAGGTCAGGACGGCGACGATCAGGAAGAGCAGGATCGAAAGCGTCGAACCGTAGCCGAAGAAATGGAACTGGAAGGCTTGCTGGTAGAGGTAATAGACGAGCACCGTCGTCGAGAGGCCCGGCCCACCCTGTGTGAGCACCGCAATTTGCGCGAAAACCTGCAGCGATCCGACGATGGTAATGATCGAGGTGAGCAGGATGGTCGGGCTTATCAGCGGCAAAGTAATGCGGCGGAACTGCTTGAAACGCGGCGCACCATCGATGCGGGCCGCCTCATAGAGCTCGTTCGGCACACCCTGGAGGGCCGCAAGAAACAGGATCATATTGAGGCCGACATTCTTGAACACCTGGACGACGATGACCGAGATCATCGCGGTGGTCTCGCCGCGCAGCCAGTTCGGACCCTCGAGGCCAAACAGCAGCAGCATGCCGTTGATGCCGCCATTCTTCTGCAGAAGAAATCCCCAGACGATCGTCCAGGCCACCAGCGACACGACAACAGGCGAGAAGAACAGCGTCCGGAAGACCGTGATGCCTGCAAGCTTCTGGTTCAAAAGGACCGCGAGCAACAAAGCCAGCGACAGGTTGAAAACCACGAGCCCGGCGGAGAAGATTGCGGTCGACCCCAGCACCTGCAGCAGGTTCGGATCTTCCATCAGCATCTGGTAGTTCTGCATGCCGGTATAGGTGAAGGTATTGGCGAGCACGTTCCACTCATGCAGCGAATACCAGAAGACCAGACCGAGCGGGATCAGCACGAAGATGGTGATCCCTATCAGTTGCGGCGCGATGAAGAGGAAGCCGGCGAGGCTGTCACGCCGCGCAACCGTCCAGAACGGCGACGACGAGCGGCCTTCCAGTGTTGCGTTGTCCTGTGCGACAGCCATCTCTCGTCCCCTCAGCGCTTGAGCAGCGGGCCGATCTGCCCGCAAATCGTCTTAAGCGCGCCGGCAACATCGGCATCCGAACGCCAGACGGCGTCGAGGCCGGAGCGGACGATCTGCTGGATCTGGGCAAAGCCGGTATGGCCGGGGATGACCTTGCCGGTCGCGATGCCCGCGATGACGACCTTGTCGATCTGTTCTTTGCTGAGCAGCGGATTGGTCTTTTTCAGCACCTCGGCGTTCAGCAGGGACTTGCGGGCTGAAGGAAAGAACTGGCTGAGCTTGGCCGAATTTTCCGGGTTCGTCATATAGGCGACGAATTCGGCGGCCGTCTTGGCATTCTTGCCCGATTGCATGACGCCGATACCTGCCTGGCCGATCAGCGCATAGTCGCCGGCCGGCCCCTTCGGCAGCGGCACGAGATCCCAGGAGAAGGGCTTGTCCTTCGGCAGGAGCGATGCGCGGCTGATCTGGGTGATGGTCATCGCCGCATTACCGGCGAAGAAATCGACGTTTTCGCCGGGACCGGGGATCGCTTTCTTGTTGAAGATCGCGTCATGGATGAAAGTGAGCGCATCGACCATCGGCTTTTCGGTCATCGTGCAGGTTTTACCGTCAGCACTCCAGGGTGCCGCACCGAAGCCGTTCCAGATCGAAGTGAGGTTCTGCCAGATCTGGTAGTTGAAATCGCGCACGATCAGGCCGCCCTTGCCCTTCTGGCCGACGGCCGAAGCTGTCGCGATCGCGTTGTCCCAGGTCCATTCGCCGGCGGCGATCAGCTCGGCAGGTGTCTTGGCACCGGCCGTCTTGATCAGGTCATTGTTGACGAAAACCGCAAAGGGCGACGTGGAAAAGGGGTAGGCATAGAGCGTACCGTCTTTCTGCCAGCGCTCCGTGGCAGTCGTGCTCACCTCGTCGAGATTGTATCCCTGCGTCGCCTTCAGCGTATCGGTAAGCGGATAAAGCGCACCGGAATTGACGAAGTCATAAGCGGCCGTCTCGAAGATCCAGGCCATATCAGGCGCATTGCCGCCGGCGATCTGGGTGGTGAGAGCCGTCGTATAGGTGTCGAACGGCAGCGACTCGAAGGTTACAGTGACGTTCGGATGATCCTTCTTGAAGCCGGCAGCAATCTCGTTGAAAAGCTTCAGATGTGCTTCTGCCGCGCTCCAGATGGTCATGCGCAGATTGACGGCGTCCTGCGCATTGGCAATGCCGCCGCAGGCGAGCGGCACGGTGAGCGCGAGCGCCACCAGCACGGATTTCAGTGTCGTGTTCTTGTTCATTCCCGTTCCTCCTCCAAAGATGGGTTGCACTGATGGCTGCTCAGTAGGCCGCGATGACCGGCCAGCGGATCTCGATGCCTTCCCGCACAAGATCCTTCTGGAAGTCGTGGAGATGCGTGTCGTTTTCCTGGACCTGGTGAGGTTTCAGCCCCTTGTCGAGGCAGTGGGCGGCCAGCATGCCGGCCGCCTCGCCGATATTCCATTCGACCGGATGCAGGCGGTAACATCCATTGGTGATATGGGTGGTGCCGATATTCTTGCCGGCCGCAATCAGGTTCGTCATGCGCTGTGGCAGCAGGGCGCCAAGCGGAATCTCGAAGGGGCAGGACGGCACGTCGATGTAGTTATCGCCACCGGTCGAGGGGTGCAGGTCGATGCGGTACATGCCGATGCCGATGCTGTCGCGATAGCTGACCGCGCCCTTGCCGCCGCGAACCTCATAGGAGAGGTCCTGCTCAGTGATACGGGTGACGGGCTTGATGCGGCGGCTCTCGCGGATATAGGGCGCCATGGCGAGACCATGCTCGGTGCCGGTGATGTCACCACGAAGCCGCAAGCCGCGGTAACCCTGCCCGCCATCGATGCGCGGCGCCTCGGTCTGCAGCCAGTAGAAGACAGAATAGGAAAGATCGGCGGCCGCCCTCAGGTGCAGTGCCTTGTCGTCCTCCGAAACGTCGATGATCGTTCCGTCCATGTAGTCGATCATCGGCCAGTTCACGAAACAGATGTCGGACTGGTAGAAGCCGGGCTGAAAATTGCCTCGCGCCGCAATACGGCGGAAGAGCCAGAGGTTTTCATCGCCGCCGCCCTTGCGCTGATCGGCATCGACGAGCAGTGGGTCGTCGTCGACATTGGGCGTGAAGCTGCGCGTAGTGAATTCCAGCGTGCGCGGGTGCGGCGCGGTGAAGCCGAGCAACGGCCCGCCCCAGAAATGCGGCTGGTACTTGCGCCAGTAGTCGTAATTCTCGGGCTTGTCGATCGTCTGGTCGCCATCCACGCAATCGACTGCGAAGCAGATCGACACGGCCTGGACATTGTCGGGCTGCGCCTCCGAGGGCGCGCTCGGCTCTCCCGTATCGGATTGCGCCTCGAAGCCTTTTGCGTAATCCGTGCGGGTCATCGGCAAGAGATCGCCGAGCTCGGTGGCATCGAGGATATAATCGGCCGTGATGACGACCTCACGGTTGGTATCGCGATGGCGGACGGTAACGGAGCGTACGGTGTCGCCGTCGACATCAGCGGCGACCGGACGATAGGGCTGCAACACCCTAAGGCGGCCGGCACCGCGATAGGGCATCAGCATCGCTTCCATGACCGCCAGGCTGACGCGCGGCTCGGCGCAGATGCGGCTCACCCAGCCGCCGCCGGGATTGAGATCGCCCCAGGCGCGGGCGCCCTCGGTCAGCGGATAATTGTCGCGATAATATTGCCGCACACCATTGCGCAGCTTGCGGTAAGAGCGTGTGATGCCAAATTGCTCGACCCAGGTATGTTCGTCGGAAGGCACGCCTTGGCTGGTCAGCTGGCCGCCGATCCAGTCGAATTCCTCGGTCATGATGACGCTCTTGCCGGCGCGGCATGCGCCAAGTGCTGCCGCCACGCCGCCAAGGCCGCCGCCAACCACCAGAATATCCGCTCGCATCTCTTTTGCCGCCATGTCTGTCACGCTCTCAGGTCCGTTTCTTGGCTGGTCCGAGGGTTTGCCCCTCGACGGGTTCGCAGGTCAGAAGAATTTGTTCGACGGGAGAGGCATCTTCGATGCGGCGCACCAGCATTGCGGTCGCCTGACGCCCCATTTCCTCGCGAGGAATGTTGAAGGAGGTGAACTGCACATGGCTACGCTCGGCCCGCACATGACTGCCGAGCACCACGGCAGAGAAGTCGCCCGGAATGGACAGGCCGCGCTCGCGCGCAGCCGCTTCGACACGGACCGCATCCGCCAATTCGACGAAAAAAACAGCGCTCGCGCCGCTCTCTATGATCGCATCAAGTGTTTCGGCAGCACCCTGGCCAACCTCGTCCACATGCAAAACCAGGTCAGCATTTCCGGTGATCGCGTCCAAAAAACCGCGCCAGCGGTCGACGACGGACTCAGCCGATCCGCTTGGACCGATGAAGGCCAGCCGGCCATGACCGAGAGAGCGCGCCTTTTCGACCAGCGCCCGCGTGGCGCTGGCATAATCGCCGCCGACGTAAGGAACGGGTCCGCCTGCGTCCTCACGTCGGCCGATCGCCACGAAGGGGTAATCGCCTGTTACAAGCCGTTTCAGCTCGGCCCGATCGAATTCACGGCCGAGAACGAGGCAGCCATCGGCGATCCTCAGCCGGTTGCCGTCGGCAAAAATCTTGCGCTCACGGCCGACGCCGGCGCCGGTCAACAGCAGCAGGTCATAATTCTGCGCCTGCGCCTCTTCCTCGATACCGAGCAGGAAGGGCGCAAAAAAGTCCGCCTGCTCGCTCGGAAAGGCCGGTTCGTACGTGAAGACGCCGAGGATGCGATTGAGACCCTTGGCCATCCGCCGGGCGATCGGATCGGCCACATAGCCTGTCGTGCGGATGACCTGCTGGACGCGCTCACGGGTTTCCTGGGGAATACGAGCCAGGGCCGTCGGCGCACCGTTCAACACAAGCGAAACGGTTGCCTGGCTAACGCCCGCCAATTTCGCAATATCGTGCTGAGTCAAGCGCTTAGTGCTCGCCACGCCGCATCCTCCATATCTCCTCTTGACTGCTAATGCGTATTAGCAGCTAATACGTATAAACAGGATTTGACCGATTGCTGTCAAGCGCGAAAATGTGAGTCGATCGATGACATTTGCAGAGCATCTGAAATCGCTGAGGTTTTCCGGAATCCGCGTATTCGGCGACAGCATCACCGCCGGGTTCAATGCCAGCCATCCGGATCTGGCCTGGCCGGCGCTGTTTGCGGCCAAGCTGGGTGCATTGTCGCTCCGCAATCATGCGATCCCAGGGACGGTGCTGCAGGCATCGGCGCTTGCCGATGGAAAAGCGCGAGCAGACAACGGCGTCAGCAGGTTTGCCGGCGCCCTGCTCGATGCCCCGCATCGCGACGCGATCCTCATCCTCTATGGCTATAACGACGCCCGCTACACGGCCGCACCTGACAGCATGAACGCGAGGAGCTTCAGTCGTGACTATGCAAATATGCTGGAGAAACTGATCGAAGCGGGCCATGCGGAAAGGCTTGCGATCGGCAGTCCGCCCTATATTCCCGACAGCGGTTTCTCAGTTGGAAGCGCCGGCTTTACCGGCCAGACACGCCTGGGCTTTGAAGTCTATGTCCGGGCCGTGCAAGAACTGGCGCAGGCTTTTCGCATCTTCTATGCGCCTATCTACGAACGGATGAAAGCATGTGGCGATGGCTCACTGGCGTCGCCCGATCTAACGCACCCCAATGATGCCGGTCATCGCGTCATCTGCGACGCGTTTAGACATGCCGTCATTCATGAGAAACCGGCTTAGGCCCCGGGCGAGACTTTGGGCCGAGCATGACGCGTTGGAGATCAGCGAGGATCTCTCCTACGGCGAGAAGATGCCGACCGGAAAAAAGGTCGAAGCGACCGGCGGGAAGCCGGTCGCTTGCGTCCCGCTTTCAACGCGCGTTGTATTTTGCGTCGAGTTCATCGATCGCCGAGACATTGCCGGCTGAACGGCCGTTCTGGTCGAATGTCTGAGCAAGAAATGCGTCAGCGATCGACTTCGCAAGCTCAGGCCCAATGACGCGCGCGCCCATCGTGATGATCTGCGCGTTGTTGGAAAGAGCGGCACGCTCGGCCGAGTACGTGTCGTGCGTTAGGGCAGCACGGATGCCGGGCACCTTGTTGGCCGAAATGCAGACGCCGATGCCGGTACCGCAGACCAGGATTGCCTTGTCATAGGTGCCGTCGATCACGCCCGAGGCAACGCGATCCGAAAGGTTGGCATAGAACGGATCGAGCCCGTCGTTGATGCGCGACACCTCATGGACATCAAACCGATCCTTGAGGTGTTCGGCGAGCACCTTGGCGAGACCTTCTCCGGCACTGTCTCCAGCAATTGCAAGCTTCATCTTTTTTCTCCTTGGAGTTTGGCGGCACATTTCGCGAGGATGTCGAGATAGCCCTCGACGTTCCAGGCGGAACGGCCGATGAAGAGTCCGTCGATATGCGGGCTCAAAATCAATTCCTCGCAGTTCTGCGGATTGACCGACCCGCCGTAGAGGCAGGGAATTTTTCGCCCGAGTACGGCTTCGGCGACCGCAATGATCTCAGCCTGGCGGGCATCGGCATAGTCAGCCGTTGCCGGAATGCCTCTTTCGCCGATCGCCCAGACAGGCTCGTATGCAAGCAGGATTTCCGCCGATTTCTGTTCGTCGGACAGCTTCGACAGCGCCCCGCGGACCTGGACTGCGAGGATCTCCGCGGCTTTTCCGCTCTCCCGATCAGCAAGGGTTTCGCCGATGCAGATGAGCGGGATCAGGCCATGCCGAACCGCCGCCTCCGTCTTCAGCCCGACGGTCTCATCCGTCTCTCCGAAAAACTCGCGCCGCTCGGAATGCCCGAGCTCCACGATATCGAGATCACAATCCTTCAGCATCAAAGGGGAGATTTCGCCCGTCCAGGCGCCCTGATCCGCCCAATGCATGTTCTGCGCACCGACCTTAACGGAGGTCTTTGCAAGCATGCGCTTGACCTCCCGTACGGCGGTAAACGGCGGTATCACGAAGCGCTGGATCATCGGATCGCGTATAGCATCGGCCGCCTCGAGGCCGCGGGCGAAATGCTCGGCCTCCGCGAGCGTCTTGTTCATCTTCCAGCTGGTGCCAATCCAGAAGCGTGGTTTCTCCGTCATGCCTGATCCTGTGCTGGAGCGATGGTGAGCTTGATACCCGCCCGATCGAATTCGTCGAGAACAGCGGCAGATGGTGCGCTGTCGGTGATAACAGTGTCGAAATCAGTCAGATCCGCCATGACATGCAGCGCCGTGTGGCCGATCCGCTGGTGGTTGACCAGTAGGCAGCTCCTGGCCGAAGACGAGATCATCGCCCGCTTGGCGCGAACGACATTGTCGTCCATGTGATAGGCGAGCCTGCCGCCGACCGCGGGCGTCGAAATGAAAGCGATATCAGCCCTCAGACGCGACAGCGCTTCCTCCGTCACAACCCCGAGATAGGCGTTGAACTTCGCGGAATAGATGCCTCCGAGCGCAATCAGGGTGATACCGTTCTCGCCCTTCAGCCGTTCCATGATCGCCGCATTGTTGGTGATCACCGTCAGCGGTCGCTTACGCAACAGCATCTCGCCGAGAACCGCAGCCATCGATCCGTCATTGACCATGACCGTCATGCCCGGTTCGACAATGGCCAGCGCTTCTTGCGCCATCGCAACCTTGGCTTCCCCGCCCTGACGCTCGCGAATGCGAAAATCACTCTCGAATTGCGTTCCGGCATCGATCGTCGCGCCACCGCGTACCTTGCGCAGCACACCCGCCTGCTCGAGATCGTCGAGATCGCGGTGAATGGTCATCTTCGAAACGGAAAAACGTTCAGCAAGATCATCCACTTCGACGGTCTTGCCCTCGACAAGCAGATTGACGATCAGCTGCTGGCGTTCTTCCCGTTTCATTCTTCTCAATCCTGATCAGCAACAAAATAACACAAAAACCGTGAAAATCAACAAATCACAATGTTATTATGTGACAAATGTTCGTTACCAGACGTCAGGCAAGAAGGGCTCGCGCGGTCCGTTCGTCCGTTATCAACCCATGCAGGCGTCGGCTGCGCAGGATCGCCCGTATCGCCGCCACCTTGGCCTGTCCGCCCGCCAGGGCCACGAGGCGTTCCTTCGTCGTTGTCGGAAAAGATGCCGAAAGGGTGCGCCCGGTCAGTGCTGTATCGAGGATTTGGCCGTCTGCGTTGAAAAAGTGACCGAGTATTTCACCGACGCCGCCCGCGGCAGCGACATCTTCGATCTCGCCTGGCTCGACCAGGCCAGAGAGCACCAGCTGGGCCTCGGCGTCCACCGTACCCAGGCCGACGAGCTTCAGGTCGGCGTCATTGGCGAGATCGAATACTTCCTTGACGCCACGCTGTGCCCTCAGCACCTCTCGGTCCTCGGTGGTATTGGCGAAGAAGGGAACCGGCATGACATAGGCATGCGTGCCGGTCTTTTCCGCGATACGGTGCATGACGTCGTAGGGATTGGCACCATAATTTCGCGTGAGACCGCCAAGCAGGGAAACGAAGCGTATGTCCTTGGCATTTATCCGCGGCATATACTGAACGGCAGCCGAAAGCGTGCGGCCGTGGCCAAGGCCAATGACTGCGTGATCACCGTGTTCGATCTCGCGCTTCAGATAGCCGGCTCCCGCGTGACCGAGCGCGCGCAGCGGCAAGCCCTCTTCGCCAAGATCGGGTGCCACCTCGCAATATTGCAGTCCGAAGCGTTCGGCGAGCCGCGCCTCCAGTTCGACGCATTCGACGATATCTCCGTCGATCGTGACCTTGACGACACCATCGGCAACGGCCCGCGCGATGAGCCGATGCGCCTTGACCGAGGGTATGCCGAGGCGCCGGGCAACGTCGGACTGTGTCAAACCGCCGGCGTAATGAAGCCAGGCGGCCCGCACGGCTAGCGTATCATCGGCATCCGTCATCGCCGCATCCTTCCCATTTCTTCGACGGCTATACCGCCTGACAACAACCAGCCTTTGTAGATGGCCGGATCATATCTTCAAGTCCGCAGCGCCGGTGTCGATATGCGGCGCCCAAAAGGCGACGCTTTCGGCAATCTGCGCGATAACCTCGCGATCGTTCGGCTCGCGTTCCTTGAAGGAAAGTTCGAGACAGATCTCGTTGTCATTGGCACCGCCTGCCGCGAAAGCCTCCAGCAACGGGGCGGGTTGAATCCGCCCTTTGGCATTGAATTCCGCCGTGAACGGCCGGTGGCCGCCCTTGTCCATCAGGCTCTGCTTGATATGGATGATCGGCGACAGCTTCGGTACGGCCCGCGCCCAGGCATAGGGGTCGTAGTCGTCGGGATTGGCGGAGGTGACGTCGCCATGGTCGATATCTGCCATCATCCACATCGGCACCGCCATATCGGCGGCAGTCAGTCGTGCCTGCAGCGAAAGGCAGGATTCGATCGTGTCGCCGAATTCACGGCCGATGCTCATCGGCTCCCAGAAGATGTAGGAAAGACCGGCAGCCCTGGCATGCTCTGCGACTTCGCACCAGCAGTCGATGGCAATCCTTGTCAGCTCCTCGCGCCGGCTTGCGTCGTCGAAATCCTTGTAGGTGAAGATCGCAAATTGCGTGCCTACGGAATGCCCGCCGAGATCGGCGGTAATGTCGGCGAAGGTCTTGAACCAATCCACGTAATAGCGGCGGACCTCGGCATCCGGATGCCCGAAATGGTTCAGCCGTCCATAAGGTCCGGTCATGCCCGAGGTAACGCGAACGCCGGTGCGCTCCAACGCTGCTTTCATTTGGCGGGTCAGGCGGCGGATGACCGGGGCCTGCCAGCTCGGATTGATGAATTCATGCGTCAGCTGGAGGTCGCGGATGCGCAGGTCTCGCGCCACCGTCTCGATCAGGTCGTCCGGGTCGGCAAAACGGTTCACCAACGGATTGGTATTCAGCGAAAGCGAAAGCGGCATCAAGGCCTCCTCAGGCGGCGGCAAGATGGGATGAAGCAAACCAGTCGGCAAAAGCTGCCCGCTCTGCCTCGCTCAGATGCAGGTAGTGCTTGGTGCGGCGATAGAGGATGTCCTCGGCCGTCTCCGCCCATTCGTTGGCGGCGAGATAACGGGCCTCCGCCTCATAGAGCTGCCCGCCGAAATGGCGGCCGAGCCCTTGCAGGTCCGCAGCACCAGCAACCACGTTCTTCGTGCACGTGCCATAAAGACGGCCATAGTGATGGAGGAGCTTGCGCGGCATCCAGGGATAGCTGTCACGCAGGCTGTTGGCGAAGGTCTCGTAGTCGGCATTAGGCATTTCCCCGCCCGGCAGCGGTGCCTTTTCCGTCCAGTCGCCGCCCATGTTCGGGAAGATGTGCCTGAGGCGCTGCATGCCACGTTCGGCAAGCTCTCTGAACGTCGTGATCTTGCCGCCGAAGACATTGAGAAGCGGCGCTCCCCCCGTCTCGTCAAGATCGAACACGTAGTCACGAGTCACCGCCGAAGGATTGCCCTTGCCGTCATCAAACAGCGGGCGCACGCCGGAGAAGCTGTGCAGCACATCCTGACGGCGCAGCTTCTCCTTGAAATAGCGGTTCACCGCCTTCAGCAGATAGTCGATTTCCGCCTCTTCGGCCGCCACATCCTCGGCCCGGCCCTCATAGGCGATATCGGTCGTGCCGATCAGCGCCTTGTCGCCCTCGTAAGGGTTGATGAAGATGACCCGCTTGTCGTGGTTCTGAACCAGATAGGCATTGGCGCCGGCCCAGAACTTCGGCACGATGATGTGGCTACCCTTGACGAGACGCACATTGCGGCTGGAATTGGAGCCGGCGACGCGGTTGATGATGTCGGTGACCCACGGGCCGGCGCAATTGACGAGACATTTGGCGCGGAACGTCCGCATCTCGCCGCTGGTGCTGCTTTTCGTCGTGATCGTCCATTGGCCGTTTTCCCGACGCGCAGACACTGCCGGCGAGCGGGTGAACACGAGGGCGCCCTTCTCAGCCGCGCTCACCGCATTCAAGGTGACGAGGCGGGCATCATCCACCCAGCAATCCGAATATTCGAAACCGCGCGTATATTGGTCGAGTATGGGTGTGCCTTCGGGATCGCGCAGCAGATTGAGCGTGCGGGTGCCGGGCAACTTTTTGCGACCGCCGAGATGATCGTAGAGAAAGAGGCCGAGCCGGACGAGCCAGGCGGGGCGATCCTCGGGACTGTGCGGCAGCACGAAACGCATCGGCCAGATGATGTGCGGAGCCGCGTTGAGCAGCACCTCGCGCTCGATCAGCGCCTCCCGCACCAGTCGGAATTCGTAGTATTCCAGATAACGAAGGCCGCCATGCACGAGCTTGCCCGAGCGGGAGGAGGTGCCCTGCGCCAGGTCGTCCTTTTCGCATAGGGCGACTTTCAAGCCGCGCCCGGCGGCATCGCGGGCAATTCCCGCGCCGTTGATGCCACCGCCGATGACGAAAAGATCCAGGATTTCGGGTTCGGTCATGTCATGCTCCCTCGGATGCCTTTTGTATCAGCGATTCATTTTGCGGACGGCATCGCCGCGGCTCTGGCCAATGCCTCCCAGGCAGCGGGCATGGCCCTTCGGATATCGGCGTAGGCGGAAAAAAGCAGATCGAAACGGGCGGCTTCGTCGCCGATTGGCTGTTCGGCCTCGCCGAGCAGTGGCGTGACCCAGTCGCCGATGCAATCGTCCATGGTCCTGTAGGCGCCGATCGCCACAGCCGCCATCATCGCAGCACCTGCCGCCCCAGTCTCTTCGCGAAGGGACAGGCGGATCGGCGCCTTGAGCGAGGCGGTGAGCGAACGGCGGAGCGCACTCGAGCGCACGGCGCCGCCGGTGACGCGTAGCTCTTCCGGCATCTCGCCCATGGCCGCGTAACAATCGCGCGTCGCCAGCGCCAGACCTTCGACAACCGCGCGAACGAGGTCTGGAAACCCGTGGCGAACCGAAAGACCAGAAAAGCCTGCCCGGGCCTGGGCATTGACGAAGGGGCCACGCTCTCCGGCCTCGGAAATATAGGGATGATAGACAACCGATCCGGGCTGGCTTTCGAAAAACCAACGGTCGATCCTGGCGACGAGCTCTGCGTGAGTGGCAGGTTTTCCCGCCTCCGCCATCAAGTAGGCAGCCATCTCCAGCAGCCAGTCGATATTGATCGTCGCACCCATATTGGTCTGCACTTGGGTAACGGTATCAGGGATCGGCAGCGCGATGACATAGCCCGTGCCCTCGCGGTTGAGATGGACATTGGCCACCGGCTTTGCGCGCAGATGCACGCCGGTCGAACCGATCGTCGAACAGGCTGCGTTGCGCCCACCGCTGCGAACACCGGCGCCGAGCGCGGTCATCACCATGTCGACGTAGCCAAGACTGACAGGCGTGCCGGCCAGCAGGCCGCAGGCCTGCGCCGCTTCGGCCGTCAGCGGATGGCTGATCTCGGTTCCATCGACGATCTCCGGCAGAAGCGTGCGGCGGCGCGTCAACCCGAGCGCGTCAATGGCAACGGGCGAATACTGCCGGGTTCTGAAATCACCAAAGGTAAAGCTTGCCTCCGAAGGGTCGGTCGCCCGCACGCCGGTAAAATTGAGATAGAGCCAGTCCTTGCAGTGCAACGCAGTTTCCGCCCGGTCCAGGAGCTCCGGCGCCACCCGATCCATATGGGCGAGCTGCGCGCCCTGCTGGCAGGTATTCAGTCCCGTGCCCGTCTGCTCGAAACGCGCCCTGTCTGCTTCCTGACCGGCAAGTGACACCACAGTCGGCGCGGCGCGGGCATCGAGCCAAAGCCAGGCATCGGCGACAGGCTGATTTCCGGAACCGACCAACCATGTTCCGTCTCCCTGCCCCGTCACCGCGATCGATGCGGTGCGCGATGCAAGACCCTCAACCTTCTCGCCAAGGCCGCGAAGCGCGCCGACGCAATCCTGCCATGTCTGCGCGAGCGATTGCGTGGCCGAACCATCGCTGCCGCTTGAATATTTGTTGCGAACGGACGCTGCGGCGATCTGGCGGCCGGAAAGGTCGAAGGCAACCGCCTTGATGACTGAGGTTCCCGCATCGATACCAATGATGACTTGGCGGCTGACGTCCATCGCGGATTATCCGGCAACTACGTCGAACGTCGCGAGGAGTAGAACACGCGTCGATTTCATCTCTCACATCCTCCCGGTCGGCACAACCAGCAAAGGTTGCAGGCGATCACACTTCGAATTCACAGGCAAGTCAGCCGGCGCAGTCCCGCCTTTGATATTCGATACTTTTCGAAGCGTGCACGCGCTTCATCAAAAAGATAACACAAAGATATCATTGGTACAGTAAGTTTTTTCTCGCAATGAAATTTTTTTCAGATAAAATAATAGCAATCCGTTCGATGAGCATTGAGGGCTGCCTCGACTATCCGTGACACTGGCGCCACAGTGCAGGCATAGATGCCTGAACAATTTATCCTTTTATATCAAGTACATATATTAACAGTTCCGCTGGCTAGGTGCCTTCGCAATCGAACTGAAGCCCGGAGAGAAGATCCTTTTAACGTACGCTGATCACGCTTTTAATGTTATGCTATCGGCGTCAGTTCACAAAACGCCTGTTGACAGACGAATAATTTGATAACATGATTTTTGACATAAATACCATTTACCTATCATACAGGCATTGCTGATGAGGGGTTTGCGGTCCGGGCGATTGGAGGAGACAAGCGCCTGTCCCGACACGTAGGAGGTTCGGATGCACAATTTTTCCGGCTATCATCACGCCACAGGCAGCGACCGGCGAGACAGGCTCCCGAATATTCGTGCGATTCTCGGAGCGTGTCGTCTTCGATGACGCAGCCATAGGCTTCGCCAACTTCCTCCCCTTCGACGTAAATCCGACCAGCCGCAGAGGTCGCCAGCAATGAATACTCAGCCCGCCCACGCAGCCTCCGCGTCAGCCAAAGGCAACTTGAAGATCATCGTCACCGCCGTTGCGGCAATCGTGGTCATCGGCGCCATCGCGCTCGATACCACGGTTGTGAAGATCGGCTCGGAAGAAGACGTTAGGCAGCAGGCATTTTCTCCGGAAACCTTTGGCGCGGAGCAGTTCCCGAAAATCCAGGCGGATGTCGAGAAGCGAGCGGTGGCTGCGATTGACCTGGCGACGGCGATCGCCGCCGACAAGAAGGCGGCGGGCGAGAAATACGGCATTGCCACGAGTACAGGCCCGGTCATCCCGGTGACACTGACCGGCACTTTCGGTGAACGCAAATCCAATACCAACGAAATGAAGATCGACGGCCTTCCCCCCGAGACGGTGGTCCGTGTCCAGACCGGCCCTGCGGTCAATGGCACGGACCTCCGCGATGCCACAGGCACGATCCAATTCGGCCAGTTCACCAATCAGATCCAGTATCAGGACGCCGGCTCGGCCATCAACAACGAGATGAAGAAAGCCGTATTCGCCGGCCTTGATCCGGATCAGCTCGATGGCAAGACGGCAACCGTTGTCGGCGTCTTCAAACTCATCAACCCGAAAAACTGGCTCGTAACCCCGGTCGAGGTCAACGTCAAATGAGCCAGCCAATCGCCACATCAAGAGGCCTTGGCGAGGTCGTCCTAGCCGCCCGCAACATCGCCAAATCCTACGGTAGCGTGCATGCCCTCAAGGGCGTCAATTTCGATATCCGTCGCGGTCAGGTCACCACGCTTTTTGGTGAGAACGGCGCGGGCAAATCGACGCTGATGAAAATCCTTTCGGGCGTCGTCCAGCCGACGTCGGGTGAGATCATTCTCGACGGTGCGCCGATCAGCTTCAACTCTTCGACGCACGCGCGCGAATGCGGCATCTCGATCATTCACCAGGAGCTCAGCCTCGCGCCCAATCTCAGCGTGCGCGACAACATCTTCATGGGCCGTGAGATCATCAAGAGCGGCGTGGTCGACTTCGCGGAAGAAGAACGCCAGACGCGCCTCTTGATGGAGGAACTGGAAGAGGAGATCGATCCGCTGACCAAGGTGGAGGATCTTCGTCTCGGCCAGCAGCAGATCGTCGAAATAGCCCGGGCGCTATCCGTCAATTCGCGTATCCTGATCATGGACGAGCCGACTTCGGCGCTGAGCGCCACCGAAGTCGAGGTGCTTTTCAAGGTTATCCACGACCTGACCAATCGCGGCGTGTCGATCGTCTATATCTCGCATCATCTCGAGGAAGCGCTGCAGATCACCAACCACGCCGTCGTGCTGCGCGATGGCACCATGACCGCCTATGCGCAACGCAAGGACATCGATCTCGAATGGATCGTGCGAAACATGGTGGGCGATAACTTCGATCTCGGCAGCCCACCTGACGGCTATCAGTTCGGTAAACCTGCACTTTCGATCGACAATCTCACTGTTCCAGGTCCCTCGGGATCAGCCTTCAATTCCGTCGACCGCCTGTCGCTGGATGTGCGCGCCGGAGAGGTCGTCTGCATCTACGGTCTGATGGGCGCCGGCCGCACCGAGCTTCTGGAATGCGTGGCCGGACGGCTGCGCGCCAGCGGCGGCGCCGTGAGGCTTGAAGGCCAGGATGTCGGGCATCTGAGCATTGCCGGACGCATCGCAAGCGGCCTTGTGCTGGTGCCGGAGGATCGCCAACGCGACGGCCTCGTCCAGACGATGACGGTCGGCTCCAACCTCTCGCTCGCCAGCATCGGCGCCTTCACCAAGGGGCTGTTCACATCCGGCCGTCGCGAGCGCGAGCTTGTCGATGCCTCCATTCGCAAAGTCCGCGTCAAGACCGATGGCGGAGAGGCGGCCATCGGTTCGCTGTCGGGCGGCAATCAACAAAAGGTGGTCATCGGCAAGATGTTGGCGACCGACCCGAAGGTCATTCTTCTCGACGAGCCGAGCCGCGGCATCGACATCGGCGCCAAGGCGGAAGTCTTCAAGCTGCTGGCTGAACGCGCCCGGCAGGGTCTCGCCGTCATCTACTCGACGTCCGAAGTCAACGAATGCCTGAGCATCGCGCACCGTATCATCGTCATGCATCGCGGCCGCATCTCGGCTGAATTCGGTGCTGACGTAACCAAGGAAAAGATCATGGCCGCCTCCGGCGAAGCCGTGGTCGCGCACTAGCCCGGAATTATGGAGCACTGATCATGTCAGTCACTGATATCGCCGAAAAGAAGACAGTTCCCAACGGGCAAAAGCGCAACATCAACCTCGTGCGCCTGATCCTTGAAGGCCGCGCCTTCTTCGCGCTGATCGTCATCATCGCGGTCTTCTCGTTCCTGTCACCCTATTACTTCAGCCTGAGCAACTTCCTGACCATGGCCTCGCATGTCGCGATCTTCGGCATCCTGGCGATCGGCATGCTTCTAGTGATCCTGAATGGCGGTATCGATCTTTCGGTCGGCTCGACGCTCGGGCTTGCGGGTTGCATTGCCGGCTTTCTGATGCAGGGTGTGACGCTGAACGCCTTCGGCGTCATTCTCTATCCGCCGGTCTGGGCTGTCGTGATTATCACCTGCACCCTCGGTGCCGTCGTCGGCGCGGTCAACGGCGTGCTGGTTGCCTATCTGAAGGTACCCGCCTTCGTCGCCTCGCTCGGCGTGCTCTATGTCGCCCGGGGCGTCGCGCTGCTGATGACCAATGGCCTGACCTACAACAATCTCGGCGGCCGCCCCGAACTCGGCAATACCGGTTTCGACTGGCTCGGCTTCAACCGCCTCGCGGGCATTCCGATCGGTGTCATCGTGCTCGCCGTGCTTGCGATCATCTGCGGCATCGTCCTCAGCCGAACGGCGTTCGGCCGCTGGCTTTACGCCTCTGGCGGCAACGAACGCGCCGCCGATCTCTCGGGCGTGCCGGTCAAGCGCGTCAAGGTCATCGTCTACGTGCTTTCGGGCGTCTGCGCGGCAATTGCCGGTCTGGTCCTGTCGTCGCAGCTGACCTCCGCCGGCCCGACCGCCGGCACGACCTACGAATTGACGGCGATCGCAGCCGTCGTCATCGGGGGAGCGGCCCTGACCGGCGGGCGCGGCACCGTTCGCGGCACGATGCTCGGCGCCTTCGTGATCGGCTTCCTGTCGGACGGCCTCGTGATCATCGGCGTCTCGGCCTACTGGCAAACTGTCTTTACCGGCGCGGTCATCGTCCTCGCCGTCCTCATGAACAGCATCCAATACGGACGCCGGACAAAATCGTCCTGACGTCAAAAGCAGAACTTATCCGCGACGGCAATTGGATTTCCAAAAAGCCGATGCGGAAAGCACCGCCGGTTTCCGGCAGCACCTGAACTCACAAATGGGAGAGAGACTATGTTTAAGAAAGGCATGCGCATTCTTCTGGCAGCCGCGGCTGTCGCCCCGATCTTCGTCAGCTCCGCCTGGGCGGCAGGCCAGATGACGATCATCGTCAATGATCCGTCCAACCCCTACTGGCTGACGGAAGGCAATGTCGCCAAGGCAACAGCCGAAAAGCTCGGCTACACGGCAACGGTCAGCGCGCACAAGGGCGACACCAACACCGAAAGCAACCTGATCGACACCGCCATCACCAACAAGTCGGTCGCCATCATCCTCGACCCGGCCAATGCCGACGGCTCGGTCGGAGCGGTGAAGAAGGCGGTTGCTGCAGGGATCCCCGTCATTCTCGTCAATGCTGAGATCAACCAGGAAGGCCTTGCCAAGGCACAGCTCGTTTCAAACAATGCCCAGGGTGCCGCGATCGGCGCGCAGCAATGGGTCGAAGCAGTCGGCGACAAGGGCAAATATGCCGAGCTTTTCGGCGCGCCGTCCGACAACAACGCCGCCACCCGCTCTAACGGATACGAGACCGTTCTGACCCAGTATCCCGACCTTAAGAAGGTCGCCCAGGAAGTCGCCAATTGGGACCGCACCCAGGGCCACAACAAGATGCAGTCCATATTGCAGGCCAATCCCGACATCATCGGCGTGATCTCCGGCAATGACGAAATGGCTCTCGGTGCGATCGCCGCCCTGAAGGAAGCTGGCAAGCTCGCCAACGTGAAGGTCGGTGGCTTCGACGGTTCGCCGGATGCGGTCGCCGCGATCAAGGCGGGCGAATTGCAATACACCGTCCTTCAGCCCGTCGCCGTCTTCTCCGAAGAGGCCGTCAAGCAGGCTGACAACGTCATCAAGACGGGCAGCACCGGTGCCAAGAGTGAAAAGCAGCTGTTCGATTGCCTGCTTATTACCAAGGACAATATCGACAAGTACACCGGCCCGTTCGTTCTGGCCCAGTAATCAAGAAGGAGGGCGTCCGGCCGGGCGCCCTCCATGCCCCTTTCAACCGCATCAAGCCGCTTTCGCCTTCTTTGCCTTGACATGGCAATCACTATACGAAGCTGGGATATGGAATTCAGCGACAAGGGTGACCCGTGACACAGAAGACCAATCAGGGCGATGAGCTGTTGGACCAGCTGACCAGCGACAGCCGCCAGACGCGCCAGGTCGCGCGCCGGCGCATGATCGCGGAGGCCGTGATGAGCGAAGGTTCGATGCGCATCGAAGATCTGACAGATCGCTTCGGCATAAGCCTGATGACGGCGCATCGCGATGTGGACGAACTCGTAAGCCGCGGGATCTTCCGGAAAACACGCGGTATCGTTACGGCGGCGGCCACCAATCTTATTGAATCCAGCGATGTCTACCGTTCGAGCAAACAGTCGGCGGAAAAGAAAGTGATCGCCGAGGCTGCCATGCAGTTCGTCGAACCGGGACAGGCCATCTTTTTCGACGACTCGACCACTGTCCTGCAGATGGCGTCGCATCTCTCCTCGAAAGTGCCGATCACCGCCATCACCAATTCGCTGACATTGATGAATGCGCTGACCGGCATGCACGACGTTACCCTTCTGGCGCTTGGCGGCCAGTATTACAACTGGTGCAATGCCTTCATGGGACGCATGACGATCAACGAGATCAGAGGTTTGCGGGCGGATATCGCATTCATTTCCATGTCGGCCATCAACGAGGGCATCGTGCTGCATCAGTCGCCCGAAACCGTCGATACCAAGCGCGCCATGTTCGACTGTTCCGTCAAACGTATCCTGCTTGCCGATCACACCAAATTCGAACGGCGCGCGCTCCACAGCTTCGCGGCGCTTGATGAATTCGACGTCGTCATCGTCGACGACAAGACCCTCCCTGTTCACATCGACCGGATGCGGTCCAGGGATATCAACGTCGTCGTTGCCAGGACCGGCAGCGGACGCATGTGACCGGACCGCCCGGCCGCTATAGAAAGGTGAATGTGCATGCCGAGCCTTCTCGGGATCGATAGTGGACTGACCGTCACGAAGGCCGTCATTTTCGATATCGACGGCACGCCGATCGCCGTCGCCCGGCGCCGCGTTACCCAGCTCATCCCGAGGCCACGTTTCGTAGAACGGGATATGCACGAATTGTGGACCGCAACGGCCGAGGCGATCCGCGAGGCGGTCGCCCTCAGCGGCCGTCCGGCAAGCGATATCCAGGCCGTGGCGGCGACGGCGCATGGCGACGGCGTTTATGTGCTGGATGAGGCCCGGGAGCCGCTTGGCAGCGGCATCGTATCGCTGGACAGCCGGGCGGGCGATATCATCGATCGATGGACCGACAACAAGGTTGCCGACGAGGCGATCGCTCTCACAGGTCAGGTGCCGCACGTCTCCGCCCCCTCGGCGCTGCTCGCCTGGATCCGGGACCATGAGCCGGAACGGTTTGCACGTATCGGCCATATCATGAGCTGCAAGGACTGGCTCCGATTTTGCTTCACCGGCACCGTTGGTACCGATCGCACCGAAGCTAGTACCTCATTCACCGATGTCAGGACACAAGACTATAGCGAGGACGCCCTGCGCCTCTTCGGTCTGCAGGCGCTTGCCAGAACTTTACCGCCAGCCTCGCGCTCGGATGAAATCGTTGGACGAATAACAGCCGACGCAGCGCACTTGACCGGCCTCGTGGAAGGCACGCCCGTGGCTGCCGGATTGCATGACGTGACCGCTTCGGCACTCGGTGCGGGTGGTTATGCCGATGGTGTCGTCGCCGTCATTGCCGGCACCTATTCGATCAACGAGACGCAGTCTTTCGAACCCCGCGTCGATCGACGCTGGTTCTGCCGCAATGGAATTGCGCCGGGCGTCTGGAACAGCATGTCGATTTCGCCTGCATCGAGCGCGAACTACGAATGGTTCATCGAAAAACTCTGCGGCCGCGAATGGACAGACTGCGAAGCCAAGGGCACGTCCATTCACGCTTTGCTGGCATCCGAGATCGACGCGGCTTTTGACCGGCCATCGCCCGTGCTTTTCCATCCCTATCTCTTCGGCTCGCCCTACGGCGCATCGGCAAGCGCAAGCTTCTTCGGGCTCGGCGGCTGGCATGATCGCGGCGACATGCTGCGGGCCGTCATGGAGGGCATCGCATTCAACCATCGCATCCATGTCGACGCGCTGCGCGACGGTTTCGCCTTCAAGGAAGCACGGCTTGCCGGCGGCGTGTCACGCAATCCCGCAGTCGCGCAGATGTTTGCCGATGTGCTTGCGATGCCGGTGACAGTGACCGGCACCGATGAGGCCGCGGCCTGGGGCGCCGCCATCTGTGCCGGCGCAGCCGCAGGTCTTTACCCGGACCCACAGAGAGCTCCAAAAACGGACAAGCAAGGCAAGACCTGCGAGCCGGACGCCGCCCGCAGCGCCGATTATGAAAAGCGCTACCGGCTTTTCCTCGAAATTGCAGAAACAATGACGCCGCTTTGGCCGAAGATCGCCGGCCTTGCGCGGGACAGTGCGGCAGCGGCCGCAGTTTAGGACGGCAGTACCATGACCCCCGACACGCTTGGGCGCAGCCCGGATATTCGCGAGCACGATGTCGACGTCGTGATCCTTGGAGCAGGCATCAATGGCGCCGGTCTGTTTCGCGATCTCGCGGCTCAGGGCATCAATTGCATGATCGTCGACAAATCGGACTTCGGTTCCGGGACCAGCGCAGCGCCATCCCGCCTCATCCACGGCGGATTGAAATATCTGGAAACCGGGGAGTTCGGCCTGGTTGCCCAATCCACTCTGGAGCGCAATCTGCTTTTGAAAAATGCGCCGCATTGCGTCGAACCGCTCCCGACATTCATTCCGGTCTTCTCCTGGACGCGCGGCATCTGGGCCGCGTTGCGGACATTGGCCGGCTCCAAGACGGCGCCGCGCAGCCGCGGCGCCGTGCTCATCAAGATCGGGCTTTCCCTTTACGATTTTTTCGGCTCACGCGATCGCGTGATGCCACGCCACCGGCTGATCCTGAAAAACAGGGCCAGACGGGAAATGCCGCATGTGACGCCGGCGATTGTCGCCGGCGGCATCTACTACGACGCAAAAATCAGCCGGCCGGAACGTCTCGTCTACGAACTCGTCAAGGATGGGCTGGAAGCGAACCCGCAATGTGCCGCAGCAAATTTCGTGACGCTGACGGCCTGCTCGGAAGGCCGCCTGAGTTTTCAACGGGAGGATGGTACTGAATTCATGGTGCGGCCGAAGCTCGTCGTGAACGCCGCAGGCCCGTGGATCGATCATGTCAACGCAGCGCTCGGCGCGCCTTCGCGGCTGATCGGCGGCACCAAGGGCTCGCACATCCTGATCGATCATCCCGAACTGGTGCGCAGTCTCAACGGTCATATGATCTATTTCGAAGCCGATGACGGCCGTATCTGCCTGGTCTACGGCTATCTCGGGCTTGCGCTCGTCGGCTCGACGGATATCCCGAGCCGGGATCCCGACACCGTGCGCTGCGAGGAACCCGAGATCGATTACTTCCTGCAGAGCCTCAGATCCCTGCTGCCGACGCTGCGCTTCGATCGCGACCAGATCGTCTACACCTATAGCGGTATCCGGCCGCTTCCTGCCTCCGACGGAACAGCACCCGGCCTGATCAGCCGAGACCATTCGGCACCGGTCATCGAAGCGGATGGCAAGCGGTCTTTTGCCATCATGTCGCTGGTCGGCGGCAAGTGGACGACATTTCGCGGTTTTGCCGAGGAGGTTGCCGACACAGTCCTGACCCGGCTCGGGCGTTCGCGCAAGCAATCGACCCGCTATCTTGCGATCGGCGGCGGAAAGGCTTTCCCAGCCGATGCGCGGGCGCGACGGGACTTTATCGACAGGATCGCCCCAGCGGCAGGAATCACGGCCGCGCGCGCGGAGCAACTTCTGAACCGCTATGGAACGACGGCCGAGGCGGTAGCGATGTTCCCTTCCAATCATTCCGACGAGCAACGGCTATCGGGTGCCGCGCACTACAGTTTTCGCGAGATCGACTGGATCGCGCGCAACGAGCTTGTGGTCCATCTCTCCGATATCGTCTTGCGGCGCACGACGATCGCGATCGAAGGTCATTTGACCTACGCAGGTTTGACGGACATCGCCGGCATCGCCGCAAAAGCGCTCGGTTGGGACGCTCCGCGTGTGGCGCATGAGATCGATGACGTTGTATCCCTGCTCAAGGAATTTCACGGCCAGACGCTGGCAGCAGGCACGCCGGATATCGAGCCGGAAAAAAGTGCTCGTCCCGTCAGCAGATGAGATCCAGGAAAAGAGCAGATCGCGCGTGTCGGCCGCAGAGTATTTTGCATCGCTAAAGGCGGAAGCGAGAATGATCTTATGAATTGGCGCCTCTGGAGGCTTCAATCGACCCAGTCCCTGTAGCCGGTATCAAGCGCACCTCGGGCAAGAGACAGGATCGGTTCGTAGTCGGCATCTGTGAGCATCGCGACATCGACAAGACCGAGAATATCGCGTGCACCGGAAAGCGATGGTGCTGCGATTGCAGCGACGAGCGCTTCGCGCAGCAGTGCCACATCCGCATCTGAAACCCTTGCCCCTGTAATGAAGGGCAGGCCAGGCGTTGCGGGTGTCTCGGCAAGGACGCGGATGCCTTCGACGCGAGCAGGCGTAAAACGCAGGAGATTGGCAAAGGTGATGCAGTCGATTGCAGCGCAATCCGCCTGCCCACTCGACACAGCATCAATACTGCCGCCATGGCTGCCGGTCTCGACCGTGCCACCGAAGAAGCGGCCATTGCGGGCAAGAGGAGCGACCGCGGCGCGAAGCAGATTTGCCCCGGAATTGCTGTCGGGACTATTGATCGCGGCTGTCGCACCGTGCAGGTCCTGCAGCGAAACGAAGGTGGAAGCGCGGCGCACAACAATGAAGCTGCGCATCAACGGTCCGTCGCAGCCGGGGTGGGTATAGACTGGTGTTGCCACGAGGCGCACCCTGCCGCGCAATCGCTTCACATAGGGATAACCACAGGTCTGGGAAAAGAGCAGGTCCTCATGCAGCCAGGCCTCGTCGTAAGGGATCGTCGTATCGAGGTTTTCCGGCGGATCCGAAAGCCCGGCCTGCACAAGAGAGTACCGCAGGAACGACCAGAGTTCAGCTGTTGCATCCGCAAGCGGTTGCGGCGTGACGTACATTGCAAGACTGGCGAGACGCATGCTTTTCACCCGCCGTAGTGCTCGTCGAGCAGGCGGGAAGCAAGGACGGCCACATCTTCGCCGAGCGAACGATCCTCCGTCATGACCGGTACGATGCCTCGAACGAACGCATGGGTTCCTGCCGTGCCCACGCCG
This sequence comes from Rhizobium viscosum, assembly GCF_014873945.1. Lineage (NCBI taxonomy): Bacteria > Pseudomonadati > Pseudomonadota > Alphaproteobacteria > Hyphomicrobiales > Rhizobiaceae > Rhizobium > Rhizobium viscosum. The sequence continues at coordinate 2,138,576 of NZ_JADBEC010000002.1, read as the reverse complement.
CAACGGTGTCCGGGGCGCTGGTCGACCGCCTGAGCGGCTGCGAGCATTTCGCAGCCGATGAGCACGCGCCACAGTTCCAGCATCTCGCCGAGTTTGCGCACGGCAAGGGAGGATTGCGTTGCATGATCCTCGACGCCTTCAGATACCGCAAGGAAGTCGAGCATGACAGGATTGGCCTTGTGCCTGATATCGGCCATCAACGCCGCGACCGTCTTCTGCATCGGCACGAACCCGGCCGATGGACCGCCAATCGGCGACAGATAGCGCGGCAGGCCATTGCGACCCGAGCCCGTCAGCTGAATGAAGCGCGCGGCCGATGCCGCAGCCGCCTGAGCGATCGCAAGGCCCAGCGTCTCGAAGGCAAGCGAAAGTGCGGGCGTCTGAAAATTGCCTGATGACAGCACCTGTTGCTTTTCCAAGAGAACGACGGGATTATCGGCTGCGGCGTTGAGCTCGATCTCGACGGCTTCGACCGCCCTCAAGAGCGCATCGGCAAGGGCGCCGTGGATGGGTGCAAGGCAACGCAAGCTAAGCGGATCCTGGATTGCGGCGTTCGCCTCGAAAAGCGTCGAGCCCTCAAGCATCTGCAGCAACCGGTTGGCCTCATCTGCCTGGCCCGCTGCCGGACGGGCGCGTTGGATGGCCGGCGACAGAATGAGCGGATTGCCGGCAAGGCCCTCGAAGCTCAAGGCAGCCGCCCGGCGCTGGGCATCGAGCAACTCTTTGGCATCGTACAGGACGAGCGCGCCACGGCCGGCAGACACGGCTGAAGCATTGAGAAGCGATATCCCGTCCTTCGGTTGCAGGTTTGCTGGCGCAAGGTCCGCAAGCTCAAGCGCTTCAATCGCCGGGTAGACGATGCCGCGATACTCGGCTTTCCCTTCGCCGATCAGGGCGCGGGCCATGGCAGAGAGCAACACGAGATCACCCGCACCGATCGAACCAATCGAGGGCATGACCGGATGAACACCGGCGTTCAGCATGGCAAGCAACGCCTCGAACACGGGCAGTGAAATGCCGGATCCTCCGACTGCCAGCATCGAGAGCCTGGCAGCGATCACCGCACGGGTCGCATCGCGCGGCAGTGCTTCGCCGACCGCCATGCCGCGGCCGCGTATCAGTTGCAGTTGAAAGGCCTCGAAATCACCGGTCACCGCCGTCTTCAGATTGGCGCCGAGCCCGGTGTTCATGCCGTAGATCTGCTGGCCGGAAGCTGCGGCACCTTCCAGGATGCGTCGCGCGGCAATCAACTGGTCACGGACCGCGTCGGAAACATCGACGGTGGCATCGCGACGGGCGATCGCCTCTATATCGGCAATGGTGATGCCGGAGCCGGTCAGCAGGATCCCGGTCATGCGAAACGCAGCCTCTGGCCGATACCGGTCGAGCGCGCCTTGGAAAGCAGCGCGTGGCCAAGAGCAATGTCGCTGAGCGACAAGCCGCGATGCCACAGCAGGATAGTCTCGTCCTCACTCTCGCGGCCCGGCTTCAGACCGGCGACGACCTGCCCCAGTTCGGCATGCAACGTCTGCTCGGAAAGCCGGCCGGTCTCGACATGGGCGCGCAGCGAGCCGAATTTGCCGGTCTTGCACTGACCCCAATCGTCGACGACGAGCTTGGCCATGATGTCGGTCAGCGACAGTTCCACGGCGCTCATCGTGCCATAAGGCACGACGAAGGCGCCCTTCTTGATCCACTCCGTCTTCAGGAGAGGCTCGGGCTGCGATAGGCGTGATGCCTCGACTACGATATCTGCCCCCTCCACGCAGTCGCGCCAATTGTCGACCACGGTGATCTTCTTGCCGAGATCGGCCTCCAGCTTGGCGCCGAAGGCATCGCGGCTTTCGGGCCGACGCGAATGCACGCGGATCTCGTCGAAATCGAAGAGATGATCAAGCAGGCGGACATTCCAGTAAGCCGTGCCGCGCGCGCCGATATGACCGAGGACCTTCGAACCCTTTCGGGCGAGATGCCGGGCGCCGAGCGCGGTGACGGCGCCGGTGCGCATGTCGGTGATGACGGTTGCATCAAGGATCGCCTTCGGCACGCCGGTGCGCGGGTCGAAGAGGTTGAGCACGCCGAATTCGGAAGGATAACCGAGCTTGTAGTTGTCGACATAGTCACCGACCACTTTCACACCGGCAAGGCCGAGCGGCGCCACATAGCCACGCAACACGTTGAAATGGCCGTGAAAGCTCGCATCCGGCTCGAGATGGACGCGCGGCTCGATCACCGTCTGGCCCCTGCCCTGGGCGGCGAGCGAAGTTTCGATCGCCACCAGGATTTCATCATTGGTCAGGTCGAGCGCCTCGATGTCGAAGGCATTCAGATAGTCGATATAGATCGGATCCATTGTCATCTCGTTTATCGTTTGATCAGCGCGCCGAGGCCGAGGTTCTGGCGAAGCGTGCGGCCCTCGTAGTCTTCACGGAAAAGGCCGCGGCGACGCAGTTCCGGCACGACATGGGCCACGAATTCCTCAAGCCCCGAGGGGAAGAGCGGGGCCATAACATTGAAGCCGTCGGCGGCGCCTTCGCTGAAGCGTTCTTCCATCGCATCGGCGATCTGCGCCGGTGTTCCTGCGACCTGCCAATGGCCGCGCGCGCCGGCGAAATGGCGGGCAAGTTCGCGGATCGACAGGTTTTCGCGCTTGCCGAGATCAATGATCAGCTGCTGGCGGCTCTGGATCAGGTTGGTCTGCGGCATGTCCGGCAACGGCCCGTCGAGCGGATAGGCCGAGAGGTCTTGGATGCTGAGGTAGCTTGCAAGCAGGGCCACACCGACGGCGTCCGGGATGAGTTCCTGCAACACGCGGTATTTCGCCTTCGCCTCGGCTTCCGTCGCGCCGACGATCGGCGATATCCCGGGCATGATCTTGATGTCGTCGGGCTTGCGCCCGTACTTGGCAAGGCGCGACTTCACATCGGCATAATAGGCCTGGGCTTCGGCCAGCGTCTGGGAGGCGGCAAAGACGACGTCTGCCGTGCGGGCGGCGAGCTCCTTGCCGACATCGGAGGCACCGGCCTGCACCATGATCGGCCGGCCCTGGGCCGAGCGTGGGCTTTCGAGCAGGCCTTCGACGGTGAAATGCTTACCGCGGCGATGCACGGGATGAAGCCTCGCACGATCGGCAAACTGAGCCCCGCCGTCAGGAAAATAGGCTCCGTCATCGACGCCATCCCAAAGCGCGAGTGCTGCATCGGCAAATTCCTCGGCCCGCTCGTAGCGCTCGGAATGCGGGCGAAGGCCACTGCTCGCAAAATTCTCCGCCTCGAGTTCGCTTGCCGAGGTGACGAGGTTCCAGCCTGCCCTGCCGCCGCTCAGCTGATCGAGCGAAGCGAAGGTGCGGGAAAGACCGTAGGGCTCGTTATAGGTTGTCGACGCCGTTGCCACGAGGCCGATATGACTGGTGTTGACGGCAAGAGCTGCAAGCAGGCTCAGCGGCTCGAATGCCGTCGAGCGCGCTGCCTGGCTTGCCATTTCCGGATTGCGCTCTCGGATGGCGGCAGCATCCTCGACAAAGAGCATGTCGAATTTGCCCCGCTCGGCGATGCGGGCCAGCTCGATGAAATGATCGATATCGACACCGGCTTGAGCATGAGCTTGCGGATGTCGCCATGCCGCGATGTGATGCCCGCCAGCCATCAGGAAGGCGCCAAGTCTCATCTTGCGATCGCTGCTCATTGTGATTGCTCCAATGCTGCCGCCGGATGAGCCGGACGGGCAAGACCAAGACGATCACGCAAAGTTTTACCTGCATTCGCCTTGATCAATCCGAGGCGGCGCAACTCCGAAACCACCTCCGTCAAGAACAGGTCCCCCATCGCCACGGTCGGAGGCAATATCGTGAAACCGTCGATCTGCCCGAGGCCGAGCCAGCGCCGTAAGGAATCGGCGACCTCAGCCGGCGTCCCCACCAGACGCGACGCCGAAAGCGGTTGGCTCATCCGGTCGGCCTCACCAAACCGGAGCGCATCGCTTGCCGCCTGCGCCGCTTCGGGAGTTTCGGCAACGACTGGCACAACATTGGCCAGTATCCGCACGTCCTGCCGTCGGCGGCCAGCCTTTTCAAGCAGGCGCACGAAGCCGGCCGCTGTCTCGTTTGCACTTTCCGGCGTCCGATCTTGAAGCAGGACGACCTCAGCACTTTGCGCAGCCAACGCTTTGTTATCTCCACTCAGAAGCTGGGCGATGATCGGTCTGCCCTGCGGTGAGCGATTGATGTTGAGCGGACCGCGCACTGCAAAGTGCTCGCCCCTGTGGTTGAGAACATGCATCTTGGCTGGCTCGAAGAAACGGCCTTCAGCCTTGTCGTAGATGAAGGCATCGTCTTCCCAGCTGTCCCAAAGCGCGCTTACAAGGCCGAGATATTCCTGGCCGCGTTCGAATTCGCCGGATACGGGAAAGGCTACCCAGCCTGTCCGTCCACCGCTGATCTGGTCCAGCGAGGCGAAGCGCCGGGCGAGATTATAGGGCTCATGCTGGCTGGTTGCGGCAGCTGCCAGGAAGCCGATCCGGCGCGCCCGGGTCGCAAGGGCTGCGACCAGTGTCGTCGGCTCGAAGGGCGTGGCGACGGGCGAGAGGTCATCGATCGGCCTGGTACCGAGCCGGTCCGAAAGCAGGACGAAATCGAAACCGGCCTCCTCCGCTTTGACAGCCTGGGAAAGCAGCGCATCAAAACCGAGATGTTCGAGCGTTCCGGCATCGCGCCAGGCTGCGGGATGATGGCCGAAAGGTGTAAGGGAAAAACCGAGATGCATCAGAAACTCCTGCACTCAGATCGAGAAGATCGCGTCGCGCGTCAGTTGCCCGGTAACGATGCCACCGCCATCGACCACCGAGAGCACATCACTGTTGGCGGCGACCATCAGCGACAGCGCATCGCGCAGATTGGCACTCGCGGCAACGCTGACCGCGGGTGAAGAGGGAGCACCGGGCCGCATCGCGTCGGCAACAGAAAACAGGCTGAGCCGCTTGATTGCGCGATCGATGCCCACGAAATTCGCAACAAAATCGTCGGCAGGATGGGAGAGGATCGCATCCGGCGCATCATATTGCACGATCTTGCCGGAACGCATGATGGCGATCCGGTCGCCGAGGCGAATTGCCTCATCGAGATCGTGAGTGACCAGCACCACCGTCTTGCGCACGCGTTTCAAAATTTGCCTGAATTCGTCCTGTAGGCGTGTTCTGGCGATCGGGTCGATGGCGCCAAAAGGCTCGTCCATCAACAGGACCGAGGGATCGGCGGCAAGGGCGCGCGCCACGCCGATGCGCTGGCGCTGGCCGCCGGAAAGCTGGCGCGGATAGCGCTTCAGCATTTCCTTCGGATCGAGACCGACGAGATCGAGAAGTTCATCCGTGCGCTTGACGATCCGCGGCTGGTCCCAGCCGAGCAGGTTCGGCACCGCAGCGATATTTTCGGCGATCGTCATGTGCGGAAAGAGCCCGACATTCTGGATGACGTAACCGATATGGCGGCGAAGCTTGACCGGATCAGCTTTTGTCACGTCCTCGCCATTGACGAAGATGCGCCCTTCTGTCGGTTCGATCAGCCGGTTGATCATGCGCATCGTCGTCGTCTTGCCGCAGCCCGACGGGCCGATCAGCGCAACCGTCGAGCCCTCGGGCACATCGAGTGTCAGGTTATCCACCGAAGGTGCTGCACTTTCACCGTAACGCTTGGTGACGTTTTCCATGCGGATCATGCGGCGGTTCTTTCTGCAAACAGGCGCTTCTCGGTGCGGCCGAGGATGAATTCGGTGGCGAGTGCCAGGATCGCGATCGGCACGGCGCCGACGATGAGCCGCGACATATCCATCATACCAATGCCCGTCGCGATAAAATCGCCGAGCCCGCCGCCGCCGATGAAAGGGGCGAGCGTCGCTCCGGCCAGCACCTGGACAGCGGCCGTGCGCGCGCCGGCAAACATCGCAGGGGCTGCGAGTGGAATGCGGATCTTGCGCAGGACCTGGCTTCTGCTCATGCCCATGCCGATTGCCGCCTCCACCGCATCGGCATCGACATCGCGCAACCCGACATACGCATTGAGTAGGATCGGCGGCAGGGCAAGCACGGTCAGCGCCACGATCGACGGCAGGATGCCGATGCCGAGAAGCGGCAGCATGATCGCCAGGATCGCAAGGCTCGGGATGGTCCTGAGGCCATTGACGATGTTGATGACGCCAAAGGCAAAGCGACCGTAATTGACGATGAGGATCGAGAGCGGCAGCCCAATGGCAAGCGCAAGCGCCAGCGACACGCCGGACATCAGGAGATGCTGGCCGAGCGCGCGGAAGAATTCGTCCTGATGATCGATGATCCAGAAGAAGGCAGTGCTCAGCATCGACATGCCCTCACTGCCAGCGCACCAGGGCCTGCTCGGCCCGGGTGAGAATGAAATCGAAGATGATGGCCAGCAATGCCGTCAAAATGCCGCCGACCAGGATCTTCTCCGCGTATTCCTGATCGATACCGATCAGGATGATGGTGCCGAGACCTCCGCCGTCGATGAAGGCAGCGACCGTCGCAATGCCGATGACGGTCACAAGCGCGATCCGGGCGCCGGAGACGATCAGCGGCAGGGCAAGCGGCAGTTCAATGCGAAAGAGGCGCTGCCAGGGCCCGTAGCCCATGCCGTCGGCGGCATCGAGTATGTCAGCCGGGACGCCGCGGATGCCGGTGACGACATTGCGCAAAAGGATCAGCAGGCAATAGGAGGAAAGCCCGATCAGCGCTGGCTCCATACCGAGACCGACGAAAGGGATCAAGAGCGCAAAGAGCGCCAGGCTCGGAATGACGAAGATGATGTTCGTCACCGTCAGCGCGAAGGCATAGAGCCTCGGCCGGCGGGCGCAGACGATGCCGAGTACGAGCGCGATCGCAAGGCCGATCAGCACGGATGAAATCGACAGCACCAGATGCTGCCAGACGGCAAGCGCGATTTCCGGAATATGCTTGGGTGCCCAGCTCAAGGCGAGAAATCCTGTCTGACGATCACGACAAAGCGGCGAAGCCGCAAACTTCGCCGCATTTTTTCTTCAGGGAAAGCGAAACTTGCGCGTCGCCCTCGATCAGATGCCCTTGGCCTTCAGGAATTCCGCAGCAACGTCTGCCGGCTCTTCTTTATCACGATCAACTTTGGCGTTCAGTTCGCGCATGGTCTCGTTGTTGAGCAGCGGGCTGACCTTGTTCAGAACCTCGGCGATCTCTGGGTTCTTGGCAAGTGCATCCTGGCGCACGACCGGCACGAGGTAATAGGGCGGGAAGAGATGCTTGTCGTCGTCGAGCACGACCAGCTTGTTGTCGGAGATCTGCCAGTCGGTCGCAAAGCCGTAGGAGACGTCGAGATCCTTGCTCGTCAGCGCACTATATCGGATGCCGAGCTTGGCGAAGATCTTGAATTCCTTGAACTCGATACCGTAGGTCTGCTTCAGTCCCGGCAAGCCATCCTTGCGCTCGCCAAAGCCGCCCTCAGCGCCAAAGGTCAAGTTCTTGGAGACCGGTCCGAGGTCGCTCAGCGTCTTCAGCTTGTACTTCTCGGCGGTTTCCGGAAGCGTGATGATCGCATAGCCGTTGTTGATCTGCGTCGGCTGCAGAAGCGTCAGCTTGAGGTTCTTCTCGTAGTAATCCTTGACGTCGGAATAGATCTTGTCGGCAGAGCCCGACAGGTCACCCTTGACGACGGCCGCAAGCGCCGTGCCGGTATATTCCGGGTAGAGATCGATATCGCCATTCGTCAGCGCCGTATGGGCAACGAGCGTGGCACCGAGGTTGAGGTGGCGTTCGACTTCGACACCGGCCTTTTCAAGTGCCTGCGCGTAGATTTCGGCGACGACGAACTGTTCGGTGAAATTCTTGCTGCCGATCTTTACCGCATCGGCCTGCGCCGGGGCGCCCACGAAGACGGCGAGGATCGCGCCGGCAAAGAGGCCGGCGAAGGATTTTGAAAACATTGCGTTCCCTCATTTGACATTCGAGTTGTTCAGGAGAGGTGATAGCGATTTCCGATGGAGGAGGCGCAGAATGGAATACCAATTTTCTACCGATTTAGATGAAAATTGATCTCCAAAACGAACGCCCGATCATCGAAGAGTCGAGAAAGCCGAGCCGGTCAAGATCGGCCATCATTTGATCTCAAAAACAAATCATAGAAAAGCGGCGCGATGCCGTCTACAAGTCAATGCACTGAAATGCGAAAGAGACAGAAGGTAGGCCATGAACGTCAAGACACCGAACGCGATTGATACCTATGTCGGCATGCGTATGCGCAGACGCAGGCAGCTTCTCGGCATGAGCCAGGAGAGGCTTGCCGAACAGATCGGGGTGACCTTCCAGCAGGTGCAGAAATACGAAAAGGGCATCAACCGCATCGGCGCAAGCCGCCTGCAGAGGATTGCCGAAGTCCTGCGCACCTCGCCGGCCTTCTTTTTCGAGCAGGATGATTTGGAACCGCCGAGCCTTGCCGGCCTCGATTTGTCTGCCCCCGCCGATCCAGTCACAGAATTTCTGCGGTCGAAGGAGGGTCTCGTCCTCAACAGAGCCTTCGTGAAGATCGAGGACCGGCGCATTCGCGAGACGATCATCTCGCTCGTCAAGGCGATGGCGCAGGCCGAAAGCAGCGACATTCCGCTGAACGTGCTGAGAATGGACGAGCCCGAATCCCGCAGAGAGTGAAAGCGGACGATACCGTCCCATGTCTCTCAGGCTCGAATCATTCGGGGCATTGCGGCTGCTGAACGCGGCGGGAGAGCCTGTATCCTTCCCCGAAAAGGGCTTGTTGACGCTTTGCTATCTGCTCGACGGACCTGACAGCGAATATTCGCGCGGCACACTCGCCCGCTTCCTGTGGGACAACGCTGACAATCCCGATATCATGGCGAATCTGCGCAAAATGATCTCGCGTGTCCAGGCACGGCAGGCAGAACTCGGCGTGGAGCTGCTGGTCTTTTCTGCGACTGGTGTACGGATCAGACGGGGCGCCTTCGTCGCCGACCGCTCTGAACTTGATACCCTGTCCTCGGCCGATCCTCTCGACGTGCTGCGAAGGCTCGTATCGCTTTTGCAATCGAATTTCCTCGCCGAACTCGCAGATCAAAGCGCCAGCATCCGAGAATGGGTATCCAGCGAGCGCAGCCGGCATATGGCAATCCTCGTCGACGCGCTGAAGCGAGCACTGCCGGAAGCGCGTTCACGGGCCGATATTAGCCTTATCAAGGAGGCTGCGCTCAGGATCTTCCGCGATGCCCCCGATGACGAAAACATCCGCCATATCCTGCTGCAAGCCTATGAGGCCGAAGGGCATCTGGAAAACGCCAGGCAGCTTTTTGAGAGCCGCAGCCGCGATCTCCAGCGCTCGCTGGAGATCGGACTCGATCTGCAGGCCCTGAAGGAAGTGCGCAAAATTTTCGATGCCAGCAGGACACCAGCCTTGCCAGCGGCACCGGCGATGGAAAGCGGCGTCATTCTGAAAGCCGCTCCTTTGCCTCGCCTCGCCCTGTTGCCGCCGGCCGAAGCCGGTGCGGCCGGTCTCAAGCCGATACTTTCGGAGGCGCTGATCGAGGACGTGACCATCGGCCTTTGCGCCTTGAACAGCGTCTCGGTCGTTGCACCCCATACTGCCACACAGATCGCCCGTCACGCCGACCGGTCGGGCATGATCCTCCGCCATTCGATCTCCTATATTCTCGACACGCGGTTGACAGCCGGCGGCGGCACGCCGTCGCTGTTCGTCCAGCTCGTCTATGCCGCGAATGACGAGGTCATCTGGGCCGAGCGCTTCAGCCTCGAAAAATACGACCTGATCATCGACCGGCGTGAGATCGCGCGGCGCATTGCCAAGGAGCTCTCCAGGCAAATCCGCCAGAACGAGAGCGTGCGCGGAGCTTTCGAAAGCAATCCGGCCGCCTACCACAGTTATCTACTCGGTTTCCGGGACATGAAGCGGCTTTCCTTGCCGGATATCCGTCGCGCCCGGAGGGCGTTCCGCGACGCCGTCCAGCACAGCGCGCATTTCTCACCGGCGCTTGCCGGCCTCGCGCACACCTTCCTGATGGAATGGTTGTTGACGGCTCGCGGCGATGGCGAGCTGATCCGGCTTGCGGAAGATTATGCAAACCGGGCGATCGTCGCCGATCCGTCGCTCGCTTCCGGCTTTCACCAGCTCGGCGTCGCCAAACTCTATCTGAACGACCTCGATGAAAGCTTAGTGGCCCTGAAGGTCGCCGAGGAGCTAAGCCCCCACTATGCCGACGGCATCGCAAGTTATGCCGACACGCTGGTGCATGCCTCGCGCCCGGCCGACGGGCTTGCCAAGATCGAGCGGGCAATCTCGCTCAATCCGCTGAGCCCCGCCGATTATCTCTGGGCCAAGGCCGGCGCGAATTTTGCGCTCTTCCGCTATACGGAAGCGCTGGATGCGATCAGCAAAATGGACGATCGCACACCGGCCGATCGGCTTGCTGCTGCCTGCTGGGCAATGCTCGGCGACATGAAGAATGCCCGCCTCTACATGCGCAAGGCGCGCGAAACCAATCCCGATTTCGACCTCGATAGATGGCTGACCCTCGTGCCCTTCAAGGAGGCATGGCAAAAGGAACAGTATTGCGAGGCTCTGCAAAAGGCAGGCTTCTAGCTCCATTGGCCTGACTCGATTGAGTTGCCACCCTTGATACACCATTCAAACTGGTGTCACGCCCGTGTCACGCGCTTTCCTCGACGGCATCCGCTAGAACTCCTACCGACACGTCTGGGGGGCTCCGTGAGAATGGCAATGGAAGACATCATCGAACTCGGGGACGCCGAGAAGGATCAACGGCTGCGGAATATCGCGTCGCTTGCACGGCTCGTTTCCTATGCCCGACAGAGCGCCCGGGAACTCAATGCGGAGTTCTCCGTCTATTGCCTCGATCTCGCGCTCGGCGCGCTGCTGCAGGATCTCGCCGAGAGCGGCATAACCCTGCCGGTCGAGGAAACGATCAAAGATGCACCGGCAGGCCCGGTGCACTGAAGGTCGATATCTTCAACCTGCCTGCGTCAGCGGATTGGGCGTGGCGAAATGGCAGGCCGAGAACTGGTTCGGCGAGACTTCGCGCAAGCCCGGCCGATCGAGCTTGCAGATGTCTTTTGCAATCGGGCAGCGCGTATGGAAGCTGCAGCCCGGCGGAACGCGGGACGGACTTGGAACGTCGCCCTGAAGTACGATGCGGCTTGCCTTGCGGTCCGGATCGGGCTCAGGTGCTGCCGATAGCAGCGCCTGCGTATAGGGATGCTGCGGCATGGAATAGACGGACTTTTTCGGTCCGATCTCGACGATCCTGCCGAGATACATCACCGCCACACGGTCGGCGATATGCCGGACGACCGCCAGATCATGGGCGATGAAGAGATAGGAGAACTTCCGTTCGGCCTGCAGATCCTGCAGCAGATTGACGATTTGCGCCTGCACTGAGACATCGAGCGCGGAGACCGGCTCGTCGGCGACGATGAATTGCGGATTGACCGATATGGCGCGGGCAATGCCGATGCGCTGGCGCTGGCCGCCGGAGAACTGGCGCGGATAGCGGTCCATGAAGCTCGGCGACAGGCCGACCTGCGTCAGCAATTCCGCCACGCGTTCGCGCCGCTGCCTTGCCGATTTCGCTATCCCGAAAACTTCGAGCGGCTCGGAAATGATCTGCGCGATCGAACGACGCGGGCTGAGCGAGCCATAGGGGTCCTGAAAGACCATCTGCATCTTGGCGCGCATCATGCGCATTTCGGCCGCGCTGAGGGAGGTGATATCACGCCCTTCGAACAGCACTTCGCCATCGGTCGGCTGGATCAGCCGTAGCAGAAGCCGACCGAGCGTGGACTTGCCGCACCCGGATTCTCCGACAAGCGCCAATGTCTCGCCGGCCTTGACGGAAAAGGATGCGCCGTCCACAGCACGCACGCCCGAGGAAGAGCTTGTGAAGGACAGGCCGCCCGCATCCGAAAAGGTTTTACCGAGGTTGCGGACGGTCAACAGGTCGTCGACCCTACTCATCTCTGTCATGCTGTTGCTCCGGCGGTGACCCAGCAGGCCGCCTTGTGGCGTTCTGAAACGGTGAACATGGGCGGCATGTCGGCCGCGCATCTGTCGGTCCGGTCGGCGCAGCGAGCATAGAAGGGACAGCCCTGCTTGACGGTGCCGGCAAGAGGTACGGAACCCGGGATCTGATAGAGACGCGAGCGCTCGTCATCGAGCCGCGGGATCGATTGCAGCAGGCCGCGCGTATAGGGGTGGCTCGGGTTTCTGAAGATCGAGCGGACATCCGCATCCTCGACGACCCGGCCGGCATACATGACGATCACCCGGTCGCAGACTTCGGCAATGACGCCGAGATCGTGCGAGATCAAAAGCACGGCGGTATTCAGCGTCTTGCGTACCTTCGCCATCAGGTCGAGAACCTGGGCCTGGATGGTTACGTCGAGGGCCGTCGTCGGCTCGTCGGCAATCAAAAGTTTCGGATTGCAGGCAACCGCCATGGCGATCATCACACGCTGGCGCATGCCGCCTGAGAACTGGTGCGGATAGGCATCGAGACGTCCTTCCGGATTCGGGATACCAACAAGCTTCAGGAGTTCGACGATGCGGGCGCGACGCTGTTCGCGGCTCATCCTCTCATGCAGCTTGATCGCCTCACCGATCTGATCGCCGATCGTCATGACCGGGTTCAGAGAACTCATTGGTTCCTGAAAGATCATCGCGATATCGCGGCCGCGGATCTCCGGCAATTTCGTCTTCGGCAGATCGAGAAGGTTGACACCTTCGAACTCGATGCGCCCCTGCCCAATGCGGCCGGGCGGATCGGGGATCAACCCCATGATTGCAAGCGACGTGATCGACTTGCCCGAACCGGATTCTCCGACGATGCCGACCGAACCACCGGCCTCGATCTCGAAAGAGACGCCGTTCACGACGCGGATCGGAGAATCCTTCGGGCCGAATTCGACGGCGAGGCCTTCAACCTTAAGCAATGGTGTCAGTGGTTTGGACGTCATTGGCTCGTCTCCGGGTCCAGCATATCGCGCACCGCATCGCCGATCAGGTTGAAGGACAAGACCACGCAGGTGATGGCGAAGCCGGCGGCAATGATCGGCCAGGGCGAGCCGAAGAGGTTGTTGAGGCCATCGCGGATAATGTTGCCCCAGCTCGGATTGGGCGCACGGGTGCCTATGCCGAGGAAGCTCAGCGACGCTTCGAGACGGATGGCGGAGGCCACCCAGAGCGTCATCAGCACGACGATGGGGGCTGCGATATTCGGAATGATATGGCGGAAGATGATGACGGGCGTGCGCACGCCGACGGCGATTGCCGCTTCCACATAGGGCTCCTGCTTGACCGATAGCGTCGAGGCGCGAGCGACACGGGCGAAACCGGGAATGAAGGCGACCGTGATGACGGCGATGATGTTCCAGAAGGCGCCACCGAGCACGGCCGCGATGATGATTGCGAGCAGCAGTTCCGGAAAGGCGAGCAGCAGGTCGATGAACCGGCTGATGATGCGATCGATCAGCCCGCCGAAATAGCCGGCGGTCACGCCGAGCGCCGTGCCGAGCAGAGCTGCCAGCGCCGGCGAGATCAGGCCGAAGAGAAGCGAGTTGCGCGAACCGTGGACCATGCGCGAGAGAACGTCCCGCCCGAACTGGTCTGTACCCAGCCAATGCGCGGCCGATGGCGCCTTGTTGATTGAGAGGATGCTTTGGGCCAGCGGATCATACGGCGCAAGCATCGGCGCAAAGACCGCAATCACGAAGAAGATGAGCGCGATCGCCAGTGCAAAGAGGGTCGAGGGTCGGTGCAGAAGGGTTCGGGACAGAAGCGACAACAGGCTGGGCGCAGGTGCCAGCAAGGGCTGCTCGGAGGGCTGCAAGGAAGACACCGGCGTTTGAGTGATGATGCTCATTATTTCACCCGGATGCGAGGATCGATGACGATGTAGAGGAGATCCATCACCAGATTGATGAGAAGGACGAGGAGCGCGAAGACAACGACGCCGCCCTGGATGATGCCGTAGTCACGCTCGTTGATCGCCTGGATGAGCATGCGTCCGAGGCCGGGCCGATTGAAGACCAGCTCGACGGCGACCGAGCCAGACAGCGTGGCAAGCAGACTGAGACCCATGCCGGTCGACAGCGGCAACAGCGCATTGCGCAGACCGTGGCGATAGATGACACGAGGTTCGCGAGCACCCTTGGCGCGGGCGGTGCGGACGTAATCCTTGCCAAGCGTTTCCAGAAGCGCCGTCCGCGTCAACCGGCCGATGAAAGCGGCCTTGACGAGTGCGAGAGTCAGCGCCGGAAGGGCGATATGATACATGCGGTCCACGAAACCATCGCCACCGCCATTGATCGGGAACCAGCCGAGGTTCAGCGCAAAGCCGATCAGCAGCAATGCGCCGAGATAGAAATCCGGAATGGCATAGCCGAGCAGCGAAAAGAGACGCATGCCGGAATCCGGCAGCCGGTCGCGATGGGTCGCCGCAAGCACGCCGAGGGGTACACCAGCACCGACGCCGATGACCATCGCTGCAACGGTGAGTTCGATCGTATAGGGCAGATTGGCAGCGATCAGGTTCAGCACCGGCTCGCCATTCATGTATGACTGGCCGAAATCGAGGCTGAGCACGCCGATCAAAAAATTTATGTACTGCTGCCAGAGCGGCACATCGAGCCCCATCTTGTGGCGGAAGGCGGCGAGCTGCTCCGGGAGAGCCATGTCTCCCAGAGCAGCAATCGCCGGATCACCGGGCAGGATCCGCATCGCGATGAACACGAGCGTCAGGACCAGCCAGATTGTCGGAATGGCATCCGCCAGCCGGAGGAGAAAATATCTAGCCATGTTCATTCACTCGCATTCATCGCGGGCATCCATCGCGACCTGAAAATCAGGCCTTCTTGGTTGCGTGGTGGAAGCGCCAGCGCGCGTAGCCGCTCTTCACCTTGTAACCGAGGTCGAGGCGGGCATTGCGGGCAACCGTGAAGGAGAGCGTGGACATGCCGATCAGCGGCAGGTCGCGAAGAACCTGAAGCTCGATCTGTTTGCAGTAATCGACATAGGCATTGTAGTCGGTCGCCTGCAGCGCCTTGGCGAGCAGATCATCGATCCCCGGGATGACCACGCCGTAATGGCTGTAGTTGATGCCGCCGGATCCATCAGGCTTGACTTCCGCCCTGGTTGAAAGCTGCTGCGTGTAGAGCTGCGTCGGGATCGGCGGATAGCTCGAGGAATGCAGGGCTAGCGTGTTCTTGTCGTGCTGATTATCAGCATGATAGGCGGTGTGGTCGCCGATATGCAGGTTCATGCGCATGCCGACGGCACGCAGCTGCTCCTGCACGATCAGCATGATCGAGGCATAGTCCTCGCGCTGGCTGACATTGCTTTCGAAGTCGAAGCCATCGGGGAAGCCGGCCTCGGCGAGCAGGGTTTTCGCCTTTTCCGGATCATAATTGTATTGAAGTTCCGGTGGCAGATCTTCGGTCTTGAAGCCGCCCGGGAAGAATTCAGGCTGCAGGTCGGCGGTGAAGCCACCCATCGGCTTCATGGCTTCAGCGACCGCATGGCGATCGATGGCGTACATGATCGCCTGGCGCACCTTGATATTGTCGAAGGGCTTGCGCTTCAGGTTGATATGCAGCGTGTTGAACGAGCCTGGCGACGTCATGTCGAACTGGAGCGTCGAGTCGCGCTGCAGCATGGAATCGACCCAGCCCGGCGCACGGACTGCTTCGATCATATCGACATCGCCGGAGAGCAGTGCCAGCGTGCGCGCAGTCGTATCGGCGATATAAACGGATTCGACCTTGGCGACCTTGGCCTTTTCGCCCCA
This sequence comes from Rhizobium viscosum, assembly GCF_014873945.1. Taxonomy (NCBI): domain Bacteria; kingdom Pseudomonadati; phylum Pseudomonadota; class Alphaproteobacteria; order Hyphomicrobiales; family Rhizobiaceae; genus Rhizobium; species Rhizobium viscosum. Next base: position 2,122,725 of record NZ_JADBEC010000002.1, on the reverse strand, counting down.
GTAGGTTTCATGACGCTTCAGCGCCGTGCCCCACTTGGTGTCGAAGCGGGTGAGTTCGTAGGGACCGGTGCCGACCGCATCGGTCTTGAACTTCTCCGCACCCATCTGATCGACGGCCTTCTTGGAGACGATCGCGGTATTGTTGAGAAAGATCGACGTACCCAGCAGGTTCACGTCGGAATTCTTCAAGGTGATGACGACCTCATAGGGGCCGTTTGCAACGACATCGGCGATATTCGACAAGATCGGCTTGTTGGTTCCGTCCGCCATTGCGCGCTTGAAGGAGAAGACGACATCTTCAGACGTCATTTCTCCGAAGCCTTTATGGAACTGCACACCCTGGCGGAGCTTGAAGGTCCAGGTCTTGGCATCCGGCGAGGCCGACCATTCGGTGGCGAGCGTCGGGCGATACTGGTCCGGCGTCGTGGCGAAGGTGCCGTCATCGGGGCGCACAAGCTGTTCGTACATCTGCTCGGTCGCCCAGTTGTCGCCACCCTGCGTCGTGTAGTTTGGATCGCTGGTGCGCGGGCCGTTGGCAGCAATGCCGATGCGGATCGTGTCGGGGTCGCTGGCAGCGCGGGCAAATTTAGTGCCGAGCATGCTCACCGCAGCCGTGGCTGCGCTCAACTCCAGAAACTGGCGTCTTCTCAGGTTCATGTTATTTCCTCCCATGTGTCAGAATATTCAGCTTCGCCGCTTGTCGAGCTCGGCGTCGTTGACGATCAGGCCGAGGCCGGGACCGGACGGCACCTTGAACTTGCCGTCTTCCGGAATCGGCGGATTGGCGAAGCCGACATGCATGCGTGTCGACGGATCGGAGAATTCGGCGGGCTTGGTATTGTGCATCAGCGTTGCCAGCACATGCAGGTTGGCCACATGGGCGATGGTCGGCTGGGTCTGATGTGGAACGAGCTCGACGCCGTGGGCAAAGCAGATCGCCGCGCACTGCATGAGGCCGGTAATGCCACCCATCTTGACGATATCGGGCTGTACCATGCGCACGCCCGCATTGATCATGTCGACGACGGCCTGGGTCGTGTAGGATTGTTCGGCGGCCGATACGGTGATGTCGAGGCGCTGGGCGACCTCGCCCATGGCGCGCACGTTATAGTGCTGGACCGGCTCTTCGAACCAGCTATAGCCGAGTTCTTCGAGCGCGCGGCCGACGCGGATGGCGCCGCCGACGGAATATTGGTTGTTGGCGTCGAAAGCGAGCGGGAAATCGTCGCCCACCAGCTTGCGCACGGCCTTGGCCTTGGCGATGTCGCCGGGAATGTCATAGTCCTGACGGGTGCGGTCGCCGTCCCAGCGGATTTTGATAGCAGCCGGCTTTTCGGCCTTCCAGCGCTGCTCGACCACGCGAACAGTTTCATCGACGGTGCGCCCGGCATTGTTGCCGATCGAGGAATAGAAGGGCAGTTCCGTCCGCCAGGCGCCGCCGAGCAGCTTGTAGACCGGCTGGTTGAAGTGCTTGCCCTTGATGTCCCAGAGGGCGATATCGAGGGCGGCAAGCGCGCCGGTGACGGCGCCTTCCGGGCCGAGCTTCACATATTTATGCAGCAGCCGGTCGTAGAGGACCGCCTGGTCGAGCGCATCCGCACCAACGAGCGAGGTCGCGAAATCCCTGACGACGCCGAGCGAGTGCTCGCCGCCCATCATCGGCGAGGCTTCTCCGTGGCCGACGATGCCATCTTCGGTCGTCACGCGCACGAGAGCCGTGCGGCGGCCCGGGGGCTCATTGGGCTCCCATTTCACCTGAAAAGCTTCGACGGACTTGATGATCGTACCCACTGGCATTCCCTCGGAGAACGGACGTTTTCAGCGCCGGTATTGTTGTTGAGAGAAGCATCTTCCAATTTGCATCCGTATGCAACATCGCGATTGAATTGGAATTGGAACAGGTTTTATGTCAGAATCTGCAAAAATGCTCGCTGCTGGATATCGAGTATACGAGAGATTGGGAACTTCCCTGGTTAAGTGGGCTTTTGATACTGCAACGCACTCAAGTGCCAATATCCAGGAGTTGGAAAAGCTATCAACGGGAGAATTAGCGACTGCGTAACAGCAGTAATCGAAACTGTTGCATCCGAATGCAAAAAGTGTAGGAAAGGTAGAGGCAACCGGGGAAATGGATCATGCGCAAACAGGGATCGCCGTCCTTGCAAAGGGAACCGTCCGGCGAAGCGTTTGGCCGCAAGCCGATTACCGCCCGCGAACTTGCGCGCATGCTTGGCGTCAGCCAGTCGGCTGTATCGCGTGCCTTCACGCCAGGCGCAAGCATCGCAGCCGATCTGCGCGAGCGGATCCTGAAATATGCGGCAGAAGTCGACTATCAGCCGAATGCGATCGCCAGCATGCTCTCGAAGAGCCGCACGAACATTATCGGCATCGTCGTCTCCGACATGCAGAACCCCTTCTATCCGGGCCTGATCGAAAAACTCTCGCGCTCGCTGCAACGCATCGGCCTGCAGAGCCTACTCTTCAACATCACCAAAGGCTCGAACCTCGAAGAGCAGCTTTCAGCACTGCGGCGATACAACGTGGACGCTGTCATCGTCATTTCTGCTACGATCTTGTCAGGCTCGACGTTGAGCTGGGCGACGGAAGGCCGGCCGGCCATCCTGATCAACCGCGTCATCGAAGACACGAACCTCAGCTGTGTCGCCTGCAACAATGTCGAGGGTGCTCGCGCCATCGCCGATCATTTCCATCGGCAGGGCGCCCGCAGGGTCGCCTATGTCGCAGGTCTCAGCCACACGACCACCAACCGCGAACGCCAGAGCGGTTTCGTCACGCGGATTGCGGAGCTTGGCATGACGCTGAGCGCCCAGATCGAAGGCCGGGAATACAGCTACTACGCCGGCCGCAAGGCCGCGCTTGAAATTGCCGCCGGGAAAAACACCGATGCGATCTTCTTTGCCAACGACATTCTGGCAATCGGCGGCATCGATGCCCTCAGGGAAGAGGCGGGCTGCCGCGTGCCCGACGATATCCTCGTTGCGGGCTTCGACGACATCCCGATGGCCGGCTGGCCACACTACAACCTCACCACTTTCCGCCAGCCGGTCGATGAAATCGTGCGCGTCGTCGTCGAAATGATCGAGGGAGATACATCGGCGCTGCTGCGGGCAGCCACGACCATCCGTCTTTCGGGAGAACTCATCGAACGGCGCTCGACCGGCGCGGAACCTGACGCAGAGTAGCCTCCACTATCAGCAGGCCGTAGGCGGCTCAAATGTGAAGAGCGCTCCCCAGGGCTTTCAGCGCCGCTTCCATGACCGCCTCGCTGCGTGTCGGATGCGCATGGATCGTGCCGGCGATATCTTCCAGCCGCGCGCCCATTTCGATGGCAAGGGCGAAGGCGGCCGAGAATTCGGAAACCCCACCGCCCACAGCTTGCAGGCCGAGGACCAGATTGGTGTCGGCCCGCGCCACCACCCGTACGAATCCCTCCTCCGAGAGCATGGTCATCGCCCGCCCATTGGCGCTGAAGGGAAACTGGCCGGTCCTGATATCGTAACCCTGGGCGCGTGCTTCTGACGGGGACAGACCGGCGCTGACGATTTCCGGATCGGTAAAGCAGATCGCCGGAACACAGCGCTTGTCCCAGGCGCGCTTCTTTCCGGCAACGATCTCCGCCACCATTTCCCCCTGCGCCATCGCCCGATGCGCCAGCATAGGCTCACCGGTAACATCACCAATGGCATAAATGCCGCGCATGGACGTGCGGCAGCGATCGTCGATCCTGAGAAAGGGACCGGCGCGGTCGAGATCAAGCTCTTCGAGGCCTGAGCCCGCCGTTCTCGGACGGCGGCCGACTGTCACCAGAATACGGTCTGCAGCAAGCGTCTGTTGGCGACCATCAACTGTTTCGACGACAAGTCCATCGCCAGCATCGGAAAGACCGATAGCCTTCGCGCCGATCAAGACGCGGATGCCGCGCTCGGTCATCTTGCGCATGACAGGCCGAACGAGATCGGCGTCATATTGCGGCAGCACCTGCTGAGTCGCCTCGACCACCGTCACCTGCGCCCCCATCTTCGCAAAAGCTGTCCCAAGTTCCAGCCCGATATAACCGCCGCCGACCACGACGAGATTTTTCGGCAATTCGCCCAAAGACAGCGCCTCGGTCGAAGAAATAACGCGGCCGCCAAAAGGCAGGTTCGGGAGTTCCACCGGATCGGAGCCGGTGGCAATGACGACGGTCTCGGCACGAATGATCTGCTGGCCGGTCTCCGTCTCTACCTCGACCGTCTTGCCGTCGCGGAAATGAGCGCGGCCGTGGACGATCTTCACGCGCGCCTTCTGCAACAGGCCGGATACGCCGCTCGTCAGCCGGCCGACGATACCGTCCTTCCAGGTGATTGTTCGCATGAGGTCGATGGAGGCGCCCTCGACACGGATACCCATCGGGTTTTTGCCAGCCAGCATCCTCTGTGTGGCATCGAATTCTTCCGCCGCATGGATGAGTGCCTTGGAGGGAATGCAGCCGACGGTCAGGCAGGTGCCGCCGGGCTTACCAGCCTCGACGATGACAGTGTCGATACCAAGCTGGCCGGCGCGGATGGCACAGACGTAGCCACCGGGGCCAGCGCCGATGACAAGGAGCTTGCAGACAATTTCTTTCATGGCTCAGCCTTCGATGAAAATGAGCGCCGGCGTTTCGAGCAGCGTGCGGATGCGCTGCACGAAGGTCGCCGCGTCCCAGCCGTCGATGATGCGATGATCGAAGCTGGAGGAAAGGTTCATCATCTTGCGCGGCACGAATTGCGTGCCGTCCCAGACCGGTCGTGTCGCGATCTTGTTGACGCCGATGATCGCCACTTCCGGGTGATTGATGACGGGCGTGGAAACGATGCCGCCGAGCGCGCCGAGCGAACTGATGGTGATGGTCGAGCCTGACAGTTCGTCACGCGTTGCGGTACCCGAACGCGCCGCTTCCGCCAATCGATTCATTTCGACCGCGCAATCGAAGATGCCACGCGCTTCGGCATGCCGCACCACGGGCACGGTGAGCCCCGCCGGCGTCTGCGTGGCAATGCCGATATGCACGGCGCTATGGCGCGTGATGATGCCGGCGTCGTCGTCGAAGGTGGCGTTGACATCGGGCTGATGGGAAATCGCCTTGACGAGTGCCCGCATCAGGAAGGGCAGCACCGTCAGCTTGGGATGTTCGGCCCTGCGGTCGGCATTCATTGTGGCGCGCAGTTCCTCAAGCGCAGTCATATCCACCTCCTCCACATAGGTGATGTGGGGAATGCGCGAGGTCGAAAGCACCATCTTTTCGGCAATGCGGCGCCGAAGACCGGTCAGCTTGATCTCCTCGGTCGTCGTCTTCTTCGCCAAACCGGTACGCGCCGGAGCGGGCGTCAAACCCTGGTTCAGGAACTGTTCGATATCTTCGCGCAGGATGCGGCCGGCCGGACCTGTGCCTTGCACCTGTCTCAGATCTACGCCGCTCTCGCGGGCAAACAACCGGACCGATGGCGCCGCCAGCGGCTTTTCGGCCAGCGGAGTGACCGGCGCCGGTGCCTTTGGAACAGGCTTCGGAGCTTCCGCTTTCACCGGCTCAGCGGGCTGCGGCTGGGGGACCGTTTCGGGTTCCGCCTCTCCGGCCTCGCCTGCCGTCTCGATGCGCACCAGCGGCGCCTTGACGGCAATCCGATCACCGATCTCACCGGCAAGCCAGGTCACCGTACCGCTGACGGGCGAGGGAATTTCGACGGTGGCCTTGTCGGTCATGACGGCGGCGATCACCATGTCCTCGCGCACCGGATCACCGGTCTTCACATGCCATTCGACAAGCTCCGCCTCGGCAACGCCTTCGCCGACATCCGGCATCTTGATGATGAATTCGCCCATGGTTCAGGCCTCCATCACTTCGGCAAGCGCGCGTCCAACGCGGCCCGGTCCGGGGAAATAATCCCATTCTTGCGCATGCGGATAGGGCGTATCCCAGCCGGCAACACGCACGACCGGGGCTTCGAGATGATAGAAGCAATGTTCCTGAACCAGCGATACGACCTCCGCGCCGAAGCCCGAGGTCAGGGTTGCTTCGTGCACGACAACGCAGCGCCCCGTCTTGGTGACGGATTTGACGATCGTATCGAGGTCAAGTGGCAAGAGGCTCCGGAGATCGATCACCTCCGCATCAATGCCGGCATCCTCCGCGGCGGCAAGTGCCACATGCACCATGGTGCCGTAGGCAACGACCGTCACGGCCGAACCCGTGCGCCGTATCTCGGCCTTGCCGATCGGGATGGTAAAATGCCCCTCCGGCACCTCACCGAGATCATGCTTTGACCACGGCGTCACCGGCCGCTCGTGATGGCCATCGAAAGGTCCGTTATAAAGCCGCTTCGGCTCCAGGAACATGACAGGATCGGGATCCTCGATTGCGGCAATCAGCAGGCCCTTGGCGTCATAGGGGTTGGACGGCACCACCACTTTCAGGCCACAGACATGAGTAAACAGCGCCTCCGGGCTCTGGCTGTGGGTCTGGCCGCCAAAAATGCCGCCGCCGGTCGGCATGCGCACGACGATCGGGCAGGTGAAATCGCCGTTTGAGCGGTAGCGAATGCGCGCCGCCTCCTGCGTCAGCTGGTCGTAAGCCGGATACATATAATCGGCGAACTGGATTTCGACGCAGGGCTTCAGCCCGTAGGCCGCCATGCCGATCGCCGTACCGACAATACCGGATTCACTGATCGGGGTGTCGAAGCAGCGTGTCTTGCCGTATTTCGCCTGCAGGCCCTGCGTGCAGCGGAAGACGCCGCCGAAGTAACCGACGTCTTCGCCGAAGACCACGACATTGTCATCGCGCGCCATCGAGACATCCATGGCGCTGCGCACCGCCTCGATCATCGTCATCCGCGCCATGTCAGTACCCCGCCTTCTGCCGCTGGCGGCGGATATGCGGCGGCATTTCGGCATAGACGCCTTCGAAGATATCGCGCACCGAGGGCTTGCCGCCGTCATGCAGCGTGCCGTGCCCCTCGGCCTGACGTTGGGCCTCGATCACCTCATCCAGGATCTCCGCTTCGGCTTGGGTATGACGCTCCTCCGACCAGACGCCCCTGACGATCAGGTGTTTCTTCAGCCGCAGGACGGGATCGCCGAGCGGCCAGGCTTCCGATTCCGTCTTCGGGCGATAGGCGCTCGGATCGTCTGACGTCGAATGGGCGCCGACGCGATAGGTGACATATTCGATCAGCGTCGGACCGAGATTGCGCCGGGCCCGCTCCGCCGCCCAGCGGGCGACGGCATGGACAGCGAGATAGTCGTTACCATCGACCCGCAGCGCCGGAATGCCGAAGCCGAGCCCACGGGCGGCAAATGTGCCGGAGCCGCCGCGGGCAATTCCCTGGAAGGTGGAAATCGCCCACTGATTGTTGACGATGTTGAGGATGACAGGCGCCTTGTAGGTGGAGGCGAAAACTAGCGCCGAATGAAAATCCGATTCCGCCGTCGAGCCGTCACCGATCCAGGCGGCGGCAATGCGGCTGTCATTCTTGATCGCCGAGGCCATGGCCCAGCCGACCGCCTGCACATATTGCGTGGCGAGATTGCCCGAGATCGTGAAGAAGCCGTGCTCCTTGGAGGAATACATGATGGGAAGCTGGCGCCCGCGCAACGGGTCGCTCTCGTTCGAATAGATCTGGTTCATCATCTCGACCATCGGGTAGTCGTCGGCGATCAAGAGGCCAGCCTGGCGGTAAGTCGGGAAATTCATGTCTCCCTTCTGCAGCGCCTTGCGGAAGGCGCAGCTGACCGCCTCTTCACCGAGATGCTGCATATAGAAGGAGGTCTTGCCCTGCCGCTGCGCCATCAGCATGCGGGCATCGAAAGCGCGCAGCTTCATCATGTTTCGAAGCCCGGTCAGCAATTCCTCGTCCGTCAAAGACCCTGCCCAGGGACCGACCGCCTCGCCATCGCGGTTCAGCACGCGGATGATCGAATAGGCAAGATCGCGGATGTCTTCAGACGCGACATCGACCTCCGGCCGCGGCACCGACCCGGCCTTGGCGATCTTGACATTGGAAAAATCGGGATGGCCGCCCGGGCGCACGGCGGGTTCGGGGACATGCAGGCTCAAACGAGCGGATTCCACCATGTGGTCTTTTTCCTCCCTCTATCGGCCCCGCGCCTCTCCTCCAGAAGCCGGGCCTTATCGTTATAGGTTGCGGGCAATCACCATACGCTGCACGTCGCTTGTTCCCTCATAGATCTGACAGATGCGCACATCGCGATAGATACGCTCCACCGGATAGTCAGCTATGTAACCGTAACCGCCATGGATCTGGATCGCATCGGAGCAGACGCGCTCGGCCATCTCAGAGGCAAAGAGCTTGGCCATCGAAGCCTCCGACAGGCATGGCTGTCCTGCCTCCCTGAGCGAGGCCGCATGGAAGACGAGCTGGCGCGCCGCCTCGATCCGCGTCGCCATGTCGGCTAGCCGGAAGGCCACGGCCTGGTGTTCGAAGATCGGCTTGCCGAAGGCAGTCCGCTCACGGGCATAATCGCGCGCCGCCTCGAAGGACGCCTGCGCCATGCCGACGGCCTGCGCCCCAATTCCGATCCGCCCGCCTTCGAGATTGGCAAGGGCGATACGATAGCCCTCGCCCTCCTCACCGAGCCTGAGCTCGGCCGGAACGCGCATCTCGGTGAAGGCGATCTGGCAGGTGTCGGAGGAATGCAGGCCGAGCTTTTCCTCAACGCGGATAACCTCATAACCCGGCGTATCGGTCGGCACGATGAAGGCGGTGATGCCCTTCTTACCGGCATCCGGATCAGTAACGGCAAAGACAATGATGACCTGTCCGTTCTTGCCCGAGGTGATGAACTGCTTGGCGCCGTCGAGCACATAATGGTCGCCGTTGCGCCGCGCCCGCGTTTTCAGGTTCGAGGCATCCGAGCCCGCCTGCGGCTCCGTCAGCGCAAAACCGCCGATCCACTCGCCGCTGGCGAGCTTCGGCAGGAAACGTTGGCGCTGCTCTTCATTGCCAAATTTCAGGATCGGCACGCAGCCGACCGAACTGTGCACACTCATGATGGTCGAGCAGGGTCCGTCGCCGGCCGCGATCTCTTCCAGTACCGCAGCATAGGCGATGACGCCAGTATCCGAGCCACCATAGGTCTCAGGCACGAGCATGCCCAGCAGACCGAGTTCGCCCATCTCCTTCAGCTCTTCGCGCGGAAAGAGCTGTTCCCGATCACGCTTAGCCGCGCCCGGCGCCAGCCGCTCGCGGGCGAAGTCGCGGGCGAGATCGCGGATCTGCTGTTGAAGTTCGGAAAGGATCATCGGCTCTCCTCCTTCCCTAGTGCCGCTCGATGGCGACGGCGGTTGCCTCACCGCCGCCGATGCAAAGTGCGGCCATGCCGCGCTTCAGGTCGTAACGCTCCAGCGCCGACAGCAGCGTCACCAGAATACGGGCTCCGGACGCACCGATCGGATGGCCAAGCGCGCAAGCGCCACCATGTACATTGACCTTCTCATGCGGCAGGTTCAGTTCGCGCATCGCCGCCATGGCAACAACGGCAAAGGCCTCGTTGATCTCGAAGAGATCGACATCGGAGAGCGGCAGGCCGGTGCAATCCGAAAGCTTTTGCAAAGCGCCGATCGGCGCAGTGGCGAAGAGATTGGGGGCCTGCGAATGCGTGGCATGGCCGAGGATGGTGGCAAGCGGCCTGAGGTCGCGGCGCTCCGCCTCCGAGCGGCGCATCAAAACGAGCGCGGCCGCACCATCGGAAATCGAACTGGAATTGGCGGCCGTAACCGTGCCGCCGTCACGAAAGGCCGGCTTCAGGGTCGGGATCTTGTCAGGCCTCGCCTTACCCGGCTGCTCGTCACGGCTTGCCACCTGATCTGCCTTGCCGGATTTCACCGTCACGGACACGATTTCGCTGTCAAAATAGCCTTCGGTAATCGCCTTCTGCGCCCGCGTCAGCGACGTGACCGCATAGGCGTCCTGCGCCTCGCGTGTAAACTGATAGGCTTCGGCACAATCCTCCGCGAAGCTCCCCATCAAGCGCCCCTTGTCATAAGCATCCTCCAGCCCGTCGAGGAACATATGGTCCACGACCCGCCCGTGGCCGAGCCTGTAACCCGCACGGGCACGATCAAGGAGATAGGGCGCATTGGTCATGCTTTCCATGCCGCCGGCGACCGCCACCGAAGTGCTTCCCGCCGCAATCAGGTCATGGGCCATCATGACCGCCTTCATGCCGGAGCCGCACATCTTGTTGACGGTGCTGGCGCTCGTGGCAAAGGGCAATCCGGCATGGATCGCCGCCTGGCGCGCCGGCGCCTGGCCTTGGCCGGCCGGCAAAACACAGCCGAAAACGACCTCCTCGATTGCGTCAGCCGCGACTCCGCTGCGCTCAATGGCTGCGCGGATCGCTGTCGCGCCCAATTCGGGAGCGGCGGCATCCTTGAGTTCACCCTGAAAACTGCCGATCGGCGTGCGGGCCGCGCCGACGATGACGATGGGATCCTGCAGGGTCATGTTTCCTCCTCGGGCTGACGCTCAGCGCGCGCCCATGCGCAATGCACCGTCGAGGCGGATAACCTCGCCGTTCAGCATGCTGTTTTCCAGAATATGGCGCACCAGCGCGGCAAATTCCGCCGGATGACCAAGACGCGGTGGGAAAGGCACGCTCTTGCCAAGTGCTTCCCGCACCTCCGTCGGCATGCCGGCCATCATCGGCGTTTCGAAGATGCCCGGTGCAATGGACACGGTGCGGATGCCGTGACGCGCAAGCTCGCGGGCGATCGGCAACGTCATCGCGGCGACGCCGCCCTTGGAGGCGGCATAGGCTGCCTGACCAATCTGCCCGTCGAAAGCGGCGGCCGAGGCCGTATTGACGATCACGCCTCGCTCGCCCTCCGCATCCGGCTGGGCAGCCTGGATAGCAACGGCAGCAAGCCGGATCATGTTGAAGGTACCGATGAGATTGATGCCGATCGTACGGGCAAAGCTCTCCAGCCGGTGCGGTCCCTCGCGGCCGACGACCTTTTCGGCCGGCGCCACGCCGGCGCAGTTAATAAGCCCGCGAAGCGGACCGAAAGCATCCACGGCCATGGCAATCACCGCCGCACCGTCCTCTTCATCGGTCACGTCGGCCTTGATGAAGCACGCATCCTGTCCCAGTTCGCGAGCGATCGCCTCGCCTGCGTCGAGATTGAGATCGGCGATCGTCACGCGCCCGCCGGCTTCGATGAGCATGCGTGCCGTTGCCGCCCCGAGTCCTGAGCCGCCACCAGTAACGATGAAACTTGCGCCGCGGATTTGCACGGATCGCTCCTCCCTGCCCGGCAGATATCTCCTCCAGAGTCCGCCTGAACACGGATTCTATTCCCTCGCCCTATTGCAAGCGATGACAGAATTGCCGCATTATCGTGGCCAGTTTTGCCATAGGCGGCGGAGCGGTAATGGCTGAAATCGAGCGACGCATGATAGCGCCCGGCTTTGTCGAGGAAGCCCTCGACAGCCTGCGCAGGCTTGGGAGGCAGACGGGACCACTCCTGAGCAAACTAGGCCTGCCATCGCACATCGATCAGCCGGTTTCGGCTGAGGTCTATGGTGCGCTGTGGCTAGCAATCGCCGCCGAACTCGACGACGAATTCTTCGGTATGGGCGCCCGGCCGATGCGCAGCGGCAGTTTCACCCTGCTCTGCCATTGCGTGCTGCACGCCCCCACGCTCGGCCACGCTCTGCGGCGGGCCTTACGTTTCCTCGACGTCGTGCTGGACGATCCGCGTGGTACGCTCGTCATCCGCGACGGGCTGGCGCAGATTGAGCTTCGCGACGCGGGCGAGCCGCGCTCAGCCTTCGCCTATCGTACCTATTGGATCATCCTGCACGGCATCATCTGCTGGCTTGTCGGCCGGCGTATCCCGATCCGCCTTGTCGATTTCCGATGCGAGGAGCCAAACCAGGGCGCCGACTACCGGCTCTTTTTCGGGGCGCCGGTGCGTTTCTCGCAGCCGATCAGCCGGCTCGGTTTCGACAACGCTCTGCTCGACCTGCCGATTTCGCGTAGCGAACAGGCATTGAAGCAATTTCTGCGGGGTGCGCCCGCCAATATCCTCGTGCGCTATCGCTATGATGCCGGCATCGCTGCTGCCGTGCGCCGTCGTCTCTCGCAGAGTTCTCCCGCCGCCTGGTCGAGCTTCCAGACGCTCGCTGCCGAGATGCGCCTGCCATCCTCGACGCTCCGCCATCGCCTGCATGACGAGGGCCAGAGCTATGCCGGCATCAAGGACGATATCCGTCGAGACCTCGCCATCGATATGCTGATGAACACGTCGAAAACCGTCGGCGAGATTGCCGTGCAGCTCGGCTATTCCGAACCCAGCGCCTTCTTTCGCGCCTTCCGGAAATGGATGGGCAAGAGCCCCGACGCCTTCCGCCGCGAGGAGGCGAAATCGGCGCAGTGGCAATAGGCTTCGTTCGAGGGAGCTTTGAAGCGGCAGCAACCCGCGCTACATATTGTAGCGGGAGGAATGCCATGTTTGATTTTTCGCTCGGCGAAACCGCGGACGCGATCCGCGACGCGACGGCGCGATTTGCCGCCGATACGATTGCTCCGCTCGCAGCGGAGATCGATGAAAGCAACACATTTCCACGCCAGCTCTGGCCGCAGATGGGCGCGCTTGGTCTGCACGGCATCACCGTGGAAGAAGAATTCGGTGGTGCCGGTCTCGGCTATCTCGAACATGTCGTCGCCATGGAGGAAGTCTCGCGTGCCTCGGCTTCCGTGGGCTTGAGCTACGGCGCCCATTCCAATCTCTGCGTCAATCAGATCCGCCGCTGGGCTACACCGGAACAGAAGCAACGCTATTTGCCAAAGCTGATTTCCGGCGAACATGTCGGTTCACTTGCCATGTCCGAAGCCGGCTCGGGCTCGGATGTCGTTTCCATGCGGCTCAAGGCGGAACGCAAGGGCGATCGCTACCTCCTTAACGGGACGAAGTTCTGGATCACCAATGCGCCGCATGCCGATGTGCTCGTCGTCTACGCGAAGACCGATCCCGCGGCCGGACCGAAGGGTATTTCGGCTTTCATCATCGAGAAAGGGACACCCGGTTTCAGCGTTTCAAAAAAGCTCTCCAAGCTCGGCATGCGCGGTAGCGATACGGCGGAATTGGTCTTTCAGGATTGCGCGGTACCGGCAGAAGCACTGATGGGCCGGGAAGGCGACGGCGTGAAGATACTGATGTCCGGCCTCGACTATGAGCGCGCTGTGCTTGCCGCCGGTCCGCTCGGCATCATGCAGGCCTGCCTCGATGTCGTGCTGCCCTATGTGCGAGAGCGCAAACAGTTCGGCAAGGCGATCGGTGACTTCCAGCTTATGCAAGGTAAGATCGCCGATATGTATGTCGCGCTGAATTCGTCTCGCGCCTATGTCTATTCCGTCGCTCGTGCCTGTGATGCAGGCCGCACGACACGCTCGGATGCGGCTGCCGCGATCCTCTTTGCCAGCGAAAATGCCGTAAAAGTGTCGCTGGAGGCGATCCAGGCGCTCGGCGGTGCCGGTTATACCAAGGAGTGGCCGGTCGAACGCTTCCTGCGCGATGCCAAGCTCTACGATATCGGGGCCGGAACCAATGAGATTCGCCGCTATCTGATCGGCCGGGAGCTCATCGCATCATGACGATGATTTCCTCTGACATCGATCGCGACAGCGAGACCTTCAAGACCAACACAATCAATAACAGGGGACTGATCGACAAGCTCTACGACCGCTCAGCAAAGACCCGTGAAGGTGGCTCGCGGGCAGCGCGCGAGCGCCATACCGGCAAGGGCAAGCTCCTGCCGCGCGACCGCATCCAGCTGCTGCTCGATGCCGGCAGCCCCTTTCTGGAGATCGGCACGCTGGCGGCGAACGGCATGTATAATGACGAGGCGCCAGGTGCCGGGATCATTACAGGAATCGGACGCGTTTGCGGCCGCGAAGTGATGATCGTCGCCAATGACGCGACGGTGAAGGGCGGCGCCTATTTTCCTCTCACGGTCAAGAAACACCTGCGGGCTCAGGAAATCGCCACGCAGAACCGGCTGCCTTGCATCTATTTAGTCGATAGTGGCGGCGCCAATCTCCCGCATCAGGCCGAGGTCTTTCCCGACCGCGATCATTTCGGGGCGATCTTCTACAATCAGGCCCAGATGTCGGCCGAAGGCATTCCGCAGATTGCCTGCGTCATGGGAAGCTGCACGGCGGGCGGCGCCTATGTGCCTGCCATGTCCGATGAGACGGTTATCGTGCGTAATCAAGGTACGATCTTCCTTGCCGGCCCGCCTCTGGTAAAGGCCGCAACGGGCGAGATCATTTCGGCCGAAGAGCTCGGCGGCGCCGAAACCCATGGCCGCCGCTCCGGCGTTGTCGATCACGTTGCCGAAAATGACGAACATGCGCTTCTTCTCGTGCGCGATATCGTCGCCAGCCTCAACACTGTGAAATCGGTCGACATCGACCTTCATGCACCACGTCCGCCAAAACTCGATCCCGAGGATCTCTGCGGCATCATTCCGGATGACGTACGCTCGCCCTATGATGTGCGCGAGGTGATCGGCCGCATCGTCGATGGTTCGGAACTGCACGAATTCAAACCGCTCTACGGCACCACACTGGTCTGCGGCTTCGCCCGCATCTGGGGCATGCCCGTCGCCGTCATCGCCAATAACGGCGTGCTCTTTTCCGAAAGCGCGCTGAAGGGCGCGCATTTCATCGAGCTCGCCTGCCAGCGCCGCGTGCCGCTGCTGTTCCTGCAGAACATATCGGGTTTCATGGTAGGAGGCCGCTACGAGGCCGGCGGGATCGCCAAGGACGGGGCAAAGCTTGTGACTGCGGTTGCGACTGCCACCGTACCCAAGGTCACCGTCATCATCGGCGGAAGTTTCGGCGCCGGCAATTACGGCATGTGCGGCCGCGCCTATCGCCCGCGTTTTCTCTTCACCTGGCCGAACAGCCGTATCAGCGTGATGGGCGGCGAGCAGGCGGCTTCTGTGCTCGCCACCATCCGCCGCGATGCGATGGAGGCGCGTGGCGAAGGCTGGCCGGTCGAAGACGAAGAAGCTTTCAAGGCGCCGATCCGCGCCGGCTACGAGGCCGAGGGCAATCCCTACTACGCCACCGCCCGTCTCTGGGACGATGGCATCATCGATCCGTGCCAGACGCGCGATGTGTTGGGCCTTGCCTTTTCCGCCTGCCTGAATGCGCCGGTCCCCAAAGGGCCGCGCTTCGGCGTCTTCCGGATGTGAGGTGGCGCGATGATGGAAAGCTTGCTCATAGCCAACAGGGGTGAAATCGCTCGTCGCATCATCCGCACGGCGAAGACCCTCGGCATCCGCACCATTGCTGTTTATTCAGAGGCCGATGCCGGCCTGCCCTTCGTGGCAGAAGCGGACGAGGCTGTTGCAATCGGCCCCGCGCCCGCTCGCGAAAGTTATCTTTCACAGGAGCGCATACTGGAGGCTGCTCGCAAAACGGGTGCGGCCGCAATCCATCCCGGCTACGGCTTCCTGTCGGAAAATGCCGAATTCGCCGAAGCGGTCGAGAATGCCGGCATCATCTGGGTTGGTGCACCACCTGCCGCGATCCGTGCCATGGGGCTCAAGGATGCTGCCAAGCAATTGATGCAGGCCGCCGGCGTGCCGGTCACACCTGGCTATATGGGAGCGGATCAGAGCGAAGAAAGGCTCGCGGCCGAGGCCGATGCGACGGGCTATCCCGTGCTGATCAAGGCTGTCGCCGGCGGCGGCGGCAAAGGTATGCGCCGTGTCGATCGGCGGCAAGACTTTGCCGAACTGCTCGCCTCCTGCCGCCGTGAGGCGGCCTCGTCCTTCGGCGACGATCGCGTATTGATCGAGCACTATATCGCCAATCCGCGCCATATCGAGGTACAGATCTTCGCCGACCGCTTTGGCAATTGCGTCCACCTCTTCGAACGCGACTGCTCGCTGCAGCGCCGGCACCAGAAGGTGATCGAGGAGGCCCCCGCTCCTGGCCTCGACGCCGCCACCCGCGCCTCAATCTGTGAGGCGGCAGTCAGTGCTGCGAAGGCGGTGAACTATATCGGGGCCGGCACGATCGAATTCATTGCCGACGCCTCGGAGGGCCTGCGCCCAGACCGCATCTGGTTCATGGAGATGAACACGAGACTGCAGGTCGAGCACCCTGTCACCGAAGCTATCACCGGCGAGGATCTGGTGCTCTGGCAATTGAAGGTCGCCGCCGGCGAGCCGCTACCGAAGGCACAGGACGATATCCTCATGAACGGGTGGGCTTTCGAGGCCCGTCTCTATGCCGAAAACCCTGCCGCCGGCTACCTGCCCTCGATCGGCCGCCTGGATCATCTGCGCTTGCCCCAAAATGTCCGCGTGGACAGCGGCGTCGAGGAAGGCAACGAGATCACCGCCTTCTACGATCCGATGATTGCCAAGATCATCGTTCATGGCCCAAATCGCGATGCAGCCCTCGCCAGGCTCACCAGAGCCTGCGAAAGCATCGAAGTCTGGCCGGTGAAATCCAATGCCGGCCTGCTCGCCCGTATTGCCGCCGACGCGGATTTCCGCGGGGCAAAGCTCGATACGGGCTTTCTCGACCGGCACGGTGAAACCCTCCTGCCGCAGGAGCCCGACGAGACGACTATCGACAGGGCAGCGACAGCATTGGCGGCGAAAGAAGCAACCGGTCCCTGGTCAGCCCTCGCCGGCCTGCGCATTGCGGGCACAAGCGATAGCCGCGCGCGCGTCCGCGTCGGCGACCATCTCTATTGGGGGCATGTCCGCCCGGGCCTCGACACCAATGCCGTCAGGTCCGGCGATACCGTAGTCCTCTTTGATGGCGGCAATGCCTGGCCGATCGGCCTTCCCGTCGCCAGCGAAGTCGAAGCGCATCAGGGCGCCGGCGATGGCGCGATCCTTTCGCCGATGCCGGGCCTCGTCATATCCGTCGATGTCGCGGAGGGCGACCGCGTTGCCAAGGGCGACAGGCTGCTGACGGTTGAGGCCATGAAGATGGAGCATACGCTGCGCGCACCCTTTGACGGCATTGTCGGCAAACTGCCGGTCTCCGTGGGCACGCGGGTCTCGGAAAACCAGCTCGTCGTCAGCGTCACGAAGGAAGAGCACTGATGGCCGGCCGTTACTTCGATGAATGGACGGTCGGCGACCGGATTGCCCACGAGATCCGCCGCACGGTCACGGAAACCGACAACCTGCTCTTCACGACACTCTCCCATAATCCGCAACCACTTCACCTCGATGCCGATTATGCGGCGGGTACGGAATTCGGCCGCATCGTCGTCAACGGCACCTTCACATTCGCGCTCACCGTCGGCCTCTCGGTCGGCGACACGACACTCGGCACGCTGGTCGCCAATCTCGGCTACGACAAGGTGACGATGCCGAAGCCGGTTTTCATCGGTGACACGCTTCGGGTGGAAACCGAGGTGACGGAACTCCGGCGCTCCAACTCCCGGCCCGATGCCGGGATCGTCACGTTCAAGCATATCACGCTGAATCAGCGAAACGAGATCGTTTGCCAGTGCCTGCGCACGGCCATGCTGCAGGTGAAGCCGTCATGAGGCTGCGCTCGCTGCTCTTCGTGCCCGGCGACAGGCCGGAGCGTTTCGACAAGGCGCTCGCCTCTGGCGCCGATGCCGTTATCCTCGATCTGGAAGATTCCGTTTCCGCCCAGAACAAGCCGCTGGCGCGAGACGCCGTGCACGACTTCGTCACGCGCCGCGCAGCCGATGCGACGCTTATCATTCGCATCAATCCCCTTGCTACGTCTGCCTGCGAAGATGATCTCGTTGCACTCGCTGAGATCAGCCCCTTCGCGATCATGTTACCGAAGGCTAAGGGCGCGGCTTCGGTGCGCCAGCTCGCAAGCCACCTGTCATCCGCGGTCTCTATCCTGCCGATCGCGACTGAAACGCCGGCCGCCATTTTCGAGATCGGCAGTTACCGGGACGTCACCTCTCATCTCTGCGGGTTAACCTGGGGCGCGGAAGATCTGCCAGCCGCAATCGGCGCCGCGACCGCCCGCGAGGCAGATGGACGTTATACCGCCCCCTATGAGCTCGCCCGCTCTCTGGTGCTGTTTGGCGCGCACGCCGCCGCGGTTCCCGCCATCGAGACCGTCTATCCCGATTTCCGTGATCTCGGCGGTCTCGCGGCCTATGCTGCCCGCGCCCGGCGCGACGGTTTCTCGGGAATGATGGCGATCCATCCGAGCCAGGTCGAACCGATCAACCGGGCCTTCACGCCGGACGCATCGGAAATCAGCTGGGCGGAAAAAGTCGTAGCCGCCTTCGCTGCTTCGCCGGACACCGGCGTCATCCAGATCGACGGACGCATGCTCGACCTGCCGCATCTGAAACTCGCAAAACGCATTCTGGAGGCCGGAAAACTATCGGATGACGGATAACTGGGCTTCAATCGAGTCTGCGACGGCGAGAAACTCCCACCACAAGAACTTGGAACCGCGGTTCGCCGCTCGTGGAATCGCCTAATAAATAGGCGGAATCATCGATATGTCGTAAACTGAACACCATATGTCGTATTTTTCCAGATCAACGCACAGCTGTGCAAAGCTATTTCCGAGGTCGAGTTTCCCCGATGGCAGGTTGTTTCCGATCAAGCTTTCGCGACATTTTGATAACGACCCAATAATAATGATTGTCAATAGAATTGAATAGACAAGTCGGCTTTTGATTCTTGAGCTATATTTCCTATATAAATGGAATATAGGCGATCGCTTCGGCGGAATTCGGAAACGAAAGGCACCGATGTTCGATGAACGGTTCACGAAATTGAGACATGAATATTTTGTGACAGAAACTTTCTACTCTATTCATGTCATAGAAACTTCATTGGTTACCGCAAATTGAACCAGTTAATAGGGCGTGCGCTCAAGAGGGGGCGCGTCCTATTTTTCGAGGGTTCTCATGCAAGCCAAGCTTCTCGGCGCCGTAGGCGCCCTTCTCGCTTCAGCTTTCGTTGCTGCTGGTCCCGCCGCTGCTGCCGAAAAGACCAAGATCGACTTCTGGTTCGGCAACTCGGGCGACATCGCAAAGCGCGTTCAGGAACAGTGCGACCGTTTCAACCAGTCCCAGGGCGACTACGAAGTCGTCTGCACCAGCCAGGGCTCCTACGACGCCTCGCTGCAGAACACGATCGCTGCCTTCCGCGCTGGCAAGCAGCCGACCATCGCTCAGGTTTCGGATGCCGGCACGCTCGACATCATGCTTTCCGGCGCCTACTACCCGGCCAACAAGCTCATGAAGGACATGGGCTACAATGTTGACTGGAACGACTACTTCTCCGGCATCGCCGGCTACTATGCAACATCGAAGGGCGAGATGTACTCGTTCCCCTTCAACTCCTCGACGGCTCTGCTCTACTGGAACAAGGACGCCTTCGCCAAGATCGGCAAGGACCATGCTCCGGCGACCTGGAAGGAAGCTGGCGAAGATTTCAAGGCTCTGAAGGACGCAGGCTATGCTTGCCCGCTGGGCTTCGACATCTCCAACAACGAAGTCTGGCAGTACATCGAGCAGTTCGAAGCCGTCAACGGCGAACCGATCGCTACCAAGAAGAACGGCTTTGAAGGCCTCGACGCCGAACTGGTGTTCAACAAGAACCCGATGCTCGTCAACTTCGTCAAGGACCTGAAGGGCTGGTACGACGCCAAGGAAGCTGTCATCAAGAACAAGGCCGTTGGCCAGACCTTCGTCGAAGCCTTCGCCGCTGGCGATTGCCAGGTCATCCTGACCTCCGTTGGCGACCATGGCAACGTCGGCCGTACCGCCAAGCAGGGCATGAACTGGGGCGTTTCCATGCTCCCGACCTATGGCGATGCAACCCGTCACAGCTCCTACGTTGGCGGCGCTTCGCTCTGGGTTCTGAAGGGTCATTCGGACGCCGAATACAAGGCTGCCGCTGCCTTCTTCAACTTCATCGCAAAGCCGGAAGAAGCCCTCACCTGGTCGACCGTTACCGGCTACATCCCGGTTCGTAACTCGGGCTTCGAATACCTGAAGAAGCAGGGCTTCTACGACAAGGCTCCCTACGCCGGTCGCGAACTCGCCATTCAGAGCCTGACCGCTTCGCCGGCTGGGGACACCGCTGCCAAGGGCATCCGTCTCGGTGGCCTGCTCCAGGTCCGCACCGAAATCGCGAACGGCCTGCAGGCAATCTTCGTCAACAATGCCGACGTACAGGCTTCGCTCGACTCTGCCGCTGACCGCGGCAACCAGCTCCTGCGTCGCTTCCAGCAGACCTACAAGGGCGTTCAGCTCCCCTAATCGACTGATATGAGCCGCACCCGGCCCGCTTCTGGCGCGCCGGGTGCGTCTTTGTACATTCCCTACCGGCTGCGGCAGCAAGATCGCCGCCCGCGCCAGAACCAAACCAGGACGAAAACGACCACTCATGGAAAAGCGCGTCACTTTCTCCTCGACGACGATCGGCCTTCTCTTCGCATTTCCGATGCTGCTGCTGATCTTTGTCTTCTTCTACTGGCCGAGCGCGCAGGCGCTGTACTGGGCGTTCACGCTCGAGCAGCCATGGGGCGGCGGCAATGCCTGGGTCGGTTTCGACAATTTCAAGCAGCTGCTGAGCGATCCGATCTATTGGGACTCCGTCACCCGCAGCATGATCTTCGGCTTCAGCTCGACTATTATCGCCATGGGTCTGGCGCTCATCCTGGCGCTTCTGACGGATCGTGAACTGCGCGGCCACAAGATCTACCGGTCGGTCTTTATCTGGCCTTATGCGATTGCCGCTCCCGCCCTCGGTCTTGCCTTCCGCTTCATCCTGGCGCCGGAGGCCGGTCTCCTATCGGTCATCAACCACGTCTGGCCCGGCCTCTGGAACCCCGCTCTCGACGGTAAGGATGCCATGATCGCGGTGATCGTCGCCTTTTCCTGGAAGTATATCGGCTACAACTTCATCTTCTTCCTTTCGGCGCTGCAGGGCATTCCACGCTCACTGATCGAGGCGGCCGCCATGGACGGCTCGGGGCCGCTGCGGCGCATGCTGGACATCCAGTTGCCGCTGCTGACCCCGACGCTGTTCTTCCTGCTCGTCATCAACATCACCGAAAGCTTCCAGGATTCCTTTGGCATCGTCGACGTGATGACCCAGGGCGGTCCGGCGCGCGCCACGGAGCTCATGGTCTACAAGATCTATTTCGACGGCTTCAGGGGCCTCGATTATTCGGGTGCCGCAGCCCAATCCATGATCCTGATGGGTCTCGTCATCCTGCTCACAATCTTCCAGTTCCGCTTCATCGAGCGGCGCGTGCACTACAAGTGAGGTCGCGGACATGATCGAACGCACGCCAATATTCAACTTCGTCTGCTACACCCTGCTCGCACTCGGCCTGGTGATTGCGCTCCTGCCATTCATGATCGTCATCATTGCATCGACGCTCGATCTCGAGACCGTCAACCGCGTGCCGCTGCCGCTCGTTCCGAGCAGCCATTTCTGGGAGAACGTGCAGACCGCCTGGGTTCGTGCCGATCTCGGCAACAAGCTGTTTCACAGCGTCATCTTCGCTGCCACCGTCGGCGCCGGCAAGGTCATTCTTTCCGCGATGGCAGCTTTCTCGATCGTCTATTTCCGCTTCCGCGGCCGCTATCTGATCTTCTGGATCATCTTCATCACGCTGATGCTGCCACTCGAAGTGCGCATCGTGCCGACCTATTCGATCGCCGCAAATGCGCTTCAGCCCTTTCAGGCAATCCTCGACGTCACCGGCATTACCTGGCTGATCGCACAGGTCACCGGCATCCAAATCAAGCTTGAATGGGGTCTGCTGAACTCCTATCCGGGCCTCGTGCTGCCGATGGTCGCCACCGCGACGGGTACTTTCCTCTATCGCCAGTTCTACCTGACGGTTCCGGACGAACTCGCCGAAGCATCGAAGATGGATGGCTCAGGTGCTGTCCGCTTCTTCTGGGACGTGCTGTTGCCTTTGTCTCGCCCGAACATGATTGCACTTTTCACCATCATGTTCGTCTGGGCCTGGAACCAGTACCTCTGGCCGCTGCTGATCACAACCGACCCGAATTTCGGCATCGCCGTTACCCAGCTCAAGACACTCATTCCTTCCGAATTCGGCCTGCCCGACTGGAACGTCGCGATGGCCGGAACATTGATCATCATGTCGCCGCCGCTGATCCTCGTCATCCTGATGCAGCGTTGGTTCGTGCGCGGCCTTATCTCCACCGAGAAGTGAAAGGAACAGACCCTTGGCACCGATCTCCATCCGTGGCGTGAAAAAGAACTATGGCAAGAACGCCGTCGTTCATGGCGTCGATCTCGAAATCCAGTCGGGCGAATTCATCGTCATCCTCGGTCCGTCCGGTTGCGGCAAGTCCACGCTGCTGCGCATGGTTGCCGGCCTGGAAGAAATCACCGGCGGCGAAATTGCCATCGACGGCCGCGTGGTCAACCAGCTCGAGCCGCGTGAACGCGGCTGCGCGATGGTCTTCCAGAACTACGCGCTTTATCCGCACATGAGCGTTGCCGAGAATATCGGCTATGCGCTGAAGGTCGCCGGCGTGCCGAAGGCCGAACGCGACCGCCGGATCGCCGATGTCGCCAAGGCACTCAGCCTTGAGCCCTTCCTCGAGCGCCGCCCGGCAGCCCTCTCGGGCGGTCAGCGCCAGCGCGTCGCCATGGGCCGCGCCATGATCCGCGAGCCGAAGGTCTTCCTCTTCGACGAGCCGCTGTCGAACCTCGATGCCAAGCTGCGTATCGCCATGCGTGCGGAAATCCGCCGCCTGCATCGCCGCCTCGGCGCTACCTCGATCTTCGTCACGCACGACCAGAACGAGGCCATGACACTTGCCGACCGCATCATCGTCATGAATGCCGGCAATGTCGAACAGGTCGGTACGCCGGAAGAGGTCTATCACTATCCGGCAAGCCGCTTCGTCGCCGGCTTCGTCGGCACGCCGGCAATGAATCTGCTGGAAGGCCGCGTCAACGAAAACGGCGTATTCATCTATGACGAAGGCCGCACCGTCGCCCTTCCGTCCGAGCGCGGCAAGCAGCTTGCCGGCCAGCGCGTCGTTCTCGGCGTGCGCGCCGAAGCCGCTCGCCTCGTCTCTCCGGATGCACCGGGGGCACTTGTTGCGACCGCCGACTTCATCGAAGAACTCGGCGCCAGCCGTGTCGTCCATGCCGATTTCGATGGCCTGCCCTTCGCTGTCGCCATGACCGGATCGGTTTCGCTGAAGACTGGCGACCGGATCGGCATCGCGATCGATCAGGATTCGATCCATCTCTATTCGGCCGAGACCGGCAAAGTGCTCGTCGCGCCGGCACGCAACAACGCGGTGACCGTCAACGCCTGAGCCTGATGCAAATGAAGAGCTTTCTTGGTCTCGCCAGCGGCGACCGCAACCTGCTTGCGGCCGCCGTAGACGGGCTTACCGTACCCTCAGCCACGTTCTTTGATGAGGCGCGCGCTGCCGAACCGACACAGGCCGAGCATGACCGGCTTGCGGCGACCCTGCCGGCGCTTTCGACGATCGAAGTCGTAAGAACTGCCAATGACGCCAGCATCGGTGACGGTCTCGTCATCGCTGCTTGGAACGCCGAACGCCTAAAATATCATGCTCCTTCCGTGGAACTCGTCCGCCAGAGCGGCGCCGATATTCTGTTGCTCACGGAGGCTGATCTCGGCACGGCGCGCGCTGGCAACCGGCACACTGTTGCCGACCTCGCCCGCGATCTCGGCATGTCCTATGCTTTTGGCGTGGAATTCGTGGAACTTGGTCTCGGAGATTCCCGTGAGCGCGAATGGCATAAGGGCGAGACGAATGCCGTCGGCTTCCACGGCAATGCGCTGCTCTCCCGTTTGCCGTTGCTTGATGCGGCATTGATCCATCTCGATGACGGCGGCACATGGTGGACGAATGCGAAGGACGGTCAGGGCCGGATCGGCGGACGCATGGCAATTGCAGCAAGGGTCGAAACCGCAGTCGGGCCGATCCTTGCCGTCAGCGTGCATCTGGAAAGCAAGACGGATGTCGAGGATCGCGCCAGGCAGACGAGCCGGCTGATCGCGGCGGTCGAGAAGCTCGCCGGCAATCTGCCCGTCGTGATCGGCGGCGACTTCAATACCAATATCCTTCCCGCCGGGACCCGCCAACCGGAAGCACACGAGCCGCTGTTCGGCCTGCTTGCCGAAGCCGGCTATCACTGGGAAGCTGCCAACGACTTCGCGCTCACGCAGCGCATGCGCCCGGACGGCACGCCCGAGCCGCCCTTTGCCCGGCTCGACTGGCTGTTTACCCGCGGCCTTGCGGCAAGCGAAGCAGTGACCGTTCCAGCCGTCGATGCCGATGGCGCTGCAATCTCGGACCACGAACTGGTCAAGGCGCGGTTTTCCGCGCTCTGATCAGCCATTGGCAAGGAGAAGCGGCAGCAGCGTGGCCCCAGCATGCCTAAAGACGGGCTATCGCCTCCCCAAGCTTCTTGCGCAGCTTCTCAAGTCGATCCCGTGCCTCGTCCCGTTGCACCCGTAGCGCCTTGATCGACTTCTCCTGCTCCGTCAGGTCCTGAAGGAATTGCTGCTTGAGCGGTGTGTCCCCGACAGAGACGAGCATGCCTGAAATCCGTGACGATTCCGAGGTTGCGTCCTGTATAGCCTGCATGACTGTCGACAGGTCTCTCTCCGCCTCCTTCTGCGCGGTCCTTGCAGTCACGAGCCCTTGAAGCTTCTCAGCGATATCAGGTGAGGGACTTTCGTCGAGCCATTGCAGGATCACAGTGTCATCGATATCGGCTATCGCCTGGGTTTCGTTTTCCACCATGCGCCACTCGATAGTGATCGAAACCTTCTTTCCGGCGGGCACGACAATCGTCGCCCGCGCACCTTGCGGCGTTTCCTCCACGCCCTCGGACGAGACAAGCTCCCACCCTGCCATAGCAGGATCTTCCGCAATGAACTTTCTGTCTGCGTCGGCGCCCCAGGCGGTGAAGGTCTTTCGCACGCGACGTTCGAGCGTCGCGTCGAGATAGCCGTCCTTAACCACAACCGTTCGGAAGGCGCTTGACGTAGTGGTTGCCATTTCCTGATCGATCTTCTGATCGGCCGCAAACGTCGCCGTTTCCACCCCGCCCGGCTTCATGTTGCCGATGCGTGCGTCACCGACATAGCGCCCCTTTTCGTCATAGACCGCCGCGACCGCCGGCGGCAGCGACGTAGCCGTGTCATTCGTCAGCACCAGCGCCGCATCCGGATGTTGCGCGCCCTCGCGGTAGAGGGCGACGAACTCCGCCCCAATCTCATGATCGAGGATCGGCACGGAAATCGTTTCTCCGTTCTTCAGGTCATAAGTGCCTGGAAGGTCGAAGTTGGCGACAACGTCGCCCTCGTCGGCAGTGGCGGCAGCAGCCGCAGCAGCCATGACAGGAGCGGGAGCCTCGGCGACCTCCTTGTCCAGCAACGCGCCGCCAATCATGCCAGGCTTGGCACCGGCTACATCAAGATACGCGGCTGCGGCCGGCACCTCCTCGCGTTGTGGCCATGTTCTTGCATACAGTCTCTGGCGCAGTGTCACGGGCTTGCCTGATGTCAGGGATATGGAAACCCCGTTCCAGTCTTCGCCAGAAGCATTCTCGAGAACGGCCCATGCCTGCAGCCTCGCTTTGCCTTTGGCGTCGACAATGATCCTGTAGGACGGCTTCCAGAGCGGGGCTGCGACAACATAGGAAATGTCCACGGCTGTCGACGCTTTGCCATCGAGCGCAATGGTGACCGTGCGCGTCCCCTGCACTCGATCGTTTGACAGCAGTTCCGCAGCCCGGCTCACCATCTCCGCGTCTTTGGGATCGTCGAGCCTATAGGTCATGGCGCCACCGATCTCGGCAACGTCGAAGGCGCCACTATCGAGCAGCACGATCAGCCGCGCCCTCTGCTTTTCGGTCGACGGTTCCACTCCAACGATGCGCCCCTTCACGCCATTCGCTGAGACGGGTGCGCCTCTCAGAGCCTTCAGCACACCTGCTGCCGAATCCAAGTCCTGCGACTTGATCGGCAGCGCCTTGAATGTTTCGTCGATCATGCCCGGTCCGGTAGTGGAAAGCCCCTTTACGGGCGCCGGTCCCGATACAACGAGGGTCTTGAGGAAGTCATCCATCTGGTCTGTCGGCACTTCGACGACGGCGTTGCCGTCGTCTCCGATATCAAGACTGCGCACATATTCGGCAACGCCGCCGGAGGATAGCCGGATCGACTTGATCGTTCCGGTTTGCGCCAATGCGGTTGTGGAGAGCAGTACTGCGGTAAACGCCGCACAGACAGCGGATGCGTATTTCATGTGGCCCCCTCGATGTTTAATCCCGCCCGAGAATGAGCGTAAAAAAGGGGCGGCATTTCGACATGAAATTACTTTTGCATGTGCTGTCGTCCGACCTGTTCGGCAAGGCGACCAAACCTCTGCCGGAGATGTCCGTCTTCGATGCGATACCGCGGAAAGATGTCGTGAAATTGAGAAGACGAACGCCTATATACGTCGCTCGAGTCTGTTTGAAAGGAAATCCGTCATGACTATCAATGGAAGCCTGCTCGTCGCGGGATCGGAAAAGCGCGGCACGCGTGGCGAGCTCTACGGTGTCGAAGCAGCCACGGGGACGGCACTGCCCGTCTCGTTCGGTGGCGCCTCCGCCGAAGACGTCGAACAGGCGACCAGGCTCGCATGGGAAGCCTTCGCCTCCTACCGGGAAACCGATCTGGAAACACGCGCTGCCTTTCTTGAAACGATTGCCAGTGAGATCGAGGCTATCGGCGACGAGCTGATCGTGCGGGCAATGGCGGAAACCGGGCTTCCGCGCGGACGTCTCGAGGGCGAGCGCGCTCGCACGACGGGACAGCTTCGTCTATTTGCGAAGGAGGTTCGCGAAGGCCGGTTCCAGGAGCTTCGTTTCGATGGCGCGGATCCTTCCCGCAAGCCGGTTCCGAAGCCCGATCTGCGCCTGCGCAACGTTCCCCTCGGCCCCGTCGCCGTTTTTGGCGCATCGAACTTTCCGCTCGCCTTCTCAGTCGCAGGCGGTGACACGGCGTCTGCGCTGGCGGCAGGATGCCCTGTCGTCGTCAAGGCCCACTCCGCGCATCCGGGCACATCGGAACTGGTCGGCCGCGCCGTTCAACGCGCCGTTGCCAAGGCCGGCCTGCATGCCGGCACGTTTGCGCTTCTCTTCGATACCGGCTTCGAGGTCGGGCAGAAATTGGTGGCCGATGCCAGAATCCGCGCCGTCGGCTTCACGGGTTCGCGCCGCGGCGGCACTGCGCTGATGAAGATTTCTTCTGAGCGCAAGCAGCCGATCCCGGTCTATGCCGAAATGAGCAGCATCAACCCGGTCATCTTCTTCCCGAATGCGCTGAAAACCCGCGCGCCGGAGATCGCAGCAGCTTTCGTAAGCTCGCTTGTCCTCGGTGCCGGACAGTTCTGCACCAATCCCGGTCTCATTCTCGCCGTCGACAGCGAAGGCCTGGACACTTTCATTGCCAAGGCGCGGGAGCTTCTGCCCGATGTCGGCGCCCAGACGATGCTGACAGGCTCCATCGCCAAGGCATTCTGCGATGGCGTTGCCCGGCTGGAAAAGCATCCCGAAGTCCGGCTCGTTGCCAATGGCAAGCCCGGCAGCGAATTCGAAGGCACGGCCGCTCTCTTCGAGACGACAGCCGCGGCATTCCTCGCGCATCACGAGCTGCAGGACGAGGTCTTCGGTGCAGCCGGCCTTATCGTGCGCTGCCGTGATCTCGCCGAACTCGAGCGCGTCCTCGACGGTCTCGAAGGCCAGCTGACCGTTGCCCTGCACATTACGAACGAAGACGAACAGGACGCCAAGCGCCTCGTTCCCAAGCTGGAAATGCTTGCCGGACGCCTGCTCGTGAACGGCTTCGGAACCGGCGTCGAAGTATCGCCCGCCATGGTGCACGGCGGCCCCTACCCGGCAACGGCCGATGGCAGGTCGACCTCCGTCGGGACGCTCGCCATCTACAGGTTCCTGCGTCCGGTTTCGTATCAGGACTTTACGACGACCCTGCTTCCAGCGCCGCTGCGTTGATCGAGCAGAGCAGCCGGACCTTAAACCCAAAGAACCGGCATCTGAAAATTGCACCACGGGCGCTCAGGCGGCCCGTGGTGCGTATTGGCAAAACCTCAGTCTCAAAATCGTCATTTTGCCGATGACAGCGACGCCATTCTCTGCAAGAAAGAGTGCTGTTGAGAGACAGGGGCGCCCGTTTGCGAAAGCGGGCTGAGAAGCACCCTTCGAACCTGAACCGGATAATGCCGGCGGAGGGAGTCGCTCGGGTCGCCATCTGCTTCATCGCATGATCGTTCCCGCGCCTGCCCCGCCTGAAAGGGGTACTATGGAGAACAAAACACCCGGAGCACTGTTGACGGCGATGCGCGCGAAGCCACCGCTCGTTCAGTGCATCACCAATTACGTGGCCATGAACATCGCCGCCAATGTGGTCCTTGCGGCGGGTGCATCCCCTGCCATGGTCCACGCCGCCGAAGAAGCCGGCGAATTTGCCGCAATCGCCGGCGCTTTGACCGTCAATATCGGCACGCTCTCCACCCAGTGGATCGACGGCATGCATGCGGCGGCAAAGGCTGCAAACGCGAGCGGCAAACCTTGGGTCCTTGATCCGGTTGCCCATTATGCGACATCCTTCCGCCGCAGGGCAGTTGCCGATCTGCTGGCACTTCGCCCGACGATCATCCGCGGCAATGCTTCGGAGATCATCGCGCTTGCCGGCGGCGAGAGCCGCGGCCATGGCGTCGACAGCCGTGACCCGGTCGAGCAGGCTGAAGATTCCGCGCGGCTGATTGCCGAACGGCATGGCGCGGTCGTCGCCGTCACCGGGGTCGTTGATTTCGTGACCGACGGGACACAGGCGCTGCGCATTGAAGGTGGCTCGCCACTGATGCCGCAGGTGACTGCGCTCGGCTGCTCGCTCACCTGCCTGACTGGCGCCTTTGCCGCCACCATTCCCGCAGATCCCTTTGCCGCCGCTGTTGCCGCACTTTCTACCTTCGCAGTTGCCGGCGAGGAGGCGGCCAAGGATGCTGCCGGCCCCGGCTCCTTCTCCTGGCGCTTCCTCGATCAGCTCGCCGCGCTCGATGGAGCAAAGCTCGATGCAAAAGTCGGGATTAGCGCCGCATGAAACGCTTCGATCTTTCCCTCTATCTGGTCCTCGATCCCGACCTCTGCGCCCGTATCGGCATGGTCGAGACGGTGCGGCTTGCCGTTGCCGGCGGCGCCACGATGGTGCAGCTTCGTGACAAGCACGGCGGGACGGCAAGGATGATCGAGACCGGCCTGGCGCTGAAGGAGATCCTGAAGGGCACCGGCGCTTCGCTCGTCATCAACGACGACGTCGAGGCAGCCATCGCAATCGGCGCCGACGGGCTCCATATCGGCCAGGATGATATGGGGCCAGCCGCCGCCCGGACGATGATCGGCCCCGACATGATCCTCGGTCTGTCAGCCGAGAGCGAAGCGCTGGCAGCCGCCATCGACCCAGCCATCGTCGATTATGCCGGC
Source organism: Rhizobium viscosum (assembly GCF_014873945.1). Lineage (NCBI taxonomy): Bacteria > Pseudomonadati > Pseudomonadota > Alphaproteobacteria > Hyphomicrobiales > Rhizobiaceae > Rhizobium > Rhizobium viscosum. The sequence continues at coordinate 2,093,140 of NZ_JADBEC010000002.1, read as the reverse complement.
ATAGGACCGGTATTTGCGACACCAACCAAGACCGACCACAAGCAGCCCATCGGCTTTGACGGGTTGGCGAGACTGGTGAAAACCGCCCCCGTTCCGACGGTTGCAATCGGCGGCTTGAAGAGCGAGCATGTCGCTTCCGTTTTCGCTGCAGGGGCCGATGGGCTTGCTGTCGTCTCGGCGATCTGCGGCACGCCGGATCCTCGGGCCGCGACCCTTCGCATCGCCGAGGAAATCCGAAAGGCCAGCCGATGATCCGCAACGTCCTGTCCATCGCCGGCTCCGATCCATCCGGTGGTGCCGGTATCCAGGCCGATCTCAAGGCTTTCTCGGCGCGCGGCGTCTATGGTATGGCGGCGCTGACGGCACTGACGGCGCAGAATACGCAAGGGGTGACGGGCGTGCACCTTGTGCCGCCGCACTTCGTCGCCCAGCAGATCAAGGCCGTCTTTGCTGATGTGCGTGTCGACGCGGTCAAGATCGGCATGATCGCCAATGCCGGCATTGCCGAAGCAGTTGCCGAGGTGCTGGCGCCTCATCGCGGCATTCCCATCGTCGTCGATCCGGTCATGATCGCCAAGGGCGGAGCAGCACTCCTCGACCCGCAGGCTGTCGATGCGCTGACGAAGCACCTGCTGCCGCTTGCGACGCTGCTCACCCCCAACCTGCCGGAAGCCGCAGCGCTGCTGCACGAAGAGGTTGCCGAAAGCCGCGAGCAGATGGCCTCGCAAGCCGAGCGCCTGCGAGCGCTCGGCCCTGCTGCCGTGCTGGTCAAGGGCGGTCATCTCGAGAGCGACGAAAGCCCCGATATATTGGCGACTGCCTCCGGCCTGCATTGGTTCGAGGCGAAACGCGTCCCCACGAAAAATACGCACGGCACTGGCTGCACACTTTCCAGCGCACTTGCCGCCGAGCTCGCAAAGGGCTCTTCGCCGCAAGCGGCTGTTTCAACTGCGAAAACCTATCTTGCGCAAGCGGTCGCTGCCGCAGACGAGCTGACGGTCGGCTCCGGCCACGGACCCGTGCATCACTTTCACACCCTGTGGAAAGACACCGGGCTCTAAGCCGGATCACAAAGCCGACAACACCCAACGGCCCGGTCAAACCGGGCCGTTTTGTTTTGCCTACCCTCAGTTGAACAAGGATTGCCTGCCAAAAAGCCTGTTGACATGGCCGCCCAGATATCGAAAGTTATGTCATTAAAAGGGGATACATTACGCAATAACGGAATAATTGGAGGGCTTCGGGTGTCGGACCTGCTTGTGAGCTTATATTCCACGAAGCTCGTCGAACTGAAAGAAAAGGCTGGGTCCATCGGCATCACGATCCGTCCGGCTCTGCCACCGGAACTTCACGTCGTCGCCGGCTGGGCGCGCGAGCATTTCAGCGGAAACTGGGCGAGCGAAGTGACCGTCGCTTTTTCACGCCAGCCCGTTGCCTGCCTGATCGCCGTCGAGAACGGCAAATTGCTCGGCTTTGCCTGTTACGACACGACCGCTCGCGGCTTCTTCGGTCCAACCGGCGTTGATCCGGCCGCACGTGGCAAGGGCATCGGCCTCGCGCTCTTTTCCGCCTGCCTGCAGACCATGAAGACACTTGGCCACGCCTATGCGTTCATCGGCGATGCCGGCCCCGTCGATTTCTACGTCAAGACCGCCGGCGCGGTCGAAATTCCCGCCCCCGACAAGGGCATTTACGAAGGCATGCTGCGAAGCCAGCCGAAATGATCATCTGATACCGGAGTTTTGAAATAGTGTCCTCGACCCCGCTCGCTCTCTTCGTCGGCCTTCCCAATCCCACGCTTTCGGACGACGAATTCGCCCTCTTCCGCGAAACCAATCCGCTAGGCCTCTTCGTCGGCCGACGCAACCTGCGCAATCCGGAACAGGCGAAGATCCTGATCGACCGCTTCCGCGAGGCCGTCGGCCGCGACGACGCGCCTGTCTTCACCGACCAGGAAGGTGGCCGTGTGCAGCATATGGATGCCGGCCCCTGGCCGCTTTTCCGCAGCTTCGGCCAGTTCGCCGAACTTGCGCGCCGCGATCTCGACCTCGGCAAGAAGGCGATGCGCCTTTCCACCCAGGCCATGGGCGCGATGATGAGCGAACTCGGCCTTTCGAGCGGCTGCTCGCCGGTTCTCGATCTCGTCTTCGAAACGACGAGCGCCGTGATCGGCGCCCGCTCCTTCGGCCCGGATCCGGATTTTATCGCTGCTCTCGGCCGCGAAGTGGTGGATGGCCTGCTCGAAACCGGCAATATGCCTGTCATGAAGCACATTCCGGGCCACGGCCGCGCCACGCTCGACTCCCACAAGGAACGCCCGGTCGTGGACGCCTCCCGCGAGACGCTCACTGCCACCGACTTCAAGCCGTTCGTAGCGCTGAAGGACACGCCCTGGGCAATGGTTGCCCATGTCGTCTACTCCGCCTATGACGCAGAACTGCCGGCCTCCATCTCGCCGATCATGCATGACGTGATCCGCAACGACATGGGCTATGACGGCGTGCTGATCTCCGACTGCATTTTCATGGAGTCACTGCAGGGCACCCTGCCGGAACGAGTCGCTCAGGTTCTCGATGCCGGTTTCGACATCGCGCTGCACAGCCACGGCGATGTCAAGGAAAGCGAAGCCGCCGCCAAGGCCGCGCGCCCGCTGACGGAAGCCGCTCAGAAGCGTATCGCCGCCGGCAAGGCTCGCCTCGGCACTCTCAAGATCGACTATCGCGCTGCCCATGCGGAAGTCGAATCGATGTTTGCAAGCGCACTGGTCTCCTGACCAGCGCGCGTATTCTTCACCTCATAAGAAAAGGGGAATTTGTAATGAAGAAATATCTTTTAGCGGCTGCGGCCCTGACGATGCTATCGGGCCCGGCCATGGCGCAAACCATTCTGACGGCCAATATCGAGCCGGCAACGACTTGGGTGCGCAACTTCAACCCGTTCAACCAGACCTCGTCGCGTCAGTCGACCCTCGACTTCATCTATGAGCCGCTGGTCATCTTCAACCGCTTCGACAGCAACAAGCCGGTCTATCGCCTGGCCGAAAGCTTCAAGCTCTCCGACGACCTGAAGAGCATCGACTTCAAGCTGCGCCCGAACCTGAAGTGGTCGGACGGCCAGCCGCTGACCTCGGCTGACGTCAAGTTTACCTACGATTATCTGAAGAAGTTCCCGGCACTCGACTTCGTCAGCATCTGGACCTTCATCACCGACGTTCAGGCAGTCGATGGCCAGACGGTCCGCTTCACGCTCGCCAATCCAAGCTCGCTTGCCGCCGAGCAATTGTCGCAGCTGCCGATTGTTCCGGAACATGTCTGGAAGGACGTTGCCGATCCGGTCACCTATGCCAACGAAAACCCTGTCGGCAGCGGCCCGCTGACGGAAGTGCCGCGCTTCACCGGCCAGACCTACGACCAGTGCCGCAACCCGAACTACTGGGATGCCGTGCATCTGAAGGTCGACTGCATGCGCTTCCCGCAGCTTGCGGACAACAACCAGATCCTGACGGCAACCGCCGACGGCACGCTGGATTGGGGCGTCTCCTTCATTCCCGATATCGACAATGTCTATGTCTCGAAGGATCCTGACCATTATCACTACTGGTATTCGCCGAGCAGCATGGTCGCCTTCCTGTTCAATCTCGAGACTTCGAACGAGGCTAACAAGAAGGCATTCAACGACGTGAAGTTCCGCCAGGCGGTCTCCATGGCGCTGGACCGCAAGACGATGATCGATGTCGCCGGCTACGGCTACCCGACATTGAACGAAGATCCGGGCCTGATGGGCGAGCTCTACAAGAGCTGGGCGGACCCGTCCGTCAAGGCCGACTTCGGCAAGTTCGCCGCCTATGACGCCGATGCCGCCAAGGCGCTGCTCGACGAAGCCGGCTATGTCGACAAGGACGGCGACGGCCTGCGCGACAATCCTGACGGTTCGAAGATCTCCTTCTCGATCATCGTTCCGAACTCCTGGACGGACTGGATCGACACGGTCAACATCGCGATCGAAGGCATGCAGGCAGTCGGCCTTGATGCCAAGATCGAGACGCCGGAAGAAGCGGTATGGACCTCCGATCTTATCGACGGCAAGTTCGATGCGGCGATCAACAGCCTGCCGGCCTCGGCCTCGCCATACTATCCCTACAAGCGCGCCTTCAGTGCTTCGGACAAGGGCAAGACCCGCTTCACCGCACAGCGCTGGTTCAGCCCGGAAGTGGAAGATCTGGTCACCCAGTTCACCCACACGGCCGATCTCGACAAGCAGAAGGAAGCGATGAACAAGGCGCAGCGCATCGTTGCCGAAAACATGCCTGTCATCCCGGTCTTCAACAATCCGAACTGGTACCAGTACAACACCAAGCGCTTCACTGGCTGGTCGACCAAGGAAAACCCCTTCGTCAATCCGTCCATCTCGCGCACCAACCCGGCACGTCTTCTGAACCTGCTGGCGCTTGAGCCGGTCAAGTAAGCATTGGAAACGGCAGGAGCGGCGCGGCAAGCGCCGCTTCTGTTTTGACGGAGTCCCCATGGCCTTTCTGCTTCGCCGCCTCGCCTTTTACCTGGCGGCCTTCATCGCGGCAGCGACGATCAATTTCTTCCTGCCCCGGCTGATGCCGGGCGATCCCGTGCGCATCATGTTTTCGAGTGCGGGCGCCGAACTGCCGCCGGAAAGCCTGCAGGCGCTGAAGCTCACCTTCGGCTTCGTCGACGGGCCGCTCTGGCAGCAGTACCTCACCTATCTCGGCAGCATCTTCACTGGCGATCTCGGCCGGTCGATCAAATATTTCCCGCTGCCGGTCACCTCGGTCCTCGGCCATGCGCTGGTGTGGACTGTCGGCCTGATGGGCACGGCGACGATCATCAGTTTCGCGCTCGGTACTTTCCTCGGCATCGTCGCAGCCTGGCGGCGCGGCAGCAAATTCGACGTTATTGTCTCGATCGGCGCGATCTTTGCGACATCGGTACCGGCCGTCGTCACCTCGCTGATCGTGCTGTTCTTCTTCGGCTTCACGCTCGGCTGGTTCCCGAACGGTTATGCGGCCGATCCCTCGCTCGATCCTGCCTTCAGCTTTCAATATATCGGTAGCGTCGCCTATCACGGCATCCTGCCGATGATCACTCTCTGCACCGTGCTGGTCGGCGGCTTCACCGTGACCATGCGCAACAACATGATCAACCTGCTCGGCGAGGACTATATCGTCATGGCCCGCGCCAAGGGCCTTTCCGACCGGCATGTGATGCTCTGGTATGCGGCGCGTAACGCGCTGCTGCCGACCGTTTCCAGCCTCGCGATCGCTATCGGCACTATCCTCGGCGGCTCGCTGGTCACCGAGGTCGTCTATAACTATCCGGGCCTCGGCAACATTCTCTACCAGGCGATCCTCGCCCGCGATTATCCCGTCATCCAGGGCCAGCTTCTCATCATGACCGCGACCATGCTGATCGCCAATTTCATCGTCGATGTCAGCTACGTGCTGCTCGATCCGCGACTGAAGGGAGCGTGAGATGAAGAGCCTTCTCCGCAATCGCAAGGCGCTGATCGGCCTTGCCATCATCGCCTTCATCGTCATCGTGGCGATCGCAGCACCTCTGCTGACGCATTACGATCCCGCTGCCCGTACGGGCCGGCCGCACCAGCCGCCGTCAGCCGAACATATTCTCGGCACGACACGCATCGGCCAGGATGTCTTTGCCCGGATGATCTATGGCGCGCGCACCTCGCTTGCCGTCGGCTTCGGCGCGGGCCTGCTGATCACAGCCGTCGGCACCGCGCTTGGCATCATATCCGGCTATCGCGGCGGCAAGACGGATGAGGTCATCAGCTTCTTTACGAACATGGTGCTCGTCGTGCCGAACCTGCCGTTGCTGCTCGTTCTCGCAGCCTTCATCGGCCAGGCGAGCCCTGTTGTCATCGCGCTCATCCTTGGCGGCACGTCCTGGGCATGGGGCGCGCGCGTCACCCGCGCCGAAACGCTCTCCGTCAAGCAGAAAGACTATGTCAAATCGGCTGAGATGATGGGCGAGCCGCAATGGCGCATCATGACATTTGAGATCTTCCCCAACGTGATTTCCATTGTCGGCATCAACTTCATCGGCAGCGTCATCTTCGCGATCATCACCGAAGCGACACTGGAATTCCTCGGCCTCGGCGACCCGCGCGTCGTCTCGTGGGGCACCATGCTCTACAATGCGCAGAAGGCCTCCGCGCTTTCGGTCGGCGCCTGGTGGGATATTCTCACGCCCTGCTTTGCGCTCGCCTTCCTCGGCATCGGCATGTCACTGCTGAATTTCGCCGTCGACGAAATCGCTAATCCGCGCTTGCGTACCGGCAATCATCTGAAGCGCTGGTCTCTTCTCATCCGCTCCGGGGAGGGCCGCCTGTGAACCAGCCGCTGCTATCGGTTAAAAACCTCACGATCGACTATATCGGCGAGGAAAAGGACTTCCGCGCCGTCGACAATGTGAGTTTTGATGTCGCCCCCGGCGAGGTCTTCGGTCTGGCCGGCGAATCCGGCTGTGGCAAGAGCACGATCGCCTTTGCCATCAGCCGCCTGCACAAGCCGCCAGCGCTGATCCGCAAAGACAGCCAGATCCTGCTTGCCGGTCGCGACGTGCTGGACCTCGACCCGAAGGCGCTCGCCGCCTTCCGCTGGCGCGAAGTCGCCATGGTTTTCCAGAGCGCCATGAACTCGCTGAACCCGGTGCTGCGCATCGAGGACCAGTTTTATGATGTCCTTCGCACTCACAAGGGCATGACGAAGACGCAGGCGCGCGAGCGCACGGCTGAGATGCTGCAGCTCGTCGATATCGCGCCGGATCGCATGCGCAACTATCCGCATCAGTTTTCCGGTGGCATGCGCCAGCGCATCGTCATCGCCATCTGTATGGCGCTCGATCCGAAGCTCGTCGTCATGGACGAGCCGACGACCGCGCTCGACGTGGTTGTGCAGCGGGAAATCTTGCAGCGCATCAACGAGCTGCGCAAGCAATTCGGCTTCTCCGTGCTTTTCATCACCCACGATCTCGGCCTGATGGTGCAGTTCTGCGACCGCATCGGCATCATGCTGCAGGGCAAGCTCGTCGAGCAGAACGGTGCCGAAGCGATCTACAAGACTCCGCAACACGAATACACCCGAAAACTCTGGGCCTCCTTCCCCTCGCTTCATGGAGGCGTGCTGCTATGAGCGATGCGATCCTCGTCCTCGACAAGGTAACCAAGACCTTCGGTCACGGCGCTTCCACGGTTCACGCTGCCCGTGCCATCTCCTTTTCGCTGCATGCCGGCCGCGCGCTGGCGCTGGTCGGCGAATCCGGCAGCGGCAAGACCACCTGCGCGCGCATGGCAATGCGCGAGCATTCGCCGACCACAGGACAGATCCTCTATAAGGGCCGACCCATCGAAGGCGCCAAGGCGGACGAGATCGCCCGCTACCGCCGCTCCGTGCAGATGATCTTCCAGGACCCCTTCGCCTCGCTCAATCCGGCGCACACGATTGCCCATCATCTGCAGCGGCCGCTGAAACTACACCGGCCGGATATCCGCGGAAAGCAGATCGAGGCAACGGTGCGCGAATTGCTCGAGCGCGTGAAGCTCGATCCCGATATCGTCGCGCCGAAATATCCGCACGAGCTTTCGGGTGGCCAGCGCCAGCGCGTCAATATCGCCCGTGCTCTTGCGGCCCAGCCGGAGGTGATCGTTGCCGACGAACCGACCTCCATGCTCGATGTCTCGGTGCGCCTCGGTGTTCTCAATCTTCTGAACGAGATGAAGAAGGAGATGAACCTCGGCCTGCTCTATATTACCCACGATATCGCCACCGCCCGCTATGTGGCGGAGGATATCGCCGTGATGTATTCCGGCCAGATCGTCGAATGGGGCAATACAGCCAAGGTGATCGACAATCCGCTGCATCCCTATACCCGTCTTCTGCTCTCGGCTGTCCCCGATCCAGATGTGCGCTTCGACGATCCGCGCACACGTCTGCAGCCACAGGAAGTGGACGATATTCGCCGCCGTTCCGCCGCACCGCAGGAGCAGGTGGTAGAGCACGAACCGGACCATTTCGTGCGTTTGGTCTGAGCAAGGCTTGCTGGCTTCAACCGTCGCCCTATGCTAGGGGACGGTCCCTTTCAGCGAGACGAAACCCCCATGCTTCCCTGGATCCAGCTCGATTCCGCGACCATTCCCGGCGAAGGCGGTGAATTGCGGCTAAAACAGCGCGGCACCGAATTTTCCATCATGCTTGGCACCAACGAACTGATGAACAGCCGCCTCAGCGGTTCGGAAGAAGCGCTTGCCACCCTTTCTTTCGAGCGGATCAAATCGCATCAGAAGCCAAAGATCCTGATCGGCGGCCTCGGCATGGGTTTTACCCTGCGGGCCGCTCTTGCGGTGGTGCCGACAGATGCCAGTGTCGTCGTCGCCGAACTGATCCCGGAAGTCGTTGCCTGGGCACGCGGCCCGATGGCAGAAGTCTTCAAAGGCTGTCTCGACGATCCGCGCGTGTCGATCCACCACGGCGATGTCGGTGAGGCAATCCGCACTGGAAAGACCGGCTATGACGCGATCCTTCTCGACGTCGATAACGGGCCTGACGGCCTGACCCGCAAGTCCAATGACCGACTCTATGACTATGCCGGTCTGAAATCGGCCCGCGAGGCACTGCGCCCCGGCGGCGTGCTGGCCGTCTGGTCCTCCGGGCCGGATGCCTCCTTCACGCGGCGGCTGAAGGACAGCGGCTTTGCCGTCGACGCGGTCAATACGCGGGCCAACGGCAAGCGCGGCGGAGCGCGCCACATCATCTGGCTGGCAGTCAAGCCTGGTCGCTGACTCAATCCCCGGCAATAAAATGCATCTTTATCAGCAAAGGCGACGGAAGCATGCGCAAGAGAGCTTGAGATTGGTGCGGTAATAATCGTATCCAATAGATCACGGATCGCGAAGACGAGGAGGTCTTGCGGCTGCTCATCGGCTGAGCTGCATGCGGAGGCATGACATGCCAGCCCTGGAATGGATACGGGTATGCGCCTTTCAGATTGCCATAATTTCCACGACTTCCGCCGCCTCGCCAAACAGCGCCTTCCCGGGCCGATCTTCAACTATATCGACGGCGCAGCGGACGACGAGGTGACCTACAGGCGCAACACCTCATCCTTCGAAACCTGCGATCTTCTGCCAAGCGTGCTGCGGGGCGTCAGCGACGTCGATATGTCGGTCACCGTCATGGGCCAGAAGCTCGCGATGCCGGTCTATTGCTCGCCGACGGCGCTGCAGCGGCTCTTCCACCATGAGGGGGAACGCGCGGTGGCACACGCCGCCGGCAAATTCGGCACGATGTTCGGCGTCTCCTCACTCGGCACGATCAGCCTGGAAGAGGCGAGACAAATCAGCAATGGTCCGCAGGTCTACCAGTTCTATTTCCACCGCGATCGCGGCCTCAACCGCGAAATGATGGCGCGGGCGAAGCAGGCGGGCGTGCAGGTGATGATGCTGACCGTCGATAGCATCACCGGCGGCAATCGCGAGCGCGACAAGCGCACCGGATTTGCCATCCCGTTCAAGCTCAACCTGTCGGGCATGGCGCAGTTTGCCGTCAAACCGGCCTGGGCAATCAACTATTTCACCCATGAGAAATTCCGCCTGCCGCAACTCGACAGCCATGTGGACATGGGCAGCGGTACCATGTCGATCAGCCGCTACTTTACCGAGATGCTCGACCCCGCCATGAACTGGGACGATGTCGCCGACATGGTGAAGATCTGGGGCGGGCAATTCTGCCTGAAGGGCATCATGACGGTTGAGGATGCCAGACGCGCCATCGATATCGGCTGCACCGGCATCGTGCTGTCCAATCACGGCGGCCGTCAGCTCGACGGGTCGCGCAGCGGCTTCGACCAGCTGGCGGAAATTGTCGATGCCGTCGGGGACAGGATTGATGTGATGGTCGATGGCGGCATCCAGCGCGGCACCCACGTGCTCAAGGCTCTCTCGCTGGGCGCCAAGGCGGTCGGGGTCGGGCGTTATTATCTCTTCCCGCTTGCAGCCGCCGGCCAAGCCGGGGTCGAACGGGCGCTCCTGCAGATGCGGACAGAAATCGAGCGCGGCATGAAGCTGATGGGCGCCGCTTCCGTCAGCGAGCTGTCGGCCGGCAACCTGCGTTTCCGCGCCTCCTGAGACGGAGCACCGCGCCCCATATCACGGCGCGAACTTTATCAGGCTCGGACGATCTCACGGGCCACAGGTGCACCGACATCCTGCCGGCGCTGGCGAATGATCGTTGACGCCTCGCGGGGATCGGGCGGCAGCACGGCATTCTTCAAGGCGAACGAATATTCGTGCTGCGGATTGTCCAGCACGGTACGCGCGTCGCCGCTTTCGACGACCACGCCCTTGCGCATGATGATGACACGGTCAGCTATGTAATAGGCGGTCGCGAGATCATGAGTGATGTAGATGATCGATACCTTCAACGTATCGCGCAATTCGCGAAAGAGATTGACGATCGACATGCGCAGTGACGCATCCACCATGGAAACCGGCTCGTCGGCGACGATGAGCTTCGGTTCCGGAATGAGCGCGCGTGCCACCGCGATGCGCTGGAGCTGGCCACCGGATAATTCGTGCGAATAACGTCCTCGAACCTCCGCAATGGAGAGGCCGACCCGCTGCAGCGCCGTATCTGCCAAGGCCTCCCTTTCGGCGCGGCTCTTCGCACCCTTAAAGCGATGCGCCGTAGCATATAGATACTCATCGATGCGCGTCAGCGGATTGAAGGCTTCGAAGGGATTCTGGAAAACCGGCTGAACCCTGGTCATGAAGGCTTCGCGGGCGCTGCGGCTGCTGATATCGCCAATGTCGGCGCCGTCGAAGCGGATGGTGCCGCGATCTGCGGCCTCGCTGCCGAGGATCATCTTGGCGAGCGTGGATTTGCCGGAGCCGGATTCGCCTACGATCGTGAAAATCTCTGGCCTGTCAGCCGCAAGCGCAAAGCTCACGTCATCGACTGCCGTCATCCTGGCGCGTGAGAAGAAACCACCGATCGGAAAGAACTTGCTGACATTTTCAAGCTGGAGAAGGTGTTCGCCACTCATTGGATCTTGTACTCCCCTGCCCTGAAACATGCCACGCGCCCGCCGGTCGCGCTCTGCTGCATGACAGGAACCTCCTTCGAGCACCTGTCGATCGCAATCGGACACCGTGGATGGAAGCGACATCCTGACGGCGGGTTCGAGAGCGCCGGAGGTTTGCCCTGCAGGCTCTTCCGCGTCCTCGTATCGCCGATGCGCGGCAGGCTGCCGATCAGATGAGCCGTATAGGGATGTTGCGGATTATCGAAGATAGCCTGCGTCGGCCCCTCTTCGGCGAGCCGCCCCGCATACATGATCGCAAGGCGATCGGTGATGGCAGCGTGGACGGACATATCGTGGGTCACAAAGATGACCGAGGCTTGCATGCGTGTCTGCACTTCCTTGATCAATGCCAGAACATCCTGCTGCACCAAAACGTCGAGCGCGGTCGTCGGCTCGTCGGCGATGATGAATTCCGGTTCGCAGACGGTCGCAAGCGCAATGGTCAGCCGCTGGCGCATGCCGCCGGAGAGCTGGTGCGGAAAGGCTTCAAGGACATGTGGATCGAGATGCAGGCGGGCAAGATGCGCCTCGACCCGCTGGCGGAAAGCCGCTTGATCCAGACCCATGTGGCGGGAGGCGAAATCGTTGAAAGCGTGCTTCACCCGCCGGACCGGGTTCAGCACGTTCATCGAGCCCTGCATGATGTAGGAAAGATGTCGCCAGCGCGCAGCCCGCATCTTTTGCGGTTCGCCATAGACATCGATCGGCTTGCCATCGAAATTGAAATTGACCGTGCCGCCGACGACCCGCATCGGCGGGCGAATGGCGCCGGCAAGCGTCTTGATGAGCGAGGTCTTCCCACTCGAGGATTCTCCGGCAATGCCGTAGATTTCGTTCTTGCGTACAGTCAGGCTGATATCGTCGACGGCCCTGATCTCGCGCCGGACGCCGAAATAATCGTTGACGTAGTAGCATTTGAGCCCGTCAATCGTCAGCGCGTCCCGGGAGTTTTCGACGAGGGTCAAAGGTGCTTTCCTCAAAGAATTCTGCATCGTCTCAGGCTCCCATCCGAGCCAGGCGCGAGCGCGGATCGATATATTCATTGACCGACATGGCGAGCATGAAGAGGCCGAGGAAGAGGATGACCACGAACAGCATCGGGAAGGCCACCCACCACCAGATGCCGGCAACCATGGCCGAATGCGCATTGGCCCAGTAGATCATGCCACCGATCGTCGGCCGGTTGATGTCGGAAAAACCGAGAATGGAGAGCGTCACTTCCAGGCCGATCGCCCAGATGAGATTGTTCATCGTCGTGAAGAAGACGATCGGCATGACATAGGGAAGATGTTCGCGAACGAGGATTTGCGACGTGCGCATGCCCGAAAAGACGGCATGCCGGGTAAATTCCCGTTGCCGTAGCGATAGCGCGACGGAACGGATGAGCCGGCTGTCATGCGTCCAGCCGAGCAGGGCTGCGACGACCGCCAGCATCGACCATGTCATCTGGTCACGCAGGACAAAGACCAGAAGAAGCAGGATCGGGATGTTCGGCAGTGCGCCCAGCGTATCGTTGATGCCCATGATGATCTGGTCGGTGCGGCCGCCGATATAGCCAGAAACGAGGCCGACGACGAGCGCGATGAGGCGGCTGACGACGGCGACGATGATGCCGAAGAGCAACGTGTTGCGCAGAGACGCGCCGATCTGCCAGAAGACGTCCTGACCACGCGACGTCGTACCGAACCAAAACTCGGCCGATGGTGGCATATCGGGGATCACGACATAGATGGCGGTCTCGTCGTAGGGGGAGAAGAAAGAGGAGACGATCAACCCGACAATGATCAGGATCAGGATCGTCCCGAACAGGAATTCCTTGTTGTAGCGGAGCAGGTCTCTGAGGATCTTGAACATCGCGATTATCCCAGTTTCACGCGCGGATCGATCAGCGGATAGATGATATCGATCACGAAGACGGCCGCAGCGACGGCAATGATGGCGATGGTCGTGACACCGAGTACCAGGCTGTAGTCGCCGGAATAGATGCCCGAGATCAGAAGCTTGCCGATGCCGGGATAGTTGAAGACGAATTCGACGATGACGGCACCGCCGAAGACGTTGCCGAGGCTGAGCGCGAGACCCGTGACCTGCGGCAGCATGGCGTTGCGGGCCACATAATACGAAAAGATGCTGCTCGAGCGCACGCCACCGAGCTCGGCATAAACGACATGGTCGTCGGTGATGATGTTGGAGACGAGCGAGCGCATGGAGATGAACCAGCCGCCGATGCCGACGAGGACCAGCGTCAGCGCCGGCAGAATGCCGTGTTCGATAACCGAACTGATGAAGGCCCAGTTGAAGGCAGGCGTAAGATTGACCTGCGCGCCACCGCTGATCGGCAGGATCGGCCAGACGAAACCAAAGAGAATGACGAGGCTGAGGCCGATAATGTAGGTGGGGATCGGCTGCAAAGCCATGATGACGATGCCGGCGAGCTTGAGCAGCCGGCTGTTGCGGAAATAGCCGGCAAGCGCGCCGAGCAGGTTGCCGATGATCCATGCAATGATCGTAGCAAGCGTCAGAAGGCCGACGGTCCAGGGCAAGGCGCGTCCGATGACGGTCATGACCGGTGTCGGGAAAGAGGACAGCGACGGACCGAAATCGCCGGTCAGCACCCGTCCCCAGAATGTGAAATACTGATCGATAAGCGGGCCGCCGGTTCCATAAAGCTCCCGCAGCGATTGGCGCAGAATTTCAACCGATTGTGGATCGGTCGAGCCGAAACTCGTCAAAAGCGATACGGTCTGCTCCACCGGATCAACAGGCGAGAAATGCGCGATCAGGAATGCGAGCGTGATGCCCGTGACGACCACGAAAAGGAACTGCAGGAAACGTTTACCCGCATAGATCAGAAAGCCATTCATGGCATCCATCCTCCAGTAGCAGAAGGGGAGCGGCCGGCAATCGGCCACTCCCGTGTCGACGCGATCAGTTCTTCGGAGCGTCCGGATTGGCCTTCAGGCCGGTCACCATATAACGAATGTTCGCCCAGTTCGGACCAGAAGCGGAATAGGGGTTTTCAGCGCTCGGATAGTTCGTCCAGTAGGTCGTGTCGAACGGGGCGAACTTGTTGTAGGCCATCAGCGGAATCATCGGCATCTCTTCGACCGCGAGCTTCAGGAAATCCTGACCGACCTTGGTGACATCGGGCGAGTCGAAGGCGATGGACCGGTTCTTCGCGATGATCTGATCGAGACGCGAATCCTGCCAGCGTTGCAGGTTGCGCGGCGGCTGGATCTGGCCGAGCGGCTTGATGAATTCCGAATGGTAGCTGTCCAGGAAAAAGGACAGATCCGGATGGCCGCCCCAGGTTTCAATGCTCCAGTAGATTGCGGCTTCGTAATCGCCGGTGCTGAGGCGCTGGCCATTCGTCGGACCGGCAACATCCACCTTTGTAGCGATGCCGTTCTGGCTCCATTGCTGGGCGATAACGGTGCCGGCACGCGCGAGTGTCGGAATGGCGTCGCCCTCGACCTGCAGGCGGATCGTGAACGGCGTGCCGTCAGGCTTCAGCCATTGATTGCCGCTCTTCTTGAAACCGGCCTTCTGCAGGAGCTCGGTCGCAGCTTGAACATCCTGCTTCCACCAGCCGAAGCCGAAGGTACGCTGCAGCTGTTTCGGATCGGTCGGGATCTGGTCGCCCCACTGACCACGCACCATGGTGGCGATCTGGGCGGAAATATTCGGATCATAGGGCTTGATTTTGCGGCTGCCGGTATCAAGCTCGAAATTGGTGAGCCAGTCCTGCATCGGTGCGTAATAATCGTCCGGAGCCGAGCCGGTCGGTGGCGTGGCGAGAGCAGCCAGATTGGCGGCGCCGCGATAGGAGCCGAGGGCCACGGCGCGGATATCGATCATCAATGCCAGCGCCCAGCGCACATCCTTGTTGTCGAAGGGCGGCTTCTTGGTGTTGAGCAGCACGGAAGGCAGGGTCGGATCGGGATGGGCGAAGGGGAAGCCCTTCAGCCAGGAGGCAACGCTCTTGCTGTCGCGCATCATCGCAAACATGCCCTCGGGTGCCATGTCGTTGATCACGTCGAGATTATGATTGCGCTGCTCGATGACGCGGGCTTCCGGGTTACCGGCGGCTCGATAGACGACATACTTCACCTGTGGCGGCTCCTTGGCGGCCATGCCGATCGAAGTGCGCTGCCAGTCGTCGCGCAGTTTCCAGATGGTCCAGTTGCCCGCCTTGTCATAGCTCTGCAGTACATAGGCGCTGAGCGAGACCGGCGGATTGTTCTTGAATGCCAGGGGATCGCCGGCCTTTTCGAAGACATGTTTCGGCATGATCCAGGCAGCGTTCCAGCGCACGGTAAACACCGTGTGGAAGCGCGAATTCGGCTTCTTGAGATGGAAGATCACCGTCTGCGGATCGGGGTTTTCCACGCTGGCAACGTTGACGGAAAAAGGCGCGCTCCAGGACATGCCGGGATGGTCGATCTGAGTCTTGACCGTATAGGCCACGTCGTCGCTGGTGAACTCGACACCGTCGCTCCAATAGATGCCCTTGCGCAGCTTCACGGTCATTTGCGTGAAATCGGCATTGTAGGCCGGCGGCTCGGTAGCGAGCGCATTCTGCCAGGCATCCGGACCACCCTCCGGATTGATGAACCAGAACGTGTCGGTCGTCAGTTGCTGCAGGCCGTTGACATTGGCAGACCCGCCACCGCCAGGCGCCCAGACATTGAACCAATCGGCATTCTGCTGCGGCGTGCCCTGGATGATCAGAGTTTCATTGCGCGGAATACCGGCAATGAAATCCTGCGCATAAGCAGGCAAAGCGGCTAGAGACAATAAGGCAATGGCTGCAAATCTTGGGAACTTCATCGGACGCTCCTCCTCCTTGGCCCGCAGAGGCGGGCGCTTCCCGTAATCCGTTATCGATCGCGTTCCGGCGAAAGCGTCTTCATAGGGACCTGATAGTCCATATGGCTCCTCCAGACGACAAGCTTCGCCTCAACATTTATCGACAATTTTTCACCGAACGGCAACAGGTAATTTTTTAAATGCCAAAAACTCTTGTAAATACCGGCATTTTTTATCGTCTGTTTAATCGTCATTTTTTATATTATTGACAAAATGGTCATTTCGCTTAGCTTTTGCGGCGAGCGCGGCGCCCTCCCAAGACAGCCGCAACTCATCACCATATTGGTCGGTTAGCCTTCGGGAGGAGGCAGAGGCTTGGCCGTTCAAGAGGAAAGACGATGACGAGTTCCTATGACGTGACCATCAACGTTCACGCCGGCAGGCCGACAGGGGCCTATAAACCGCTGTGGAACTGGTTCGGCTATGACGAGCCGAACTACACCTATTCCCCCCATGGCAAGAAGCTTCTGAAGGAGCTGACAGAACTCAGCCCCGTCGCTCCGCGCATTCGCACCCACAATCTGCTGACGAGCGGCGACGGCAAGCCGGCCCTGAAATGGGGCTCGACCAATGCCTATACGGAGGATGCGAACGGCAATCCCGTCTATGACTGGACGATCATCGACCAGATCTTCGACGCCTATGTCGAGGCCGGCAACATTCCGCTGATCCAGATCGGATTCACGCCGGAGGCGCTTTCCGATTTCGACGGTCCCTACAAGCATCATTGGGAGCCGGCGGATAAATACGCAACAATCACCACCGGCTGGACCGCACCGCCGAAGGACCTGAAAAAATGGGGCGACCTCATCGAGGCGTGGGCGCGGCATCTCGCCGATCGCTACGGCGAAGACGTCGTCTCCTCCTGGCCCTGGGAAGTCTGGAATGAACCCGACGGCCATTACTGGACGGGTACGATTCCGGAATTCTGCGCCATGTATGATGCGAGCGCACGTGCCGTAAAACGCGCCCTGCCGAAAGCACGCGTCGGCGGCCCGCACACGTGCGGCGGCTTCGCCAATGAGAAGGCGCAGACTTTCCTGCGCGCCTTTCTGCGCCATGTTGTCGAGAACAAGCCGCCGATCGATTTCATCGCCTTCCACGCCAAGGGCAATCCGGTCATCTTCGACGGCCATGTGCGCATGGGTCTGCACAAGCAGCTGCGCGACATCGAAACCAATCTCGCCATTATCAATGAATTCCCCGAGCTTCGGCATCTGCCGGTCGTCATCGGCGAATCCGACCCGGAAGGTTGTGCGGCCTGCTCGGCCCGCGTCCACCCGCAGAACGGCTACCGCAACGGACCGCTCTACGGCGTCTATGTCGTCGAGAGCATGATCCGCACTTATGAGCTGTCGCGCCGAGCCAATATCGAGATCGAAGGTGCGGTGACCTGGGCCTTCCTTTTCGACGACCAGCCCTATTTCGACGGCTTCCGGGATCTCGCCACCAACGGCGTCGACAAGGCGGTGCTGAACGGCTTCCGGATGCTCGGCAAGCTTGGCGGCGAGTGGCTGGAATCCGAAAGCGACTATCGCCGCGATATCGAGGATATCATGAGCCACGGCGTTCGCGACAAGCCCGACGTCAACGTCGTTGCGACCCGCGACGACAAGGGCGTCTCCGTTCTCGTCTGGCACTATCATGATGACGACGAGGCGGGCCCCGCTGCCGATATCGGCCTGTCGATTGACGGCTGGGGCAATCGTCCGGCCGCGCTCAAGCATTTCCGCATGGACGAGCAGCATTCCAACTCCTTCCGCATCTGGAAGGAAATGGGCAAACCGCAGGATATCGCGGGCGCCGATTACGCCAGGCTCGAGGCCTCGGGAAGGCTCGCCGAGATCGACAATGAGGCATCGGTCTCCATCAAGGACGGCAAGGTCGATCTCAAGTTCTCCCTGCCGCGTCAGGGCGTGTCTCTCCTGCGCCTGGACTGGTGAGACGGCAGGCAAACGGGAGCGCAGCCCTCCAAGTTGCGCTCCCTGACTGCCCTCAAGCAATTCGGTTTGCGGCCGTCACCTTATCGGCCGCGCGACATAACCGGCATCTCCGAAAACATTCCCCTGCAGCACTGCCGGCACGAGCCATTTGAGCCGAGGCGCACTGCTCTAACGATCCACAGCCCCAGAACCATCGAAAGCAACATTCATCACAAACAGGTTTACAGCTAATAACTGACATGTTAGTCATTCTGTACTGACATTGAGGAGATATATTAGTGACGGGGTTTGGTTTGTCGGTCGCGTTGGCGACGCCCTTTGAAAGCAGCGGCACCATTGCCGTCGAGGTCATGATCGCCCAAGCGAAGCGGAGCCTCGATTTGGGCTGCGCCAGCGTCACACTGTTCGGAACGACCGGCGAAGGTGCATCCATCGGCAGCCAGGAGCGCGAGCGGATCCTCGAAACGTTCATTGCCTCCGGCATCCAGCCGAAACAAATTGTTGTCGGCGTGCTCGTCGATGCCGCCGAGGATGCCGCCCAGCAAATGTCGCAGGCCTTGTCCAAGGGCGTGCGCAACATCCTTCTCGCCCCACCCTCCTATTTCAAGAATGTCAGCGATGACGGCCTCTTCGCCTGGTTCTCCGACGTCTTTGCGCGGCTGGGCAGCGCAGCACGCGACGTTCTGGTCTACAATATTCCCTCGGTGACGATGGTCACGTTGAGCGTCGACCTGATCAGCCGGTTGCGAAAGGCGTTCACCTCGATCGTCACCGGCGTCAAGGACTCCTCCGGCGACTGGCCCTATACCGAAGCGCTGCTGCGCCAGCATGGCGACCTGATCATCCTGATCGGCGACGAACGGCATCTCGCCAAGGGCGTGCGCATGGGCGGCCAGGGCGCAATTTCCGGCATGGCCAATTTTGCGCCGCATGAAGTGCGGGCCATGGCCGTCGACGGCAATGACGATCCCCGCGTGGAACGCTTCGTCGCCGAGCTTCTCAAGCATCCCGTAACACCGGCTGTGAAAGTCATGGTGGCAAAGATGACAGGCGATGATACGTGGCTTGCGGTTCGCCCGCCTTTGACGTCAATCTCCGCCGACGGCAGGCGCGAGCTTGCTCTTGCCTTTGACGGACTTTTTCGCACAAAGGCAGCATAGCGGTCATGTACGAGGAGAACCCGATGGATGGAGCCGACGAGCAGCCGACGCTGAGAGAGAAAGCTTATGAGAGCTTTACCCGGCATCTGCTTGCGCGTGACGTCCGTCCCGGGCAATTCGTCTCGCAGCGCAGGCTTGTCGAACTGACCGGCCTGACGCTTGGCGCCATTCGTGAACTCATTCCGCGGCTTGAAGCTGAGGGCCTCATCAAGACCGTGCCGCAGCGCGGTCTGCAGATCGCTCATATCGATCTCAACCTCATCCGCGAAGCCTTTCAGCTCCGGCTTTTTCTCGAAAAGGAAGCAGTAGCGATTTTCACGGAGACGGCTAGCGGTGAGACGATTGCAGCACTCCTGAAGCAGCATCGCGAGATCGTCGCTGCAATCGAAAGCGGCAATCATTCGCATGAACTGGAAGTCCACGCCCAGGCCGTCGACTGGGGCATGCATGATGCCTTCATCGATGCGCTGGGAAACACGATCATTTCCAACGCCTACCGTGTCAACTCCATCAAGATGCGCCTGATCAGCCAGGAGCGCTTCCGCATCGACGGGCGCGTCGGCCCCGTCATGGGCGAGCATCTCCGCGTGCTGGAAGCGATTGAACAAAGAAATGCGCAAGAGGCCGTCGAGGCGCTTGCAGCACATATCAACCACGCGCGAAGTCGCGCGCTGAGAATCTAGACTGACACCTGCGGTGAGGAGATCGCAGGCCACACAAGAGGAGGAGAGCAGCATGTCATCATCATTCATTCGTCCCACGCGCCGAAACTTTCTGGCCGGTTCAGCCGCCATCGGCGCCGTCGGGCTTCTCGGCATCAAGCCTGCTTCTGCAGCCGTCGACTGGAAGCGCTTTGCCGGAACGACGCTCGAAGTGAACCTCGTAAAAAGCCCGCGCAGCGAGACGATCCTCAAATATCTGAGCGAGTTCGAAGCGCTGACCGGCATCAAGGTCAATGCCGAGGCAACGCCGGAGCAGCAGCAGCGCCAGAAGACGACGATCGAACTCAGCTCCGGCAAGCCCAGCTTCGACGTCGTGCACCTCAGCTATCACGTCCAGAAGCGCCAGTTCGAAAAGGGCGGCTGGCTTGCCGACATCAGCGGCTTCGTCAAGGATCCGTCGCTAACCGACCCATCTCTGGTGGAAAGCGACTTTGCAGAAGCCGGCCTGCAGTTTGCCAAGGACTCGCAAGGCGTGCTGCGCTCGCTTCCCTTCTCGGTGGACTACTGGATCGTCTACTGGAACAAGGAACTGTTCGAGAAGAAGGGCCTGTCCTATCCGTCGACATTCGATGAGATGGCTAGTGCCGCTGAAGCCCTGACCGATAAGTCCTCCAATACCTACGGCTTCGTGGCTCGTGGCCTCAAGAATGCCAACGTTCCGGTTTGGACCACCCTGCTGCTCGGCTATGGCTCGACGCCGCTCGGCCCGGATGGAAAGCTGCGCACGACCTCTGACGAAGCCGTCGAGGCGGCCAAGATGTATCAGCGCCTGATGACGAAGTCTGCGCCTGTTGGCGTATCCGGCTTCAACTGGGCGGAGGCACAGTCTGCCTTCCTGCAGGGCAAGGTCGGCATGTGGCTCGATGGCGTCGGGTTTGCTCCGCCGATCGAGAACCCGGAAAAGTCCCGCGTCGTCGGCAAGGTCGGTTACGGCATCATGCCGAAGGGACCGAAGGCCCAGGCTGCCGCAACGACCGGCGACGGCATCGGCGTTACCGCTGCCAGCAAGAACAAGGAAGCAGCCTATCTCTTCTGCCAGTGGGTCGTTTCCCATGACATGGGCGCGCGCCTCCTGCAGGCGGGTGCCGGCGTTCCCTTCCGCAATTCGATCCTGGAAGATGCAAAGGTTCGCGAAGGCGTCAAGATGCCGAGCAGCTGGGTCGATGCCGTTGCGGGCTCGGCAAAGGTTTCGCAGCTCGCGCTGCCGGTCATCATTCCGGTCACCGAGTTCCGCGACATCTATGGCGTCGGCTTGACCAACATGATCGGCGGCGCCGATCCGGCAGCGGAACTGAAGAGCGCCACGGCGCAGTTCGAACCGGTACTGGCCCGAAGCGAGGGATAATGGCATCCGTGAGCATGGACACCACGCGATCGAAAAGTATCGCAAATGGGAGGAGCAAGCCAGGTCGGCTTGCTCCGAACTACTGGCCCTTCGTTGTCCCGGCGCTGCTCGTCATCGCCGCGGTCATCGTGTTTCCTTGGGTGTTTACGCTCTGGATGAGCTTGAACAGCTGGACCCTGGGCCAGCCGGTGGTTTTTGCCGGTCTGGACAATTACACCCGGCTGCTGGTGGACATGCGCTTCTGGGAGTCCTTGTGGCACACGGCGCTCTATACGCTGCTTGCGGTCGTCGCCCCGCTGTTTCTGGGCACGCTTGCGGCCCTGATTTTCGACGCGCAGTTTCCGTTCCGCGGATTGCTGCGCGGCGTTTTCGTCATGCCGATGATGGCGACACCCGTCGCCATCGCGCTCGTCTGGACCATGATGTTCCATCCGCAGCTTGGCGTTCTCAACTACCTGCTATCGCTCGTGGGTATCGGACCGCAGGAATGGATCTACAACCAGACAAGCGTCATTCCTTCGCTTGTCCTGGTCGAGACCTGGCAGTGGACGCCGCTGATCATGCTCATCGTGCTTGGCGGGCTCGCCGCCGTTCCGCGCGAACCCTATGAAAGCGCCGAGATCGACGGTGCAAATGCCTGGCAGAAATTTCGATACCTGACCCTGCCGATGATCGCACCCTTCCTGATGATCGGCGTCATGATCAGGAGCATCGATGCGGTCAAGAGCTTCGACATCATCTACGCGATGACGCAGGGCGGTCCGGGCACCGCATCAGAGACGATCAACATCTACCTCTATAACACTGCCTTTTCCTACTACGACATCGGCTACGGATCGGCGATGGCGGTCGTCTTCTTCATCATCATCGTCGCGCTTTCCTTCGTGCTGATGATGATCCGGCAGCGCGCCAACTGGTCCGACACGGAGACACGCTGATGAAACGCAAGACGATCGACCGTATCGGGCTGCTGTTTGTCGCCCTCGTTATGGTCTCCCCAGTCATCCTGTTTTTCCTCTGGATGATCTCCCTGTCGTTGAAGTACGAAATCGACAACGGCGCCTATCCGCCGATCTTCATCCCCGAGCGCTTCGCCTGGTCGAACTACATGAAGGTCTTCGAGGAGAATAACTTCTTCCTCTACTTCTGGAATTCGATTCTCGTGACGGGTGGGGCGACCCTGCTCGCGCTGCTGATCGGCGTGCCCGCCGGCTACGGCATTGCGCGGCTGAAAGCGGAGCGTTCCGCCATGGTCATCATGATCGCACGCATGACGCCCGGTCTGTCCTTCCTAATCCCGCTGTTCCTGCTTTTCCAATGGCTGAACCTTCTCGGCACACTCTGGCCGCAGATCATCATCCATCTGGTGGTGACCGTTCCGATCGTCGTCTGGATCATGATCGGCTATTTCGAAACGACGCCAATGGAGCTTGAAGAGGCCGCCAGCATCGACGGCGCGACATCCTGGCAGGTCTTCCGTCTGGTGGCGCTGCCGATCGCCAAGCCCGGCATCGTCGTGGCCTTCATTCTGTCTGTCATCTTCTCCTGGAACAACTTCGTATTCGGCATCGTGCTTGCGAGCCGCGAAACCAGAACCCTGCCTGTGGCCGTCTACAACATGCTGTCGTTTGAGCAGGTCAGCTGGGGGCCGCTTGCCGCCGCCGCGCTCATCGTCACGCTACCCGTGCTGGTGCTGACCATGTTTGCGCAAAAGCAGATCGTTGCCGGCCTGACGGCTGGCGCCGTCAAGGGCGGCTGACCGGACATTCAAAGGACTATCAACATGGCAAATGTGAATATTCGAAACGTCCAGAAGCGCTTTGGCGCCGTCAATGTCATCAGGGACATCAGCGTCGACATCGCCGACGGAGAATTTGTCGTGCTCGTCGGTCCGTCCGGCTGCGGCAAATCCACCCTGCTGCGCATGATTGCCGGTCTTGAAGAAATGAGCGATGGCGAAATCCGGATCGGTGCTCGTGATGTCAGCAACCTGAGGGCCCGCGACCGCGATATCGCGATGGTCTTCCAGAACTACGCGCTCTATCCGCATATGAGCGTCGCCGATAATATGGGCTTTGCCCTGAAGCTGAAGAAGGCCGATACGTCGGAGATTTCGGAGCGCGTCAACAAGGCGGCCAACATTCTTGGTCTCGAAAAACTGCTCGACCGCTTCCCCAAGCAGCTCTCAGGCGGCCAGCGTCAGCGCGTTGCCATGGGCCGAGCGCTGGTACGTGATCCTCAGGTTTTCCTGTTCGACGAGCCGCTGTCCAATCTCGATGCCAAATTGCGCGTGCAGATGCGCGCCGAGATCAAATCGCTACATCAACGTATCAAGACGACGACGATCTATGTAACGCATGACCAGATCGAGGCGATGACTATGGCTGACAAGATCGTCGTTCTGCATGATGGCGTCATCGAACAGGTCGGCGCTCCGCTGGAACTCTATGACCGGCCCGCCAATCTTTTCGTCGCCGGCTTTATCGGCTCGCCCTCAATGAATTTCATCGACGGCAAAATTGAAGAAGGCGTTTTCCGCACGCAGAAGGGCCTCATCCTGCCGCTGCCTGAAAATGTCAAAAGCGCACCACCCGCCGGTCAGCTGGTCTACGGCATCCGTCCCGAACATATCCGCGCCAGCCAAGACGGAATTTCCGGCCGCGCCGAAATCGTCGAGGGAACCGGATCGGAAATCTTCGCCAAATTGGATTGCAATGGCGAACAGATTTCCTGCCTCTTCCGCGAACGGCTGGCAATCGCTTACGACGATACGGTTTCGATCGCGATCGATCCGGCAAGCGTCCATCTCTTCGACAAATCAACTGGCCGACGCATTTGAGCTCTACCTTCTCCGATGCAGGCGGTAAGCCGCGCCACGTGCTCTGTGTCGGTGCGGCCGTTCTCGATACGCTGTTTCGTGTTCGCACGATTCCTCAGACGTCGGGCAAGGTTCTGCCCCATGAGATGCTGCAGGTCGCCGAAGGCATGGCCTCGAGTGCGGCCTATGCGATCGTGCGCCTCGGCGGTCTGGCAAGCCTGTGGGGCGCGGTCGGCGACGATCAGGCTGGAGAGCAGATTCTGTCTGAACTGGGCCAGGCCGGCATTGATGTCAGTGGGAGCACACGGGTTGCCGGCGCCCACTCGGCCGTTTCGACAATCCTGATCGATGACGATGGGGAAAGGCTGATCATTCCCTTCTACGACCCGCGGCTGCATGAAGATGTCAGGAAGGTCACGGTCGACGATCTCACTACATTCGATGCCGTCATGGTGGATGTGCGCTGGCCGGCTCTCGCCCTCAACGTCCTTCAGGCAGCAAGGGCAGCAGGAAAGCCCGCGATCCTCGATGGCGATGTCGCCCCGCCTGAGATTATCGACATCTTGGCAAAACATGCCGACCACATCATCTTTTCGGAGCCGGCAGCCCGCGGCCTTTCGCAGATCGACGATCCGGCCGGCATGGTGCCGATTCTCAAGAAGCAATATCCGCAGGCTTTGATCGTGGTCACGGCCGGAGAGCGCGGCAGCTATTGGTGGAACGAAGAAACAGCTGACGTCACGCATGTACCTGCATTTCAGGTCAAGACGGTCGACACGCTGGCGGCCGGGGATATTTTCCACGGCGCCTATGCGCTGGCGGTCACCGAAGGATTGACGACAGATGCCGCCATTCGAATGGCCTCTGCCGCCGCGGCGCTGAAATGCAGCACCTTTGGTGGGCGGCTCGGCGCACCGGAGCGTGCCGAGGTTTCGGTCTTGCTGGGGGATGGCGAGCGCAGGCCGACATGATTGCCGACCAGCCTGTCTAGGGCCTCAATTTTCGCTCACATAAGCAAGATAGCGCTTCTTGCTCGGCTGCAGGTGGTCAACGCAGAGTTGTGCCAGAACCCAATTGTCCCTGCCCTTCAGCATCTCGATCATCAGCCTATGATGCTCGTGCGAGATCTGCAGCGATTCCTTGCTCGACATTGAGTTGGCGCGCACCGGCAGGCTGAGACGCATATAGAGCTCGATCGACTGGACGAGATAGGAATTGCCGCAGGCGCTGAAAAGCGTCAGATGGAACTTGTCGTTCGTTTCGTGCACACCGCGCAGGTAGCCGGATTCGACGTGCCGGCCGTGCTCTTCATGCAGAGCCATCAGCTCGGCGATCAGTTCGTCGGGCGCGGGCAAGGGAATCCAGAGGGCGGCCTGCCGCTGCAGTAACTCGCGCACATCGTAAATCTCCTGCACCTGCCGCGGGGTCAGCGAGCGGACGGTTGCGCCTTTATTGCGCTCGCGCACGACGATGCCCATCGTCTCCAGCTGGACAATCGCCTGGCGGGCAAAATGACGGGTGACATGGAAGCGCGCCAGCAGGGTGTCTTCGGTGAGCCGCGTGCCGGGCGCCAGCCGTCCGAAGATGATGTCTTCTTCAAGCGCGCGCGCAATGCTCAGATCGTCGTGTTCGGTCTCGTCTTCACTGATATCATCGAGCGTCTGCATCAATAGTCCTCCGGCGGCGGGCCATCTTATCGCGGTTTGCGTTGAGCGTCGAACCGGCTCAGCCGATAAATGTCTTCGACCAGTGCCAGCGTCTTCAGGTTATCGTCGGGCACCGTCTCCATCACCGCACGTCCGTCCAGCCCATCGAGGAAATGCGCGATCGTTGCGTCATAGGCGCCCTGGTAGACGGCATCCGCATCGAATTCCTCCCCGCGGCCGGCATGGCCCGTTGCCGAAAGACGGTTTCCATACAATTCCAGCGCCGCCTGCGTGCCAAAAATCCGAAGATGATCGCGCGGCGCCGGCGGCGCGCCATGCACCGCCAGATTGGCGTTTACAGTGACGATCACCCCGTCGTCCAGCCGGCGTAAGACTACAGAGGCAACATCCTCGGCGACAATGTCGTCATTGCTGCGCTCAAGCCGCGCGGCGACCACCTCCATTTCGCCGAGCAGGTAGCGCAGCGTATCCAGATGATGGATCATCACCTCCATGACCAGCAGACGCTGCTGCCTGCGGAAAAACGGCTGGCGGATGAGCGCTGGCCTGTTGCCGTCAGTATCGACGATCATGCCGCTTGAGAAGAATTCGAACTGGACCTGCCTGATATTGCCGGCAATCCCCTCCTCCAGCCAGGCCTTCAGCCGCCGGTAATAGGCGCGAAACCGCCAGTTCTCGTGCACCATCAAGCGGATGGACGGCGGCAGACCGGCAATGAGAGCAACTGCCTGTTCGTAGTCGGGCGCCAGCGGCTTCTGGCAGAGAATATCGAGATCGTTTTGCGCCGCCAGCCGCACAAGCTCGACATGAGCCTCGCGCGGCGCACAGATATCAACGGCATCGAGCGCTTCTTCCGCCAGCATTGCTTCCGCGCTTGCATAGTTTCCGGGAATGCCGAAAGCCCCGCTTCTGGCCGCCCGCGCCTCCGCCGAGGGATCGGCGATCGCCACGACCTCGGCGCGCGCCGACTGTTTCATCCACGCCGGCAGGTGATATTCGCTGACCCAGCCGGCACCGATGATCCCCACCCGCCTTCGTTTGATCTCTGCCATGAACCGCACCTCATTTTATCGATAATTTAGACGTCATCATTAGAAATGCCAATGCGCATTCGAGATGAAAAAGCGGAAAAATATCAAATTAACTAGCATTATTCGTATTTCATTTCCCGAACATCGCAGTTGCCGGCATCACTGGCACATCTTCTTTATTGACAATCTTGCATATCCCACTAGGCTTGAGCTCGATTTAAGAGACGAGGGAGGAACAATGTCGAGCGGTCTTCGTCGCAAGCTGACGAGTTACGGCGATCAGGGTTTTTCCCTTTTCCTCCGAAAGGCCTTCATCAAGGCGATGGGCTATTCGGACGATGCCCTCGATCGCCCGATCGTGGGGATTGCCAATACCTACAGCGATTTCAACCCCTGCCATGGCAATGTCCCGCAGCTGATCGAAGCCGCCAAGCGCGGCGTCATGCTGGCCGGCGCCATGCCGATGGTCTTTCCGACCATTTCCATCCACGAGAGCTTCGCCTCGCCGACCTCGATGTACCTGCGCAATCTGATGGCGATGGAAACCGAGGAGATGATCCGCGCCCAGCCGATGGATGCAGTGATCCTGATCGGCGGCTGCGACAAGACCCTGCCGGCGCAGATCATGGCCGCCGCCAGCAGCGAGATCCCGGCGATCTTCCTGCCGACAGGGCCGATGGCCGTCGGCCATCACAAGGGCGAAAGGCTCGGCGCCTGCACCGATTGCCGCCGTTTCTGGGGCCGCTTCCGCGCAGGCGAAATCGACGAGGCGGAGATTACCGACGTCAATAACAAGCTCGCAAGCTCGATCGGCACCTGCACGGTCATGGGAACGGCGAGCACCATGGCCAACCTGACCGAGGTCATGGGTCTCTGCCTGCCGCGGGCGGGATCGGCACCCGCTGCCGAATCCGAGCGGGTGCGGCTCGCCGAAGAGACGGGCCGTGTCGCCGCCGGGCTTGCTGCCAACCCGGACGCGCCGATTGTCCGCGATATCCTCACACCTGCGGCCATCCGCAATGGCCTTGTCGCCCTGCAGGCGATGGGCGGCTCGACCAACGCCGTCGTCCATCTTGCCGCCATTACCGGGCGGCTCGGCATTCGCCTCGACATGGCTGAACTCGACAGGCTTGGCAAAGTCATACCACTGCTCGTCGATCTGCAGCCCTCCGGCCAGCACTATATGGAACAGTTCCATGAGGCCGGCGGGGTGCAGACGCTGCTGAAGGCCGTTCGCCACGAGATCGACGGCAGCCAGCAGACGGTCCACGGAAAGACCATTGGCGAGGTGATCGACGCGGCCCCCGATGAGCCTGGGCAGACAATCATCCGCACTATCGAAAAGCCGCTGAAGCCGATCGGCACCATTGCCGTACTCCATGGCAACCTTGCGCCTCGGGGCGCCGTCATCAAACAATCTGCCGCATCGAAGGATTTGCTGCAGCACGAGGGGCGAGCGGTTGTCTTCGATTCCATCGAGGACATGACGCTCCGGATCGATAGCGACGACCTCGATGTCAGCGCCGACGATATTCTCGTTCTGCGCAATGCCGGTCCGAAAGGCGCGCCGGGCATGCCCGAAGCCGGCTACCTGCCGATCCCGCGCAAGCTCGCCCGGCAAGGCGTCAAGGACATGGTGCGAATCTCCGATGCCCGCATGAGCGGCACCGCCTTCGGCACCATCGTGCTCCACATCGCCCCCGAAGCCACCGCCGGCGGACCGTTGGCGATCGTGAAAACGGGCGACCGCATCCGCCTCGACGTCAAAGAGCGACGCATAGACCTTGCCATTGATCAGCCGGAATTCGACCGGCGGATGGCGGAACTCGGAGAGATATCGGCTGCCAAGCCGGTGCGCGGTTATGCGAAGCTCTACCATACGCGCGTGCTGCAGGCCGACGAAGGCGCCGATTTCGATTTCCTCCAGCATGAGGAACTGGAACGGAAATGAGTGAGCCGGATAGTGAAGCGCCATTCTGCTTGCCACGCATGCCGTTGACTCGTCTTCCGAAAAAACCGCTGCCTCTGGGCACAATCGACACACATTTCCATGTGTTTCGGTCGGACGCACCGCTGAATACGCCGTGCAGCTATACGCCGCAGATCGCGACGACGGCCGACTGGATCGCCTTTGCCAACCGGCTCGGCATCGGCAGGGGCATCCTCGTGCAACCGAGCGTCTACGGCCTCGACAACCAGGTTCTGGTCGAGGCCTTGGCCGCCTTTCCGGACCGGTTGCGGGGCATCGTCGTCATCGATCCCGAGACAGACCCCACGGAGATTGCCCGTCTCGACCGACTTGGGGTACGCGGCGTTCGTATCAACACGCGCAACAAGGGCGGCCTGCCGCTTACTGCGGCTGAAACGCTTGCGGCTAACATCCGCGATTTCGGCTGGTCGCTGCAGCTTCAGATCAGTCCGGACCAGATCGATGGCCTTGCCGGACGGCTGCCGCATCTAGGCGTCCGCTTTGTCCTCGATCATCTGGGCTTCATACCACTCGCCGACGGCGCATGGCGCCAACATCTTCCTGCGCTCCAGAGGCTCGCCGATAATCCCAGCGGCTACGTCAAGCTGACGGCTCCCTACAGGCTGACGCGCGAGCACGGCTATGCCGGCTTTGCCGAGGTGGTGCAGGCGCTTGCCGCCAGCCATCCGGAAAAGCTGCTCTGGGGCAGCGACTGGCCGCACACCGAGCTCTGGAGCGATATGCCCGATGACGCCGACCTGATCGACGGGATGCAGGAGGCCATTGGCGCCCCTACGCTTGCCCGCAAAATCTTCATCGAGAATGCCGAAACGCTGTTCTTTGGCCGCTGAAATGTGAGCGGGACCTACGACCTCATCATCACCGGCAGCGGATCCGTGGCATCGGTTGCCGCCATACGGCTGGAAAATTGCAATGGAGATTCTACCGGGGCAAAACGCTGCAAGACGAGGAAGCGCTGACGAAATTTGCCGGACAAATGGCGAAGACGACCATCCCTCCGGCAACGATCCGATGGCGGTCGGGGCACCAATGTACCGGCTATGGCGATCGGCTCCAGGGCGGGCTGAGATGATCGGCAAAGATTACCTGTCGAGCTTCAGCCATTGAACGCCGCTTATTTTGACGCTATATAACGTCAGTATGGACGGCATGGAGATGGATCATGGGCTTGGCACAATATGCAGATGACGGGCTGTTTGCCCCGCGCAAGATCGCCGATGCCTTTCGCACGACGAGCGAGGAGATTGCTCGCACGGCCGGCCTTGGCAAGGATGCAATCCAGCGCAAGGACCGCCTGCGCTCTGACAAGACGCAACGGCGCCTGCGCGAGATGATCGAGGTCGTCAACAAGGTCGAGCCCCGCTTCGGCTCGGCGCTGATGGCCTATGCCTGGTATCGTTCCGAACCCCTTTCAGGCTTTTCGGGCCAGACAGCTATGCAGCTCGTTCGCGACGGGCGGGCGGAGGAAGTCCTCGACTTTATCGATGCGATTGATGCCGGTATCCACGCTTGATTTCGGCCGATGCGCTACGAAGGAAAGCTATATCGCGCACTGAACCCGATCTATGCACGCCAGCCGCTCTCCGGCCGGGGCGCAGAACTTTATGGCGGCCGCTTCAACCCCAAGGGAACGCCAGCGCTTTATACGTCGCTCTCTGTGCTGACGGCACTCCGGGAAGCCAATCAGGTCGGCAGCCTGCAGCCGACGACACTCGTCTCTTACGAGGCCGATATCAAACGGATCTTCGACACGAGGGACGAGACCGCCCTTCGAAAGCTCGGTATCGAGGCTGCAGCGCTCGCCGCAGCAAGCTGGCGCGATGAGATGAAGGCCAAGGGCGAAGCAAGAACGCAAATGCTTGCGCGCGAACTCCTGTCCGACGGCTATCACGGGCTGCTTGTCAGAAGCTTTGCACCGGCGGCCAGAGCCGACGATCTCAATCTCGTGTTGTGGCAATGGAGCGATAAAAGCCCTTGCCGGCTGACCTTGATCGACGACGAAGGTAGGCTGTCCTGACCGATGATGTGATCGGCGCCGACTTTAAACCGGCACCGATTGATTTACAGGCTCTCAGGCCGCGCGCATCTTGCTCGGCCGGGCCCATTCCGGCAGCCAGTCGCCATGAGCGGCGAGCAGTTCGTCCACCAGCGACCAGATCTGATCGAGGTCGAGCTCGGCAGCCGTATGCGGATCCATCATCGCGGCATGATAGATATGCTCACGGTTTTCCGTCATCAGTGCCTGAACCGTCAGTTCCTGGACATTGATATTGGTGCGGATCAGTGCCGTCAGCTGCGGCGGCAGGTCGCCGATATAGGTCGGCTGGATGCCCGAGGCATCGACCAGGCAGGGCACTTCGGCAGCGCAATTGGCCGGCAGCGAAGTGATGCAGCCATTATTGCGGACGTTGCCGTAGATGACCGAGGGTTCGCCAGTCCAGACCGAATTGATGATCGAGGAGGCATATTCCTTCGATTCATTGACCTCGATCTTGTCGGCCGAACGATAGGCTTCCGCCTGCCCCTTCCAGCGGGCGATCTGCTCGATACAGCGCTTCGGATATTCGTCAAGCGGAATGCCGAATTTTTCGATCAGATCCTCGCGGCCTTCCTTGATGAAGTAAGGCGTGTATTCGGCAAAATGCTCCGAGCTTTCGGTAACGAAGTAGCCGAGACGTGTCAGCATCTCGTAGCGCACCTTGTTGGGGCAGCGCGGGTTCCAGCCGGGCTTCGGCACACGTCCCTCGCGATAGGCGCGCACCAAATCCGGATAGAGGTTCTTGTAGGAACCATCCGGCTGGCGATGCTCGAACTTCAGGTAGAAGGCCATGTGGTTGATGCCGGCCGAGCGGTAGCGGATTTCGTCATAGGGGATATCGAGATCGTGGGCGAGCTCCATCGCCGTGCCCTGCACGGAATGGCAAAGGCCAACCTGCTTGATATCGGGGTATTTCTCTGAAATCGCCCAGGTGTTGATCGCCATCGGGTTTACATATTGCAGCATGATGGCGTTCGGGCAGACGGCGCGCATATCCTCGCAGATCTTCCAGAGATGCGGCACGGTTCTCAGACCACGCATGATGCCGCCGACGCCGAGCGTGTCGGCAATCGTCTGGCGCAGGCCGTATTTCTTCGGCACTTCGAAATCGGTCACCGTGCAGGGCTCGTAACCACCGATCTGGAAGGCGACGACGACGAAATCGGCGCCCGAGAGCGCCTTGCGCTGATCGGAATAGGTTTCCGCCTTCGCCTTCACGCCAAGCGTCGAAATCAGCTTGTTGACGACGATGGCGCTTTCTTCCAGTCGCTGCGGGTTGATGTCCATGAGCGCGATCGTGGCGCCTGACAGCGCCGGACGCTGAAGGATGTCGCCGACGATATTCTTCATGAAAACGGTGGAGCCAGCTCCAATGAACGTTATTCTGGGATTTGCCATATGAACCTCCGGCATTCTGAAATCAGGCTACCTCGAAAGCGGCTTTGACGAGCCGTTCGGTGTAGGGTGTCTTGGGATTGGAAAGGACTTCGTTGACGGGTCCCTCTTCCATGATTTTGCCGTGCTGCATGACGATGACACGGTGGCAGAGGGCGCGCACGACCTTCAGGTCATGCGAAATGAACAGGTAGCTCAGGCCTCGCTCATCCTGCAGCTTGCGCAGGAGTTCGATGATCTGCGCCTGGACGGACAGATCGAGCGCCGAGGTCGGCTCGTCGAGCAGGATGAATTCCGGCTCCAGCGCGATCGCCCGCGCAATGGCGATGCGCTGGCGCTGGCCACCTGAAAATTCATGCGGGAAGCGCGACAGGATATTGCCCGGCATGCCGGCGGCAATCAGCGCTTCGCGGACCCTGTCGAGACGTTCGCCCTTGGTGGCACCAAGCTTGTTGACGACCAGCCCTTCCTCGATGATCTGACCAATCGTCATACGCGGGTTGAGGGAGGAGAACGGATCCTGGAAGACGATCTGCATGCGCGAACGCAAGGGCCGCATTTCCGCCCGTGACTTGCCGTGGATCGGCTGGCGGTCGAAATAGATCTCGCC
This sequence comes from Rhizobium viscosum, assembly GCF_014873945.1. Taxonomy (NCBI): domain Bacteria; kingdom Pseudomonadati; phylum Pseudomonadota; class Alphaproteobacteria; order Hyphomicrobiales; family Rhizobiaceae; genus Rhizobium; species Rhizobium viscosum. The sequence continues at coordinate 2,060,426 of NZ_JADBEC010000002.1, read as the reverse complement.
ATTATCAGTGTCATTGAGCCTGAGAATAGCCTGGCCGAAGGTCGTCTTGCCCGAACCGGATTCACCGACGAGGCCCAGCGTCTCGTGTCGTCGCAGCGTCAGATTGAGACTGTCGACGGCGACCAGTTCGCGTAGTTCCGGTCTGAAGAAGCCACCATGGCGCAGCATGAAGGAGACGCGCACGCCACGGGCGTCGAGAATGATGTCCGATCCCTCAGGCAGCGGGTTGGCCTGGCCGCGCGGCTCGGATCCCAGAAGATGCTTGGTATAAGGATGCTGCGGATTGGCGAAGAGCTGCTCGGTGACATTGTGCTCGCGCATCTCGCCATGCTGCATCACATAGACATAGTCGGAGAACTTGCGCACGACCGTCAGATCGTGGGTAATCAGGATCACTGCCATCCGCAATTGCGTCTGCAGATTGCGGATGAGGTTGAGGATCTGCGCCTGAACGGTCACGTCGAGTGCCGTCGTCGGCTCGTCGGCAATCAGGACATCGGGATCATTGGCAAGCGCCATCGCGATCATCACGCGCTGACGCTGACCACCGGAAAGCTGGTGCGGATATTGCAGCAGACGCGCTTCCGGGTCGGGAATCTGCACCTGCTTCAAAAGCTCCAGCGCTTTGGCATTGGCCTGTTTGCGGCTCATCTTCCGATGGACGCGGATCGCTTCGACGATCTGGCTGCCGATCGTGTAGATCGGGTTCAGCGAACTCATCGGCTCCTGGAAGATCATCGAGATGCGGTCGCCGCGCAGCCTGCGGCGGGCCTTCTCGGAAAATTTCAGGATGTTATTGCCGTCATATTCGACACTCGAACGTGGCGAGATCACCGCGCGCTTGGAAAGAAGCCCCATGACGGTGCGTGCCGTTACCGATTTGCCGGAGCCGGATTCACCGACGATGGCGATCGTTTCGCCGCGATAGAGCTGGAAGGAAATATCCTTCACGGCTTCGACGGTGCCATGCTCGACCTTGAAATTCACGCCGATATTGCGCGCATCGATAACAGGGCTTTCCTTGCGCCCGTCGTGATCATGACGGACGGGCGGGGCAAAGGAACTAACGAGAGCAAGAGCCATCTTCATCACCTCAATAGGGATCGACCGCATCGCGCAGACCGTCGCCCAAAGCATTGAAGGCGAAGACGGTGACCAGCACGAAGGCGACGGGCGAGAGAATCCAGGGATAGGTTCCGATGACGGAATAATTCGCCGTATCCTGCAGCATCAGCCCCCAGGAGATCAGCGGTGGCTTCACGGCAAAGCCGAGGAAGCCGAGGAAGGATTCGAGCAGCACGACGCTCGGAATATGGATGGTGACGGCGACGATCACGTGGCTCATCACATTCGGGAAAATATGCTGGAAGATGATGCGCCGGTCGGTGGCACCAACGGCCATTGCCGCCCGCACATATTCGATGCGCGCCAGCGCCAGAGTCTTGCCGCGCACCTCGCGCGACATCTGCGCCCAGCCAAGCGCCGACATGACAAAGATCACGAAGGCGAGGAAGATGTTGGTCGGTGCTGTGATCGGAATCAGCGATGTCAGCGCTAGATAAAGAGGCAGCTGCGGGAAGGCGAGCACAAGCTCGACGAAGCGCTGCACCCAGACATCGAAGGCACCGCCATAGTAGCCTGACACCATCCCGACAGTGGTGCCGACGACCGTGACGATGAAGACCACCGTCAGCGCGATCATCAGCGAGATGCGTGAGCCGATAATGGCGCGCGACAGCACGTCTCGGCCGAACTTGTCGGTACCGAGGAAATGCACTGGCTCGCCATCGACCGTGCCGAAGAAATGGCGATTGGCCGGGATGAGACCGAGCAGATTATAGTCAGAACCCTTCACGAAGAAGCCGAGCAGACGCGGATTGTCATAATCCAGGCCGACGACCGGCTGGAAAGTGACCGGATCGAGCTCTTCGGAATCCGCAAGCGCATAGACGCGCGGCCAGACGAGACTGCCCTCCTTGTCGTGGATGCTGATCAGCTGCGGCGGCGCAAAGCCGACATCGGTCGCCTTCGGGTCCATCGGCGCGAAGAAATCCGCAAAGATCGCCATGATGATCAGGAGGCCGACGAGGATGAGGCCGATCATGCCGGTCCAGGAGCGCCGCAGCCGGCGCCAGACCAGCGCCATATAGCTCTCATTGCCATGGCTGGTATTCTTGACCGTTTCCTCGTGTGGCGGCGGCGGTGTGGAAGAGTCGAAGGCGAACATATCAGGCTCCTCCATATTGACGGACCCGCGGATCGAGCATGGCAAGCAGCATGTCGGCGATGATGTTGCCGACGATCAGCGTGGCCGACAGCACCAGCATGAAAGTCGCGGTGACATAGACGTCACCGATCGCCATGGAGCCGACGATTGCCGGGCCGACGGTTGGCAGAGCGAAGATGATCGCGGTCTCGATCTCGCCAGTCAGCATGTACGGAAGCACGACACCCTGATACATGACGAGCGGATGGAGCGCGTTTGGAACAGCGTGGCGCATGACGACCGCGCCGCCCGAAAGCCCCTTGGCACGCGCTGTCTCGACATATTGGGCGTTCAGCGTATCGAGCAGATTGCCGCGCATGACGCGCATGTTGTAGGCGAGCCCGCCGAAGGTGGCGATCGCGACGACCGGCCAGACGTGGCTCACGAGATCCATGAATTTCGCCCAGGACCACGGCGCTCCGCCATATTGCGGTGAGAAGAAGCTGCCGATTTCCGTCACGTTGAACTGGAAGACGAGCAGGTAGACGATGATCAGCGCCATCAGAAAGCGCGGCACCGTCATGCCGAGGAAAGAGATGCCGGAGAGCAGGCTGTCGATCCAGCTGTATTGACGGGTCGCCGCCCAGATGCCGAAAGTGATGCCGAGGATGGATGCAAAAATGTGGCAGACCAGCGCCAGGGCCAGCGTGCGCGGCAGGCGCTCGCCGACAACATCGGCCACCGGCTTGTTGTAGAACATGCTGTAGCCGAAATCGCCTTTGGTCACGATTCCCGTGATCCAGTTGACATACTGGACGACCAGCGGCTGATCGAGGCCATGTTCGACACGATAGGCCTGAGCCTGCGCATCGGCCTGCGCGAAGGAAGCTCCGCCCTGATTGATCAACTGCGAACGGATGTAATCGGCATAATCTCCTGGTGGCGCCTGGATGATGGCGAAGGTCACCACGCTCAGGATGAAGAGGACGGGGATCGCCGAGGCGATACGCATGAGCAGGAATCGTAACATCAGACGGTTCGCTTCTCCTTGCCGCCAGTCGCTCGTCTCAGCGCGGCCGGCTCGTTGATTCTGACCGGCCGCGCGCAGCACGCGCGACCGGAAGCTGTTGTCGTTCGGGAGGGAGCTCTTAGTTTATCGGACCCTTGTCCCCGGGCTTACCGGGAAGCTGTTGAGGGAAGAGTTCGTACTTGCCCTGCTTGTCGGCGGCCACCCACACACGCTCGCGAATGACGGAATCCTCGGCCCAGTTGAACATCATGATCGGCGTACCCTCGGGAATATTCGAGAAACGCTTGTTGATGATCAGCGCGCCTGGATATTCGGTCAGGCCGACGGTATCGACGTGTTCAGTTGCCGTCTTCTGGTACTGCTTCATGAGCGCAACGCGTTCGTCATTGTCCTGGCTCGTGCGGAACTTGTTGACGATGTCGGCAAGCTCCTTTTCGTAAGGCAGGAGATCGAGCTGATTATCCTTGCCGGCGCGGTGGTGCCAGCTGGTACGCGGGCCGACCGCGGCAAGCTGTTCGGTGTTCTGCACTACGGAGGCGAGCTCGGTTGTATTGCGCTGGATCAGCCAGTCGAACTGACCGGCATAATGCGCATTATCCCGCTTGGGGCCATCAAGAGCGTTGATGATGATCTTGATGCCGAGCTTCTCCATCTGGCCAACGACACCTTCGGCAAGGCTCTTGTCGGTGGTATAGTCGTTATTGACCAGAAGCACGATCTCGACGTCCTTGCCATCAGCTGTTCCGGCCGGGAAGTTCAAGAAGCCGTCGCCATCGGTATCCTTCAGGCCGACCTTGGCGAGCAGCGCCTTGGCACCCTTTAGGTCGAAAGGATAGTAGACGGTCGAGTTGCGATCATAGAAGCTCGTGCCGGAGGAAAGGCCGCCTGCATAGATTGCCGTGAACGGTCCCTTGACGAGGGAGTCGCCGATCGCCTTGCGGTCGACCGCCATGGTCACGGCTTTGCGGAAGTCTTCGTTGCGGTTGAGTTCGCGGATCGCCTGGCTGCGGGCATCGGGATCACCCCAGCCATTGCCCGACAGGTTCATGCGCAGGTTATAGCCGATGAGGCGCGGGCCGAAGGCGAGACGCGCCGGAGCGGTCTTTTCTGCGGCACGCTTCAGCGAGGCCACGAAGTTCTCCGGCTGCTCGAGGTTCGAGAAGTCGGCGGAACCGGCAACGGCCTGCACGTCACGGTCGGCCCAGGTCGAGAGCTTGTAGTGCAGCTCATTGAGATAAGGCAGCTGATTGCCCTTCTCGTCGACCTTCCAGTAGTAGGGATTGCGGCGCATGACGATGATATCGTCAGGCCGATATTCCACCGGCACCCAGGCGCCCATGACCGGCATGTTCATGAATTCCGGCGGGAAGGCATTCTTGAACTGATCGTAGGTGTTCTTCGAATATTTCGGATGCTGGGGTTTGAGAATGTGCGACGGACCTGGGCAGAAGTTCGGGTAGGCCATCGTATAGAGGTATTGCTTCGGGAAGGCTTCCTTGAAGGTCCATTCGACCGTGTAGTCGTCGATCTTTGTGAGCGTCGTTCCCTCGCCGAAGGCTTCCGGTGACGCACCGCCGCCGAGCGGCGAAACGTTCGGGTCGATGACTTCGTCTTCCCAATAGAACATGAGATCATCGGCATTGAAGGGCGCGCCGTCGGACCACTTGGCGCCTTCGATCAGGTGCATGGTGAGCTTGTGACCGTCCTGCGACCACTCCCAGCCCTTGGCGAGGTTCGGCAACGGCTCGGTATCCTTGGCTTCCACCTGGAAGAGCGGTGCTGTGCGCGTCAGGCATTCGGAGAGGCCGATGTCGATGCCACCCCAGCCCTGCGTCTGACCGGCGCCGTAGTTCCAGCCTTCCGGACGACCGCCGATGACATGGCGCATCACGTCGCCATAGACGCCGGGACCGTCAGGCATGTTTTCGGTCTTGAAGACCATCGGTTCCTTGGGCAGGCGATCCTTGACCGCCGGCAGCTTGCCGCTGTCGACGAAATTCTTCGTCACCCAGTCCGGCTCGTGATATTCGGGCAGCGCCTTGAACTCCAGGATGGAGTCGCGGGACACATATTTGATCTTGCCTTCCGCGGGGAACGCCGGCGGCGCCGGCGGTACCGTTGGCTCGGACGCATAGGCATTCAGGGCCGCGACTGAAACGCCAAGCGCCAGTCCTGCCAGGATGCCGATCTTACGGAAATTCGTCATCGTCTCTCCCTCTTGTTCCGGAGCGCTTGTACGCGTCTCCGCTTCTCCTCAAACGACGATGAAGGAAGCTTGGGCGCGGACGGCCTTCCTCCCGAAGAGCCGCCGCAGCCTCCCTCACCCTGAGCTAGGTCAATTCGTTTTTCTTCGAAATACGGATTGGCCCAGCTCCTTGTTTTCACGCAATTCCGTACGCAAAACCGCAGCGCACTTTTGCTGGAATTGCTCTAGACGGCCTGCTTCAGCGCCGCCTTTTCGACGCGAAGCTCCTCGATTGAGCGGACATTGCGGCGCGCGGCCCCTTCCCACTCTCGCGTCTTGACCTTGGAATTAGCTAGCCTCTCCTTGGCGGCCGGCACAGCATCAGCATATTGCGGCAGCCAGCGGGCCTGGGCAACGACCATTTCATCGACCATCTGCCAAACCTCTTCCGGCGTCGAGACGGCACCGACCAGCGGATCGTGCAGGACGGCGAGCTTCAGGAGATCGATATCGCCGGTAACAGCTGCATGCACCGACATGCGCTGGACATTGATCGAGGAGATGCAGGTCGCAGCACAGGCTTCCGGAATGGTGATGCCGGAGACCATGTTAATGCCGAAGCGATCGACGAAGCCGGGCGACTCGATGATGGCGTCGGACGGAAGGTTGGTGATAACGCCGGTGTTCTTGACGTTGAAGTGACCGCGATAGACCCGGCCGGTCTCCAGCGCCTCAAGGATATGGCTCGCATGCTCGTTGGAGCGCTTGGCCGGATCGATCGGCTTTTCGGCCGAAGCGAGGAATTGCGGGAATTCCGTTTCGAACCAGTTGCGGGTCTCCGTCGAGTGACGCAGATAGCCGCCAGTTTCGCCATGGATCCAGTCCGACATATCGATCCAGCGGGTGATTTCGTCCGGCCGCTTGCGATACCAGGGCAGGTATTCGGAGAGATGGCCGTTGCTCTCCGTCGAATAGACGCCGAAGCGCTTCAGGACGTCGATACGCAGCTTCTCCTGCTGCGAATAGACCGGGTGCGCCTCGAAGGCAGCGATCAACTCATCCTTGCCGATCTTGCGGCCGTTAAGACGCAGATCAACGAACCAGGTCTGATGGTTGATGCCCGAGCAGATGTAGTCCAATTCGCGCGGTGACTTGGCGCCGAGCACTTCGGCAATCTGTTCGGCGCCATGTTGGACCCCATGGCAAAGGCCGACC